>CAYMLW010000286.1:0-5868 GCA_964391035.1 uncultured Gemmatimonadaceae bacterium
AGGTGACCCGGTTCGTGGGGCCGTGCTTCTCGAGGAGTGGCTCCAGCGACCAGGCGATGAACTCGCCCTCCCGGTCCGGGTCGGTCGCGATCCAGAACACCGGGTCCCCGCCGGCCTCGTCGACGACCTTCCGCACGGCCGCCTCGCCGCGCTCCGTCCAGACCCACGGCGGGTCCGGGAGCCGGTCCGGGCGGTTCGCCCAGAACGCCTTCGACGCGTCCTTCCCGTGGAGCTTCCGGTTGTCCGGGAGGGTCCGGACGTGCCCGCCCGTGGCCACGACGTTCCAGCCCTCTCCCAGGTACGACTGAAGCGTCCGGGCCTTCGCTGCGGATTCGACGATCAGGATGTTCACGGGCCTCGATTGCCGGGTTCTCTGCGCGATCGGGCACGGAACCTAGTGGTCCCGGGCCTCGGCCTCAATGAGCGGCCCGTATCCCCGTGGCTGAGGCCTGCGATCCCGGGTCGTCCGCGTCGATCAGCCCCGACCTCAGTCGACACTCGTCGGCCAGCCGCTCCCGGGCGAACGTGTGCCGGGTGTACGGCGTCTCCCGCGGCGCGGCCACGCGCTGGGTGAGCCGGTCGGTGTGGAACGCCAGATCGCCGCTCGTCCCCCGTTCCATGGGCTGGCCCGCAGGTCCGTGGCGATCGGGAAGTTGCAGCGGATGAAGTTGCGGTCGATGGTGTCGCCGCCCCGCAGCGGCGGCCGTCATGTGGTCCGGCTCGGGCTCCACTTCCTCCGGCTCCGGCCGCTGGCCACGACCGGCGACGAGAAGCAGCAGGTGGCGAGGACGCTGAGGCGTCGCATGCCGGAGCCCACTACGCCGTGCGGTTCTTCGCGAACAGCCCGTCCCACAGCACCTTCGCCAGGTACAGCCCCGCGCCCCACTTGATCGCCTTGATCGGGTGGAGCACCGCGAAGGTCTTCTTCGGCGCCTTCGTGTATGCCACCAGCTTCGTCAGCTTCTTCAACATGTCGTCCTCCCGCCCGGTTCGGTTCCGTCGTCGTCGCCCCAATCGAGTTGCAAGCGATGGGCCGGCGGGCCCGAGAGTCGCTGGCCAGCCTCCGGTTCGTCGCCCAGGCTTGGAAACTGCTCACCACGGAGATCACGGAGGACGACGGAGGCCACGGATAACGACGGCCCTGTCGGTCCGGCTGGAGCTGGCTCCGCGGCGCACCCGAGGCCCCGGGACACACCCGAGGCCCCCCGGCCAGGCAGCCTCTCCGGACCAGATACAGGGGTGCGGTCCCGGCGAGCGCACCCAGACCCGGGAAGGCGTTCAGCTCCGGGACTGGCTCGATGTCGTCGTGGACCAGGTCCGGGACCAGGCCGAGGAGAAGGGGCTCCGGCTGGGCTGGTCTGCGAGGCCGACGAAGCGGAGATCCGCACCGACCGGGATCTCCTCACTCGCCACGCCGCCTCCGAGCTGAGCGGCGTCATCGGCGTCGAAAGCCGGCTGGAAGAAGGCAGTCGCTTCGTGCTGCGGGTGCCCGTCGAGGGACGATCGGAGCGACATTCCCCTTCGAGCGGCGAAGCCGCGTAGCGCGGGCAGCCGGTCTCGTCGCCCCCGAGCTGCTCGACCGGATCGAAGGCAGTGTCCAGATCTCAGTTCCCTGGTTCTCGGTACCCCCACGCCTCCCAGACCGCCCGCGACACCGCCCGGATCAGCGCCTCCCCTTCGTTCTCGTACGCCCAGCTCGTGTCCTCCTGCTCCCGGGTCATGATGCAGAGGACGTAGTCGCCGGCGGGAGCATTGACCACCATTACCTCCGATCGGGCCGCGCTCACGGCCCCCGGCTTCGACGCCACGTTCACCCTCGCCGGGATCTGCGACGTCGCCCCGTCCGGCCACCAGGCCCGGCTCAGAAGCCGGTACATCCACTTCGACGCCTCGTCGCTGACCACCTCGCCGTTCCGGATCATCGTCAGCAGCCGCGCCATCTCCCGGGGGGTGCTCTGGCCCCAACCGTAGACCTCCCAGTCGCCGCGGCGGCCCTCGACCCGGGAGTTGACGCGCGTGTGATCGAAGCCCCGTGCGGCCAGCCACTCGTTCACCGTCGCGCCGCCCACGAGTCCCTGGATCCAGAGGCTCGCCGTGTTGTCGCTCCGGACGATCATCTGGACGGCCAGGGTTTCCAACGAAATCGTCTCGCCGGGCCGCAGCTTGTTGATGACGTCACCCTCGCTCGGGTAGAAGAGCGAGTCGTCGTAGACCAGCCGGTCGTCCAGCGCGACCTCGCCCGCCTCCACCTTCTCCATGAGCCCGATCAGCAGCGGGACCTTCACCATGCTCGCGGTCGGGTAGATCTCGTCGGCGGCGATGGCCACCGCCTCCGCCGTGGCCATCTCGCCCGTCGCCGTCGCATCCCCCACTGCGGCGCCGCCGGACCGGTCCCACCCTGCGCCGGCGGTCCAGATCCCGGGGCTGCCCGCCCCGCTTTCCAGGCGACGGGCGTAGATCCCGATCTCCCCGCGGAACCCGTCCACCAGCGCCCGAAGCTCCGCCTCGAGCTCCCCGGGTGCGGGCATGTCGCGGACGGAGGTCGTCGCGGCGGCCTGGTCGGGTTCGCCGGAGGTCACGGGGGCCGGGCCCTCCGCGGTCGGCCGGGCACAGGCGGCGAGCAGGGCAGGCGCCCACAGGAGGACCAGGAGGCGCATCATCCCCCTGGAGCGGATGGGCTGGAGCGTTCCGGCCAGGGTGGCCCGGGTGTCGGGGGCTGATTCGATCGGGCGCATCGGGATCGCAGTCGCTGAGTGGGACAGTGGTCCGCCGACAGCGTCACTCTACTGTTGCGGGCGGACAGGCGGAAGGGCGGCCGCGGGTTCAGGCCCGGTTGGCCGGGCCGTGAGGCCGGCCGTGCCGGGACCGGAACCGGGCCTGGCCCCCGGCCGGGAAAGGTCGTACGTGTGTAGCATCCGTACGCCGTTCCCGAGATTCCTCCGACCATCCCTCGGACATCATGACACGTACCGCGAGCAGCCTCTCCGCCCTCGTCGCTCTTCTGTCCACCGCCTGCGCGGCCCCCGGCGGTCCGGTGCCGCCCGGCGAGGTGCCGGACCCGGCCGAGGCCGCTGGTGGGGCGGCCGGGCCGCCCACCGCACTCGTCGGTGGCACCCTCATCGACGGCACCGGCGGGCCGGCCGTTCCCGACGCCGTCGTGCTGGTCCGGGCCGGCGAGATCGTCTGCGCGGGGGCCCCGGCCGACTGCCCGGTCCCGGACGACGCCCGGCGGGTCGACGTCACCGGCCGCTGGATCACGCCGGGCCTGATCGACGCCCACGTCCACTACTCCCAGACCGGGTGGGCCGACGGCCGACCGGATGCGCTGGATCTGCGGTCGGCCTTCCCGTACGAGGAGACGGTCCAGTGGCTCGAGACGCACCCGGACGTGCTCGGCCGCAGCTACCTCTGCTCGGGCGTCACCGCCACCTTCGACGTCGGCGGCTACCCGTGGACGTGGGGGCTTCGGGCGTGGTCAGAGGGCAGCGTCGTCATGCCCCACATCGAGGCGGCGGGGCCGCTCCTCTCGACCCGCGACCACTGGCTCAACCTGCCGGCGGAGCGTCAGTTCGTCCACATCCCCACCGACTCGGCCGTCGAGGCCGGCGTCGACTACCTCGTGTCGAACGGGACCAGCGCGGTGAAGGTCTGGTTCCTCGTGGACGCCCGCTCCGACACGGCGGCGCTCCGGGCCCGGATGGAGACCGCCGCGGCGGGGGCCCGGGCCGCCGGCGTGCCGCTCATCGTCCATGCCACCGGGATCTGGGACGCCACCGTCGCCGTCGAGAACGGCGCCCGGCTGCTCGTCCACAGCGTCGATGACGCCGTGGTCGACGACCGCTTCCTCGACGACGCCCGCGCCGCCGGCACCCTCTACAACCCGACCCTCGTGGTCCGCGACGGCTACGTCCAGCTCGCGTCGCGCGCCTTCGACGACGCCGCCTACGGCGACGACCTCGCCTGCGTCGACCCCGTCTCCCTCGAGAAGGCCCGGGCCACCGACCGCCTGCCCGGCGCCCCACCCGCCGGCGCCCTCGACGCCTACCGGGCCAGGGTGGCCGAGGGCCAGGCCACCATGGCCGAGAACCTCCGCCGCGTCCGCGATGCCGGCATCCCCATCGTCCTCGGCACCGACGCCGGCAATCCGCTGACCCTCCACGGCCCGTCCATCTACCTCGAGCTCGAGGCCATGGCGGACGCCGGGCTCAGCCCGATGGAGGTCCTCGTCGCCGGCACCCGCAACGCCGCCCGCGCCATGGGCCGCGCCGAAGACCTGGGGACGCTGGAGCCCGGCAAGGTCGCCGACCTCCTGGTCCTGACGGCGGACCCACTGGCCGATGTGCGCAACTGGCGCCGGGTCGAGGCGGTCATGCGCGGCGGGAGGCTGCATGACCGGGCGGTTCTGACCTATCGGTAGGGAGGATCGGGGTCACCGATTTCGCACTACCTCGAGCAACCCGAAGGACCCGGCGGTCGAGCGCCAGGTCCTGGAAGCGACTCTCGACTCTCGAGCGCTACCGCCACATCCCGGCCTCGACCGCCGCCACCTCCCGCGGCGCCCGGCTCAGCCGTTCCACGCCGTCGTCCGTCACCAGGTAGTCGTCCTCGATCCGCACGCCGATGGCGTGGTAGCGCCGGATCGTCTCGCCCGCCGCCGCGAGGAACGCCCGGTTGCGGGGCGTGTCCGGGAGCAGGTCGAGGACGTCGGCATTCACGTAGAGCCCGGGCTCGATGGTGAAGACATCGCCGGGCTGGAAGGTCCCGTCGCCGGTGTAGAACTGGGCCGGGTCGTGGACCTCGAGGCCGATGCCGTGGCTGATCCCGTGGATCATGAACAGCATGCCCTGGAGGCACTGCTCGGGGCGGGCGTCGCAGTCCACCGGCCAGGGCGGGTCGTAGGTGGCGCCGGGCGACTCGATGAGCCCGAGCACCGCGAGCCCCCGGAGCCGCACGTCCATCGCTGCCCCGAGCGACGCCGCAGCCGAAGCCCCCGGCCGGACCGCCGACTCCGCGGCCTTCTGCGACGCCAGCACGAGCTCGTAGATCGCCCGCTGGTCCGCCGTGAATGTGCCGCTCACGGGCGCGGTCCGGGTGATGTCGGCGGAGTAGCCCTCCACCGCCGCGCCGATGTCCATGAGGACCAGGTCCCCGGCCTCCATGCGACGGTCGTTGTCCACGTAGTGCAGCACCGTCGAGTTGAGCCCCGAGCCGACGATGGAGGAGTAGCCGGGCCCGTCCGCGCCGGCGTGCCGGAACGCGTGCTCGATGGCCGCCTCGACCTGGTACTCCCAGGCGCCCGGCTCGATGGCCCGCAGCGCGGCCCGGTGGGCCTCATCCGTGATCGCTACCGCCCGACGCAGCAGCGCCACCTCCGCCGGGCTCTTCTTCGCCCGCATCGCGTCCACCACCGGGTGCAGGTCGCCCACCTCGAGACCCGGGTGCCGGGCCCCGAGCGCGTCCATGAACAGCCGCCCCCGCGTGGCCGTGTCCCGGGCCGCCGCGTCGTTCGACCGGAAGTCCCGCAGCTCGTAGAGGGGCAGCCCCGCCGTCACCAGCGAGTCCACGTACGACGCCACCTCGTCCAGCTCCCGGACCTCGCCGCCGATCCGGCGGGCCAGCGACTCCGGCTCTTCACGGAACCCGTCGTAGAGCTGGCTACGGACCGTGGGCCTCGCCGTGAACAGCGTCGGCCGGACCTCCCCGTCCTCGTGGACCAGGACCAGCGCCGCGTCCGGCTCCTCGAACCCCGTGAGGTAGTCGAACGCCGGGAGCTGGCGCAGCCGGAAGTCGTAGTCCACCGCGTACACCGCACCGAAGGCGACGAGGGCGCCCTCACCCATCCGCTCCGCCAGCGCCGCCCGCCGGGCC
>CAYMLW010000287.1:0-4997 GCA_964391035.1 uncultured Gemmatimonadaceae bacterium
GGTCGATGCCTACACCGACCCGGGGGAGTCTCCCGATCCGTCCCGCCACCGGGCGCGGTCGGGGCGCCTGGAGCGGATCACCGTGGCGCAGGTCCTCGAGCGCGTGGATCGGGCCGTGGCCCGCTACCCGGTCGGGCGGGCGAACGAGGCGCGGGATGCGTATCTTCCGGCGGAACCGGAAGGCCAGGGGGACCATGGCATATGAAGGATCGCGGTCCGGCTCGGACCGGGGCTGGTTGCCCCGGCTCGGTCGCCGGCTCCGACAGTGGCGAGGCATCGAGCCGCGCACGCGCGTGGACCTCCGCGTCGATGCCGAGGTCTGGGGCGGGTGGCGGATCCTGCCGCAGCTCGTGGCGCCCGGCGACGTGGTCTACTCGTTCGACATGGGCGGCGACCTGGTCCTGGAGCGGCTGCTGCTGGACCGGCTCGATGCCCGCATCTACATGTTCGACCCCGGTCTGGCCGACGCGGTCAAGGCCGACGGCGAGCTGTTCGAGCGATTCCGACTGGCGCCCGTGCGTGTCGGGGCCGAGCCGAGACCGGCGGTGACCGGCCAGGGGCCCCGGGGCGCCGAGATCCGGCGGCTCGGGGGGATCCTCGAGACCCACGGCCACCACCGGCTGAGTCTGGTCAAGCTGAACCAGGGTTCGGCGCTGACCGCGGCCCACGACATCGTGGAGGGACCCATCGACATTCGCCAGCTCCTCATCTCCATCCCCGACGAGCTGTCGGACCGAAGGGCGCGGGTGGAGGCGATGGTGGCGTCGCTGAGGGGCGTCGGCTACCGGATCTTCGACATCGCCCCGGACGGCAGCCGCTACTCGTTCCTCCGGACGGGCTTCCGCGACCGATGAGCCGGAGGCGGTGGATCCGACACCGCATCGAGTACGGGCTCCTCCGTCTCGCCGGCGGGATCGACCGGCTCCTCGGCCGGCGCTTCTCGGAGCGGCTGGCCGCCGGACTCGGCCGGCTGGCCTACCGCGCGGGACTGCGCGCCGACGTGGTCGACGACCAGCTCCGGCATGCGTTCCCGGGGAGGAGCGACGCGTGGCGCCAGGCCATCGCGCTGCGCTCGTATGCCCATCTGGCGCGAGAGGCCATGGCCATCCTTCGGCTCTCGCGGCTCGGGCCCGAGGACGTGGTGGCCGCCACCGACGCCCACGGCCTCGAGTCCCTCGAGGAGGGCCTGAAAGCGGGGAAGGGCGCGATCATCGTCACCGGCCACTTCGGCAACTGGGAGATCGCGGGAGCGAATGTCGCCACGCGGGGGTTCCCCCTGGACGTGGTGGCGAAGCGACAGCGGAACCCGCTGGTGGACCGATGGATGCGGGAGATGCGTGAGCAGCTCGGGATGAGGGTCATCTACACGGGCGGGGCGACCCGGGCGGCATTGGATTCCCTGGCAGAGGGCCGATCCGTGGCGCTCGTGGCCGACCAGGACGCCCGGAGCGGTGGCGTGTTCGTGCCGTTCTTCGGCCGGCTCGCCTCGACGCACCGGGGGCCCGCGCTGCTGGCGATCCGATCCGGTGCGCCGATCTACGTAGGCTTCGCGACGCGCCGGCCGGACGGCGGCTACCACGGCGAGATCCGCAGGGTGCCGGCTCCCGAGGGCAATCCGGAGACCCGGGTCGAGGTCCTGACCGCCGCTCTCACGGCCGCGCTGGAGGCCGTTGTGCGGGAGAGCCCGGGCCAGTACTTCTGGCAGCACCGTCGCTGGAAGACGGCGCCGCCGGAACGGGACCGGGGGTCCGGGGGGTATGAGTCGAGCGGGGGTAACGGGACGGAGACGAGGGAAGCGAGCACGGCGTGATCTACATCTGCATACCGGCGTACAACGAGGAGCGGACCATCGGGGTGGTCCTGTGGAAGATCCGGGAAGTGATGGCCGAGTTCGACCGGGACTACGAGGTCCTTGTCGTGGACGACGCCTCCACCGACGGTACGCCCGACGTGATCGAGCCGTACACCCGGATCATGCCCGTCCATGTGCGTCGCCACGACCGCCGGCAGGGCTACGGCCGGTCGCTCGAGGCGCTGGTCCGGGAGGCCGTCCAGCGGGCGCCGTATCCGAAGCGGGACGTGGTGGTCACGATCCAGGCCGACTTCACCGACGAGCCCGAGGACATCGCGACGTTGGTCAAGCGGATCGAGGGGGGAGCCGATGTCGTCACCGGACACGTCCACCTCGAGCCGCAGGAAACGCCCCGCCCGATCCGCTGGACACGACGCGCCTGGCACTACCTGCTGCGCAGGCTCCATGGCGGCGACGCCGAGGGCGATGTCCTGTCCGGGTTCCGGGCATACCGGATCATGTCCCTCGTCAAGACGCTGGAACACAATCCCGGCCGGCTCCTGACCACCGACGGCTGGGCCGCCAATGCCGAGCTGCTCCGGCGCGTCGCGCCGCACGCCCGCCGGACCGAGGCGGTCGACGTCCACCTCCGGTACGGCCGGCTCCAGCGGGAGAGTCGGTTCCACCCCGTCCGGGTCTCCAGGGAGCTGCTGCGCCTGCTCCGGTCCGAGCGCCGGGCCATCCGGGGGTCGGCATGAAGCATCGTTCCGCCCGCTGGTTCCCTGGCGCCGCCCTGGCCCTGGCCGGGCTCCTGGTGGCACCCCTGGCCTCGACCGCCGGCTCGGGCCCGGGTCCTGCCCCGGCGGCCCTTTCCGGCGGGGCCCTCGCCGCCCAGAACGGTGACGACGCGCCGGTCCGGGTGGCCCGCGTGCCCTTCGGCCCCGGCGAGCGCGCCGAGTACTCGGTCACCCTGGGCATCCTCGGCAAGGTGGGCGAAGGATCCATGGAGGTGGTCGGCACGACCGAGGTCGACGGCCACCTGACGTACCACCTGCGATTCAACCTGTTCGGCAAGGTCCTCGTCGGGAAGGTGGACGACACCTTCGAGTCGTGGTTCGACGTGGCCGGCCTCTTCTCGCGGCGCTTCACCAAGAAGCAGCACGAGATCAACTACAGGGCCGACAAGCAGTACGAGTTCTACCCCGAGCGGATGGTCTATCGCCGACCGGAGACGGGCGAGGAGAAGCCCCTCGGCTCGCCCACACCGCTCGACGATGTCTCGTTCCTCTACTACGCCCGGACCCTCGACCTCTCGCCCGGCAAGAGCTACACGCTGAATCGGTACTTCTCCGAGTCGGGGAACCCGGTCACCCTGAAGGTGCTGCGCCGGGAGGTCATGACGAACCCGAACGGCGACGCGATCCCCGTCGTCGTGGTGCAGCCCATCATCAACACCGATGGGCTCTTCGGTCAGGGTGGTGAGGCGGAGATCTACTTCACCGACGACTGGCGCCGGATCCCGGTGAAGCTGACCTCGAGGGTCCCCATCATCGGACGCCTCGGACTCACCCTTACCGGCTACACCGCCGGCGAGCGGCTCCGGCCCCGGCGGGATGGCGATCCGTGACCGGGCGCGAGGTCGACCTCTCCCGGGTCCGCACGGTCCCCGTCAACGAGCGTCCCGACAAGGTCCGCGCCGACCACTTCGCCCGACCTCCAGCCGACGACCGCTCCTTCCGCTCCTTCATCGACTCACTCCCCGACATCCTCGAAGCCCGCAGCTTCCGGGCGGTGGTCGACGCCATCGCGGACGCGGCCCGGGGCGATCGGGCCGTCATCGCCATGCTCGGCGGACACGTGGTGAAGACGGGCGTGGGTCCGATCCTCATCGACCTCATGGAGCGGGGCGTGATCACCCACCTGGCCAGCAACGGCTCGGCGGTGATCCACGACTACGAGATGGCTCGCTGGGGCGGGACCAGCGAGGACGTCGAGGCCGGGCTCGCCGATGGCACCTTCGGCATGGCCGAGGAGACCGGCCGCGAGATGAACGAGGCCATCACCGCAGGCGCCGCCGCGGATCAGGGCCTGGGCGAGGCGCTGGCCGTGGCCCTCGATCGGCGCGACGACCTCGCCCACCCCGACCGCTCGATCCTCCTGGCCGCTCGCCGCCTGGGCGTGCCCTTCACCGTCCACACCACCATCGGCGCCGACATCATCCATCAGCACCCCGCCATGGATGGCGCGGCCACGGGCGCCGCGAGCCATCGGGACTTCCGGCGCCTGGCGGCCGCCATGGAGCGGCTCGAGGGCGGCGTCGTACTGAACCTCGGCTCCGCCGTGGTCATGCCCGAGGTCTTCCTAAAGGCCCTGACCGTGTGCCGCAACCTGGACCACGGCGCCCCCGGCGCGTTCACCGCCGTCGACCTCGACATGGTCCGCCACTATCGTCCCCGCATGAACGTGGTCGAACGGCCGACCCGGACCGGCGGCGGCGAGGGCTTCCAGATCACCGGCCACCACGAGATCATGATCCCGCTCCTCGGCTGGGCGGTGGTCGAGGCCATCGAGGGTTGACCCCGCGACGTAGCCATCTATCATATGGGGCTGCTTGGGCCCCCATCGTCTAGTGGCCTAGGATACCTGGTTCTCAGCCAGGAGACCGGGGTTCGATTCCCCGTGGGGGTATTGCGAGGTCAGAGTCGAAGTCGTACCGATCGTCGCTAGCCGTCGGGGTCGGGAATCGCAGTCGGATCGGGTGGTGTCCGCCCGCGACGCGTGCTCCGGCCCGCCCGGTCTTCACCGGGTTCCGGCCCGCCGCCGGTCACCCGGTTTCAGCTCTCCGATGCCCGATTCCCGACAGCCCACTCTTTCGAACGGACCCCATGCCTGCACAGCCCCGGATGATCCTCTGCGCCCTGTTGTTGATGGGCGTCGGGTGCGCCGCTCCGGCCCAGACACCTCCCGCGTCGGGGGTGCGGCACGCGGAGCAGCCGATCTCGCGACCGAACATCGTCTTCCTCTTCTCCGACGACCACGCGGCCCACGCCCTCTCGGCCTACCGGCCCCACCTCGAGTACGGCGCCCGGCTCCCGGAGACGCCGGCCCTCGACCGGCTGGCGGCCGACGGCGTGCTCTTCGCCAATGCCTTCGTGACCAATTCGATCTGCGCGCCCAGCCGGGCCACGGTGCTGACGGGGCAGTA
>CAYMLW010000287.1:5007-5863 GCA_964391035.1 uncultured Gemmatimonadaceae bacterium
ACCTGAACGGCGTGATGACCAACGTCGAGCCGCTCCACCCGACCACGGTCACCTTCCCGCGCCTGCTCCGCGACGCCGGCTACGAGACCGTCCTGTTCGGGAAGTGGCACCTCAAGGCCGACCCCGCCGGCTTCGACCACTACGAGATCCTCCGGGGCCAGGGGTCGTACTACAACCCGCTGCTCGTGAGCGACGGCGACTCCGCCCGCCACGAGGGCTACACCACCGACGTCATCACCGACCGGGCCCTCGCGTGGCTCGCCACCCGCCACCCAGCCTCCGATACGAGGGACCCCGGCCACTCCGCCCCACCCGACCTGGGGGACCTGGGGGACCTGGGGGAGCCCGCCCACCGCACCCCACCCGAGGTCGGGGGACGAGGCGGTCCGGACTTTCCGGCGGGCTCCGACCAGCCGTTCCTCCTGATGCTGCAGTTCAATGCGCCCCACCGGTTCTGGGACCCGGGGCCCGAGGACCTGGCGCTGTTCAGCGACACGCTGATCCCCGAGCCCGCCACCCTCTGGGACGACGCCGCCGGCCGCGCCTCCCCGGCCGCCGACCCCGAGATGTCGCTGACCCTCGACCTCTTCGACCGGGACCTCAAGCTCGAATGGCCCGACGACCTGACCGACCCACAGCGAGCGGCGTGGGAGCGGGCCTACGCGGCGGGGAACGCCTGGTACCGGGACGTGGGGCCGTCGCTGTCGCGTGAAGAGGACGTGCGCTGGCGCTACCAGCGCTACATCAAGGACTACCTCCGGGTCGTGCGGACCATGGACCGGAACGTCGGCCGCGTGCTGGACGCGCTGGAGCGCGCCGGCCTCGCCGACCAGACGCTCGTCGTCTACACCTCCGA
>CAYMLW010000288.1:0-5858 GCA_964391035.1 uncultured Gemmatimonadaceae bacterium
AGGCGGAGCGGCTGCACGAGAGAGCCCTCGCGCTGCTCGAGGCCGCGGACCCCGACCATCCGGATGTGGCGCTGACCCTGAGCCACCTCGGGCTTCTGCGGGACGAGCAGGGCCGGTTCGCGGACGCCGGAGCCCTCCACACCCGGGCCGTTTCGATCCTGGAGGCGGCGCTCGGTCCGGATCACCCCGACGTGGCCCTGGCGCTCATGAACCTCGCCCATCTACGTCTGAGGCAGGAGCGGCTGGACCAGGCCGAGGAGGCGATCGGTCGGGCCATCGCGATCCTGGACCGTGTGCCCCTGTATCCGGCCGAACGGATCCAGGCCTATGCCCTGCGGGCGACGGTGCTTCGTCGTGCCGGCCGCGACCACGCCGCGCTCGAAGACCTGGAGGAGGCCCTGCTCTCGGCGGAAGAGCTCCGCCCCCAGGTGGGCGGTGGAGAGGAGGCCCGGGCCCGGTTCTTCGGACGGTACGCCGAGCACTTCGACCGGATGGTCCTGTGGCTTCTGGAGGCCGGAGAGCTGGAGGACGCCTTCGAGGTGGCCGAGCGGGGCCGGGCCCGGGTGCTGCTGGACCAGCTCGCAGCGGGCCGGATCGATATCCGGAGCTCCATTCCACCCCGTGTACGTGAGGAGCTTGAAGCGCGGGAACAGGAGGCCAGAGCGGGCATCGCCGAGTACCAGGACCGGCTGGCCGCGGTGCGGAGCCGGACCGACCTGGGAACCGCGGAGCGAACCCGTCGGGCGGAGCGACTGACGGATTCACTGCGCATGGCGGACCGGGCATACCGGCAGGTCTACCACGAGATCAAGACCGCGAGCCCGCTCTGGCGGGACATGATCACCGCCGGTGGCGAGCCGGCGTCGCTCCGGGACGTGCAGCGCCGGCTGGTCCCCGACGACGGCCTTCTGTTGCTCTACCAGCTCGGGTCGGATGGCAGCGCGGTATTCGTGGTCCCGCCGCCGGGGGAGGAAGCCACGGCCCATCTCCTGAGCGTATCGGCGGAGCTCGGGGCACGGATCGGCCTCGAGCCCGGGCCGCTGACGGCGGGAGGTGTGGAGCGGGCCATCGCCGGCGACCCGGCAGCCGGGATCCCCGGTCTGTCGGCCCTCGTCCGGGGCGGCGGACCCGACCGGGGCGTGTCCATGGCCGGACGCAGGCCCCAGTCCCTGGCGCTGCTGCGGGCCCTGCTGGTGCCGGACTCCCTGTGGACCCGCATCGCGGAGGCCCGAGAAACGATCATCGTACCCGACGGCGCACTCCACGGGCTGCCGTTCGAGGCGCTCAAGGTCCCGGTCCCCGGCGACTCCATCCAGTACTGGCTGGACGGCGGGCCCGTGATCCGGTACGCCGCGTCGGCCACGGCACTCCACAACATCGAGCAGCGGCCCGAGCCGTATCCGGACCCGTCCACGGGAGCCGTGATCCTGAGCCTTTCGGACCCTGTCTTCGCCCAGGGAAGCGGTCCGGCGGATCCGGGGGCCGACACCGCCCCGTCGGACGGCGAGGCGGGCTCGAGCTCCGGGACGCCCACGCGATCTCGTTACGGGTCCTGGGTGGGAGCGCTGGTCCCGCTGCCGGGTACGGCCCGGGAGAGCCGCGCGATCGAGGAGACCCTCGCAGAGGCCCGCTTGACCGGCCAGCTCGAGGTCCTGGCCGGGCCGGACGCGACGGAGCGAAATCTCCGGGACGCGCTGCCCGGGAAACGCTTCGTGCACCTGGCCACCCACGGCCTGGTCGACCAGCGTCGTGGGTCCCTGTTCGCGTCGCTGGCCCTCACGCCACCGCCGAACGGGTCTTTCCGGCCGGAAGACGACGGCCTGTGGCAGCTCCACGAGGTCTACGAGATCCGGCTGCCGGAGCTCGAGCTGGCGGTGCTATCGGCGTGCGAGACCAACATCGGGACCACCGTTCTGGGGGAAGGCGTCTTCGCCCTGTCCCGTGGCTTCCTGGTCGCCGGGGCCCGGCGCGTGGTGGCCACCCAGTGGCAGGTGAACGACGATTCCACCGCGGCGCTGATCGGCCACTTCTTCCGTCAGGTGCTCACCGCGGCGGCCGGCGGCGAAGCGGTGGACTACGCGCGGGCGCTCCGGGACGCGAAGCGAGAGGTCCGCGCCACCGGCGAGTGGAGCTCCCCGTACCACTGGGCGCCCTTCGTGCTCACCGGACGGCGGTGAGTCGGGTCACAGATCCCAGCGGTACTCCACCCGGATGATCTGGTCGTACCAGACGTCCTCTGTCAGCGCGAAGCCGATCCCGGCGAAGAGGTCGTGTCCGCCCAGGCCGATCCGTGCGCCGGTCTTCACGTTGAGGATCATGGTGCCCGTTGCGTCCTCGCTCTCGAGCCCGCTGGCCCGCCCGTTCTCTGAATAGGTGGCCAGGCCACCCAGGACCTGCCAGCCCACGACCTCCACCACGGGCGTGAAACGGAGCCAGCTGTCCTCGATAAGGTCGTACCCGAGACCGGCGCCGTAGCGCAGAACCGGACCGGCGTAGTCGTCGCTGTCGTCGAAGCCTTCGACCCCTTTCCCGGTGGACCCACCCAGCGGGACCCAGTACCGGACCTCCGCTTCCAGTCTCGCACGGCTGGTCAGCTCGTTGTACAGCAGGAGCGACGGCTCCAGGCTTACGTGATCCGTCCCCAGGCCTTCGGAAGCATCGCCCGTGGGAAGATACGTTCGGAGCTGGGCCGTCAAGAACCGCTCCGGCTGCATCAGGATGGCCGCCTTGAAACCGACCGCCGCGTCCCCCCAGCCCACCCAGTCGCGGACCCCGGCAACCTGCGCCGTCCGGTAGACGATCTCGGCGAACACCGAGGCCCGCGGGTGAAACGCGAACTCAGCGTCCAGGGCATAGTCCAGGTACTGGGCTTCTGTCCCGATGATGGCTTCGGAAAACGGGTCTTCCACGTCGGGGTCGGCGGCGCCCGGCGCATCCGGGTCACGGTCCAGTTGCCGATAACAGCCGCACTTGCCCTGGATGAACTCGGCCCGATCCGCGCGGTCGATTCCGGCGTTGTAGTCGAACCGGACCTGGAGCTGGGTCCCGACCACGGCATTGTCCACGTAGCCCACATTGCTCATGCGGGGCGAGGCCCGGCGCCGGGGCCGACGACTCTGAAGGCGCGGCGTCGTATCCGGACGGACTTCGCGAGTCTCAGCCTCCCCAGTGGTGTCCGGCTCCTGTGCCGCCGCGGGGCGCGCGTCCACGACGAATGCCGCGGCCACGGCCAGGATCAGGGCAGAGAGGATGACGGAGAGCCGACCGCGGTCGACGGGGCAGGTGGGTTCGGTCATGGCAGGAGAGTGTTGGGGGCTCGGGTACTCACCCCGAATGTTCTATCGAAACGGGCAGGGACGCAACGCTGCGCCGGGAACGGTCGGGATGGGAACGAACATCCTTGACTCCATTGTCCGCTGGACCCATACGTGTTCCGAATCTCTCCATACAGTCCCCCCGCAGGAAACGGAGCCCCTCATGATTGCCAGAATGACCGTTCTGGGCGTCCTTGGCCTGTACGCTCTCTTCTCCCTTCCCGACCCCACCGAGGCGCAAACGTACATCGTGGGATTCACGGTGGAGATCGCCGAACCCGGCGCGGGTTCGGACCCGTCCGCCGCCTGGGAAGAGGTCTCGGGTGGGGGACTGACCATCGAGACATCATCGTCCTCCACCGGGACGGACGATACCCGCAGGACCTCGTCGGGGCACAAGTACATCGAGGACCTGACGCTGCGGGGTCCGGTGCCCGCCGGCCGGCGGGCCATGAGCCGGTGGCTCACTGAGACCCTCCGGGCACAACAATGGGAGCGTGCCGTAGGCATATCCGATATCACCCGGGACGGCACGACCGGACGAAGCACGGTGTTCCTGGAGGCCTTCCCGGTCCGCTACGTCTTCCCTGAGCTCAGCGCCAGCGGTGCGGGGACCCTCTACGAGACCCTCGTAGTGAAGGCCAACCGCGTGGAGCTGGCCGGCGGCGGGAGCCGGGGCGTAAACGAGCGGGAACACGAGATCCTGGAGAACGGGGCCGGGAAGTTCCGCGTCGATATCGATGACGCCCGTGAAGCCTCCAGCCTCGTCCAGTCCCTGCACATCGACGACATCGTGGTTGACGCCAGGGAGACGACCAGGGGAGCCGATTGGGACTACCGGACCTTCGGACCCGGGACCATCCATTATGGAGAAATGACGATCACGGCTCGGTTGGGTCCAAGCTCCGAGCTGTACCAGTGGTGGTACGATGCCTCGGTAGGCCGCCTCGTTCCCCGGAATATCTCGGTGATGTTGCTCAAGCGGGATGGAACGGTGGGGCGACAGTTCGACTTCTTCGACTGCACCCCGGTCCGGTACTCCGCCACCGAGTATTCCGCGTCAGGTACCGTGGTCACCGAGACCCTTACGGTGCAGATCGGCAGGGTGGAGTTCGTTCAGTAGGGGACCCGGACCTTACAGATCCCGGGCCGCCTCCTGAAGCGTGTCGAGGATCTTGTCGAGCCGGGTCACAGCGTCTTCCTCCAGGGCCCAGCGGGCGGCGAGGGTCCGTCGATGGCTCTCGACCGCCAGGGCCCGGATCTCGAGCTCGGCATCGGGGGCCCTGGAGCGGATCAGGTCGAACACCCGCTCGATGGCGGCGAGCCGCTGCCCCACGTTCCGACGAAGCGTGTCGTCGCGGTACGCGTCCAGCCGGGTCGTGACCGATTCGACCTTCTCGGTGCTCGGGCCCAGGACCACGGCGACGGACGGGTCGGCGTCCGACCCTTCCCGCAGCGGGTACGTGGTGATACGCGTGAACCGGTGGTCCGCGCGTGGCGCGGGGGCGATCCGCACCCGCTTGCCGACGTGGATGGGCAGCTCGTACAATGAGCTCACGGACTCGAGCCGGATGATGCCGTCCCGGACATGGACGCCGAAGCCGTGCTCCCGGGCCACCCGGCGCAGAAACGCCAGCGTGGTCTCCGCGTCCTGGAACGGGGCCCGCAGGACGGGGGTCCGACGGGGCACCCGGGCCCGGAGACGGTAGTCCCGGGCGACCTGCTCCACGAGCGATCCCAGCGTCTGCCCCCGGAACCTCCGGGTCCGGATCCCGTCCGGGCTCGGCCGGGGCCCCGCCTCGAAATGCAGCGTCCCGTCGGCGATCCAGTACGCCCGGCCCTCCTCCAGCCCGAGGCGGTACAGGAACTCGTCGTGCGTCTCCCCGTCCTGGACGATCCGGGCGCTGACGGCCGTCGGGTCCGCCCGGGCAAGCATGCCCCGCTCGGCCGCGACGAGCTCGGCCACCTCCGAAGCGCTCATGTCCGAGAACGTGCGGACTGGTCGCTCCTCCGTCGGCCAGCTGAACGCGCTGGACTCGAACCGCAGGCTCCCGTCCGTCGCATAGACGTCGTAGCCGTTGCGGCGAGCGAGCCAGCGGAAGAACGCCAGGTCGGGGGCCTCCTGCACGATTTCCGGGTGGACCGCGGGCGAGGACTCCACAGTGACGGGGATCCCCCGTTCTGCGGCCACGAGCTCGACCACGTCAGAGTCCCGGAGGTCCGAGAACGTTCGCCGCGTGCCGAGTCGATCCGGTTGGGGCCGATACCCCGTCACCGCATAGATCGTCCCCTCACGGGTCCGCACGCGCTCGAGCCGGGCGACGGTGCCGTGGAAGATCTCCTCCCGGGTCCCATCGTCGAGATGCAGGTCCAGCGCGATCCGGGCCCCCGGCGTCAGCTTCTGGAGCCACACGCCTCGGTCCAGGACCAGCTCGAACCAGTCCGGGTCGACCCCGTTGTCCTCCAGGATAACCGGGTGCAGGCCTCCGGTCCCGGTCCCCACCAGGTCCTCGCCCCGCACCGTGACCGTAACGCCCCGGACCG
>CAYMLW010000289.1:0-5802 GCA_964391035.1 uncultured Gemmatimonadaceae bacterium
GAGTCGGGCGAGCCGGCCTTCCGGGCCGGCGATCCAGGTGGCGTCGACCCCGGCGGAGCCGACGGCCCACCAGGCGCGCTCGTCGATGGTGATCCAGCTGCGGCCCGCGTCCAGGGACACGGCGGCGCCGCCGGGGCCCACCGCCACGAGGGTGCGCCCGTCCGTGCCCGGCACCGCCAGCCCGCCGTACGCCGGGCCGGGGAACGAGAGGGGTGGCAGCGCGGCCCAACTCTCCCCGCCGTCACGGGTCACGGCCACGTTGCGGGTGAAGGCGTCGGGCTGCTGGAGGTCACCGCCGAAGACGAAGCCGCGTCCGTCGACCATGGAGACCGCGGTCAGGCCGGCCCCCTGCCCCGCCTCGACGGGGACCTCCGCCGCCTGCCAGCTGCGGCCGTAGTCGCGGGTCCGGAAGACCCGGGTCCGCCCGGCATTGCCGGCGGCGATCCATGCCCGACCCTCGGGCCCCGTCCCCGCGCACAGCCCGCTGGCCGCGAAGCCGCCCTCCCCGGTGAGCGCCTGGGGCAGTCGATCCCGCGGGACCCGGGTCCAGGTGACGCCGCCGTCGTCGGTGATCAGGATCCGCAGGCCGCCGTCCACCGCGTCGCCGTAGACAAGACCGCGGCGACGGTCCCAGAAATCGAGACAGTCGTAGAACCCCTCCGGCTCCGGGTTCGTCCACTGGAGGGTCCAGGTGGCGCCGCCGTCGTCGGTACGGTAGATCCGGGACAGCTCGCCGGGCCCCGCGGCGAGGACCCATGCCGTCAGGGCGGCGGCGGCGTGGACGTCCCGGAGCTGGAGGGTGTCCGGCCCGGGCACGGACCCCACGTCCCAGCGTTCGCCGCCGTCCAGAGTACGGACCCATGTCGCGCCGTGGCCGCTCGCCCAGACGATGTCGGCGGTGACCGGGCTCACGGACTGGAGCAGCTCGGTGGTCCCGGGCGGGTGCTCCCGGACGGCCGGTGGTCCATCCGTACGGATCGTGGACGCGGCGCAGCCGGCCAGGAGCGGGACGAGGACGAGCGGGGCCCGGCGGGCGGCGGCCCGAACGAGGGCGGAACGTTGGCGCATGGGCGCTCCTTGTGCGTGAAACCCGCGGTCGCGGCTCGGGTACCTGCCCGGGAACCTACACCCGCCTCCGGGCAGGAGACCAGATGAAGATGACCACGTCGTGGCTCCGTCTCGAGAGCCTGGCCCTCGCCATCGCGCTGGTGATCGCGTACGCGGTCAGCGACGGCTCGTGGATCCTGTTCGTCGCCCTCTTCCTCGTTCCCGATCTCTCCATGGCCGGCTACCTGGCGGGCCCCGCCGTGGGCGCCAAGGTCTACAACGTGGTCCACATCTACCTGTGGCCGGCTCTCCTCCTGGGCGTCTGGTCGGTCGGAGCCGCGCCCTGGGCGCTGGGCTCCGGGATCATCTGGGCCGCCCACATCGCCATCGACCGCACCCTCGGCTACGGACTCAGGGAGGCGGACGCCTTCCAGCACACGCACCTCGGCTGGATCGGCGGACCCGAGCCCTAGCCCGGGCGCCGCATCACCGCGACTCGGCGGCCCGGCCAATGCCACCAGCGTCGGCCACTCCACTCGCCTCGACGCGGCGCATCGGGGTGGGTCGGCCGCGGGCGGGCCGGCGCCCGGCGGGTCGGGTGTCCCAAGCTGTCGGTTCGAAATGCCGGCGCACGACGATCGGCAGCATGAGGTCGCTGGGCGACCTGAACTTGCAGGCCGTGGATTTCCACTATCGACGATCGGAGGGATTGGGTCACAGAGCGACCCGAACCCTCCGTCCGATCTCTGGCGGCCGGCCAAGCGAGACCTCGGGACACGCCGTGCCCGTGCCCGTGACCCGTGAACTGTGACCCGTAACCCGTAACCCGTGACCCGTAACCCGTGAACTGTGACCCGTAACCCGTGGCCCGCCGCGTCCGCTGCCCTGGGCGCCCCAGGACGTGGGGGCTCGCAATCCGGCGCCGATCGGCCCATCATGTCCCCATGCGGGATGCGATCCGAGCGTTCTTCGAACAGCAGATGAAGCTGAACACCGGCACCAACGGGGCGGCGGAGTCCGATCCGTCCGGAGCCGACGGGGAGGCAGCCACCGACCAGCGGGCGCTCCACGTTGCCGCGTGCGCCCTCCTCCTCGAGCTGGCCCACGCAGACGACGAGTTCAGCGGCCTCGAGGCCGCGCACATCGAGGCGGTGCTGCGCCGTCACTTCAGCCTGGACGAGGAGACCGCCCGGGAGCTGATGGCGCTGGCCGAGGAAGAGCGCGCATCGGCCATCGACCTCTACCAGTTCACCCGGCTGATCCGGTCGAGTTACGACCTCGGCCAGAAGACGCTGCTGGCGGAGGTCATGTGGGGGCTGATCCTGAGCGACGGCGAGATCGCCCGTCACGAGGCCTACATGCTCCGGAAGATCGCGAACCTCCTGGACCTCGAGCCAGGCTACCTGTCCGCCGCGCGCAGGCGCGTCGCGAGCGAGGCCGAGAGCGAGGCCGGCGAGCGCTAGCTCGACGAGTCGGGCACCTCGACAGCGCCGGCGCTGTCAGGCTCCGGCTGGATGCCAGCCGCGCGCAGGACGTCATCGGCCCGGGTCCGGGCCCGGGCCACGAGCTGGTCGGCCCGCCGATCGGCCTCGTCGACCACCTGAGCCGCGCGACGATCCGCTTCCTGCCTGACCCGGTCGGCCGCCACCTCCGCGGCCCTTCGCGCCACCGGGTTCGAGGCCTCGGCCACCAGACGCTCGGCCTGGCGGTCCGCCTCGGCCCGGATGGCGCGGGCGGTGGAGTCGGCGGCGGCCCGGATCCGCGCGGCCTGGCCCTCGGCGGCGGCCACGATCGAGTCCGCGCGGGCCCGGGCCTGTGCGCTCGTTCGGGACCGCGCCTCCTCCACCCTCGCCCGGGCTTCGTCCGCCTGCCGGCCGGCCTCCTCCTGCAGCCGGATCCGGGCCTGTGAAGCCAGGTCGCTGCCGGCCGCGGTCAGGGCGGAGGACACGTCGACCGAGATCCTCGGATCACGGAACGTTCCGCCGAGCCCCGCCGTCACACCCACCGTCTCGATGTCGGCCAGCGTGAGACCGGCCTTGCCGGCCCGCTCCTGGAGGTCCGCGATCAGGGACGAGGCCCCGGAGCCGAGCACGCGCCGGGGGAGCTCGAGGGCGACGTCGTAGTCGATGGACCCGTCGATGCCGTTCGAGCCCGATACCGCGACGGCGGCGGGGCCGAGCCGGACGTTGAACGGCTGGACGTGGAGTCGGCCGTCGTCGATGCGGATGGACGCGGCGAAGTCGGAGATGGCGGGCTCGCGCAGCGCCGCGACGTGCAGCGACTCGGCGAGCCCGTCCAGGATCGGCATGCCCTCGAGTCCCAGGCCCCGGGTCCGGATCCCGCCGCCGCCGGTCAGAGCCTCGAGGACCGGGCCGAAGCCCTCGCCGAGGGGCCCGGTCAGGCTCAGGTCGGCCGAGAAGGCACCCGTGGCATGGCCGGCCGCGGGCGCCAGGAGCCGGACGGTCCGGAGGGTCTCGAACGCCGCCGGGATCCTGATGTCGGCGATGTCGAGGTCGAACTCGAAGGCCGGGGCCACGGCGACGGTCTCGTACCAGCCGCTCACCAGCAGGTCGCCGCCCAGGACCGCGAGGGCCAGCTCATCCAGCGTGGCCCGCTCCTCGCGAACGTGCACGCGCCCCCGGGTGCCGGTCATGGCGAGGCGGCCGAACGTCATGGAGTCGATGGCCAGGTCCAGTTCCAGGTCCACGTTCTCCGGGACCGGGATGAGCTCGAGCCCGACGGGGTCCTGCCGCTTCCACTCGTCCAGCGCCACGTAGTCACTGCGCAACTCGGCGCGACCGGTCAACACCTGGCCGTGGAGGCCGAAGCCCAGGAGGTTGGCGAGACGGGCGTTGCCGCGGAAGTCACTCGCACCGATCCGGGCCCGGAAGACCGGGAGCTCCGCCGTCTGCGGGGACAGCATCAGCAGCAGGGTGTCGATGGCCGTCGGGTGCCGCAGCGCCTCGCCTCCTGCCACGACGCCACTCAATGCCACCTGCCCGCGGGCGTCGATCCGGTCGTACGCCTCCGCCTCGAGCCACGACCGTCGGGCGTGGACCGTGGCGTCCGCCACGGCGCGTCCCCGCAGCGTCTCGAGGCCCTCCAGCTTCAACGCCCGCCCTGCCGCGTCCAGGTCCAGCGTTCCTGTGGCGGAGGCCGTAACCTCGGGGTCCGAGATGGGCGTGGCCACGGTCAGGGAAGCGAGGAACGGCTCGTCGCCGAGGGTGAAGGCCAGGCGACGCAGATCGACCACCGCGCTGTCCAGGTCGTTCCCGGGCTGGACCACGGCCAGGTCGAGGCCGACAGCCGTGATCGGCGTCCCGAGGTCGGCGTACTGGATCCGCCCCTCCACGACGCTGGCGTTCAGGGAGAAGGCCGGGACCCGCTCGGGACCGATGACGCCCCGGACGTGGCCGTTCACCGCCACGACGCCCTCGGCCACCAGGTTCTCGAAATCCGTGCTGAAGACGGCCGGGACCAGGGACAGGATGTCGCGGAGCCCCGCGTCAGGGGCGGCGAAGGTCAGGTCCACGTCGAGCCCCTCGTCTCCCGATTCCACCACGCCATCGAACGCGACGCCCAGCTCGTTCACCGCCACCCGGTTCCGCCGAAACGTGAACCGGCCGGCCGTCATGTCGGCATCGAGCTGCGCGTCGACATGGAGTCCGGCATCGCTGAGGTAGGCGATCCCTCCCTGGCGGACGGTCACGGAATCGGCCGCGGCCCGGGCCTCGAGGGCGAATCGGTCGGTGGCGAAGTCGCCGGACAGGGTGTGCTCCAGCCCCGCGATCCGCACGTCGATGCCCGCCGCCCGGTCCTCGTAGACCACCCGGCCCTCCTCCACCTCGAGCCTGCGCAGCTCGACCCGCACCGGTCGCTCCGGGCCCTGCGCCTGCGTGGCCTCCGACACCGCCTTCATGATGTCCCAGCTCGCCCGGCCGTCCTCCAGCACCCGGGCATGGAGGTAGGGCCGGTCTACCCGCACCCGACGGACCACCAGCGGATCGCCGCGCCGCCACATCCGGAACGCGCTCGCCAGGTCCACCGCGAGCAGGAGCTCGCCCACGTAGGCCAGCGTGTCACCTTCGAAGGCGTCGACCCCCGTCACCGTCAGCTCGTCGATCCCCACCGCCAGGTGCGGGAAATGGCGCAGCAGGCTCAGGCCGACATCGCCGTACGCCACCTCCGCATCCACACGGCGATCGAGGGCCGCGTCGACCCGGGCCTCGATGGCGTCGCCGAAGAACAGCGGAGCCAGGGCCAGGACGAGGATGACGAGAAGGACGAGTCCTGCGGCGACGACGAGAAGACGTTTCATCGCGGAATCGGGGATCGAGGTTCGTGTTGCATGTCCGGGAGTGCTGCGCGTCCCACAAGATAGCGAGCGACCACCGCGGAACCCAGTCGGGCGATGCCGTCTCCAGCGGACCCATCCGTTCAGCACGCTCTCCCGCAATTCGTGACACCAGGAACGCACCTCGAAACATTCCGCTGGCACGCGGTTGTGGCGACTCTATCCTATTGGTGTCACGCACCTGTATGGACGGCCCGTGAACCCGGGTGTTTTCGAATAGATGGCGTGTCCCCGGAGCCGGGAGTTTGCCGGTCCGAGGGGCTCACGCAAGACCACACGACTGAAGGTCATGCCGGATCGGGGGATCCGGCGGACGGTGCGGACGCACCGGACTCATACCCTGTCGAGGAGGTACAATGTCAAGAGGTGCTACAGTAGCGCTGCGATGGCTCGGCGTGCTG
>CAYMLW010000290.1:0-5793 GCA_964391035.1 uncultured Gemmatimonadaceae bacterium
TCGGGGATCGGGGATCGGGGATCGGGGATCGGGGATCGGGGATCGGGGATCGGGGCGTTGGGCGTACCGGCGGAAGACGAATGCCGCCGGGTCGGTCCGGGTCGCCCGGCGAACAGCGGTCGCGCGAAGTCGCGAAGGCGCGAAGGACCGCTGCCGTGCGTGGCCGGTGGGCGACGACCCGTCCGGCCATGGACCTGCCCCCGATGCCAGGGTACGCTGGTCGAAAGGCGGCTAGAATGGCATGGGGTGGACGGGAGCCGGTCGCCCTGCGATGGACGCAGCCCCACGATGAACGCAGCCAACAACAGCGTCGCATAGAGAGAAGATGGCCCTTCGCTTCTACAACACACTGACCCGATCGCTGGAGGAGTTCGAGCCGTTGGAGGAGGGCCGCGTGGGCATGTACGCCTGCGGCCCGACGGTCTATCAGCTCCCGCACATCGGGAACTACCGGACGTTCCTCTTCAACGACCTGCTGCACCGCTACCTCGAGTGGAAGGGCTACGAGGTCACGTTCGTCATGAACCTGACGGATGTGGACGACAAGATCATCGACCGGGCCGCGCAGGAGGACGTCTCCATCGGCGAGTACGTCGTGCCCTACGTCGACGGGTTCCTCGAGGAGCTGGAGCAGCTCGGCGTCCGGGATGCCGACGTCTACCCCCGGGCTACCGGGAGCCTCGACGCCATGCGCGACCTGGTCCGGCGGCTCCTCGACAACGGCCACGCCTACCGGACCCATGACGGCTCGGTCTTCTACGACATCACCTCCTTCGACGACTACGGCAAGCTCTCGCGCATCCCCCTCGACGAGGTCCGGCAGGGCGAGCGCGTCTCGACCGACGACTACGAGAAGACCGACGCCCGGGACTTCGCCCTCTGGAAGGGCGTCAAGCCCGTCGACCGGCAGGTGAAGGCGGTATGGAGCGCGCCCTGGGGCGAAGGCCGACCGGGGTGGCACCTCGAGTGCTCCGCCATGAGCATGCAGCACCTCGGCGAGTCGTTCGACATCCACACCGGCGGCGAGGACCTCGTCTTCCCGCACCACGAGGACGAGATCGCCCAGTCCGAGGGCGCCACCGGCAAGCCCTTCGTCCGCTACTGGCTCCACGCCCGGCACCTCCTCATGGAGACCGAGAAGATGTCGAAGTCGCTGGGCAACGTGGTCCGGATCGGCGACGTCTACCACGCCGGCTACTCGCCCGCCGTCGTCCGCTACCTCCTCATGACCGCCCACTACCGGAAGGAGCTCCGCTTCTCCTGGGAGGCCCTCGACGACGCCCGCGCCGCGCTCCGCCGGATCCTGGACTTCCGGGACCGCATTGCCGCGAAACCGGCGGGCGGGGATACGGGCAGCCCGCCGGACGGGGCACCGGCGTCCGACGAGGCAGGCCCCTCCGGCGATCCGGGCACGGCCGATTCCGCGGGCTCCCTCGCCGCCATCGCCGACCGGGCGCTCGCCGCCTTCGAGGAGGCCCTCGATGACGACCTGAACGTGCCGGCGGGACTGGGCGCGCTCTTCACGTTCATCCGGGAGACCAACGCTGCACTGGACGAGGCGGGCGACGGGATTTCCCAGGCCCACTTCACCGCCGCCCGCGACGCCCTCGCCTCCATGGACGACGTCCTGGGGCTCATCGAGTTGGCCGACCGGGATGCGGGGCTGGACCAGGAGCTGGCCGCGTGGGTGGAGCAGAAGCTCGAGGAGCGTCAGCGGGCCCGGACGGACCGGGACTTCGACCGGGCGGATGCCATCCGCGACGAGCTCGGCGAGGCGGGCATCGTGGTGGAGGACACGCCGGCCGGCGTGCGCTGGAAGGTTCAATAGCTGACGGCTGACGGCTGACGGCTTACGGCTTACGGCTGACGGCTGACGGCTGACCGGGCCCGCATTCCTCGCTTCTTCCGCCCGCGGATCTCCCGGGGGACCAGCTCGGCGGCCCGGGTCACCGGGGTCACCGCCTGTTGTTTCCCCACGGACCCGCGTTAGCTTTATAGGTTGTCATCGCCACGCTGACGTAGCTCAATCGGCAGAGCACGTGATTTGTAATCGTACATGGCGCCCCCCGGATTTTCGTGGATCTGGTGGGGCGCCAACGGTTTATGGCGTTGTTCCGACGAACGCGAAACCGGCCGATTTGTTGGAATAACGGGGAGAAACTTGTCCAGAAACTTACCCACCCTGACGCTCGGTCCCGGCGTGGCCCATGTGTCTGGCGATCCTCTTGCGCTCCGTCGTCCCGGTCTACATTCATTATTGCGGCTGCCCCGAACCCCTTGAACGGACGGCTCGACGGTTAGGAGTGCGTCCACACGCCAAAGTCACCCATGACGACCAACCCCGGGGTACAGCAACCGACCGCCGCTGCCGATATTTACTTGTAGGTGCGCGACTTGCCGCGCGTTGTCGTCGTGGCTCATGAAGCGGACCACACACGGAAGACGACCATGGCCAAGGATCAGGACAGTTTCTCGGTAGTGCTCCAGGAGTCGGACCAGCGCCGCACGCTCCCCGTGGGCGGGGCGTGGGGTGGCCCGTCGCCGGACGGAACCACCATCGTGGCGCATCTGTACGTGGAATACCCGCCGGCGCCGAGCATCATGACCGGTTCCGTCGAGGAGGGCGGGCGGATTGACATGTCGAAGGCCGAGAGGGTGCAGCGCGCCGACGTGATCCGGGAAGTAGTGGACACGATCGTGATGACACCGGCGGCGGCCCGCCGGTTGGGCGAGTGGTTGATCCAAAAGGCGGACATCGTTGAACAGGGTCCGCAGGGAGGCTAGATGAGCAATTTCACGGGTTCCGAAAGCGGTGGCGGCACAATGGTCGCGAACCGGGGCGATGACCCGGAGCGCTTCAAAAACCGGCTGCCCGCCGATTGGGATGCCGATGCCGGGCTGACCGACCGGACCGCACCGGACCGTCAGCCATCAACTCACGATTCCGGGCAGCCGGCCACGACGCCCACCAAACGGCTCCTGATCGTACGTTCGGGCCGAGTCGAAGTCAGTGCAGTCGTCGAGATCGCTGGCGAGGTGTTCCGGGTGGAAGTCGACCAAGGAACGGTGTACCTGCACCACCCACGGTGGTCGTTGATGGGTGCGGGTGACGATATGGCCAGGGCGCAGGCTGATTTGATGGGTGAAGCCACCGACCTGCTCGCTGCGATGTCGGACATGCCGGCCTCGTCCATGGACGACGAGGCGCGACGGTTGCGCGATTATCTGTTCCGGATCGCTTCGGTCTGAGCGCGCCGGCGCATGCCACGGGACCGAACCGACGTACACAGCGCGCTGGTTTCCAAGGGGTTCGACCTTAAACAAAAGGGACGCGACCACGACTTCTATTTCCTCCGCCACGACGGTTTGACCCGCGCCGTGTTCACCAAGATTTCCCGTGGCTTCAAGTACAAGGAAATCGGTGACGGGTTGTTGTCGCGGATGGGGCGGCAGCTGCACTTGACCCGGGCCGAATTCGAGGACCTGATCGACTGCCCGATGACGCAGGGGAAGTACGTGGCGTTGATGGCGGAGCGGGGCGTCCTCGAAACGTCTTGAATCCGGACCCCACCGCACATCCCCACCACCGTAACCCATCGCCCACAATTGCGTGTAAACGGCCGCCGACCTTCCGGGGGTCCGTTGCCACGTCCACCACCGCCCGCGCTGCCCACCGACACGGCCGTGACGCCCAGACGCCAGGATCGGGGCCCGGTGGCTGACGCCGGCACGGCTTACATATTAGCGTTCACGAAACATGTTTCCGGTTCGTTGGCCGGTGGAAACCGACCTCGTGAACGCTGGTAGGGGTCACCGTGGGAAACAACACGACGAAGGAACTCGAACGGGTCCGGCAACGCCTCGACATCGTGCTCGCCCACGCCGGCGGGTTGAACGTGTCCGACGTTGCCGAATCCGTCGGGGTGTCCCGGCCCACCGCCCGGAAGTGGATTCGGCGGTATGAGGCGGCCGGCATTCCGCCCGGATCATACACCCTGTCGATTGGTACGTACCCAGACGACGACACGTTGGTGTTCGACGATTACCCGCGGTTCCACCGCCGGACGTGCGATCTCACCATCCTGCAGTGAGGTGTTCGGGGTTCGTGTATTCAGAATGCGGGCTGCCCCGGGCCGATGGGCACTACCGACGGACCGCCGATACCGGTAGTTTCATGGGCGTATGCGGAGAAACTTACCCAGGAAACTTACCCAACCGTTGTTGGGTCGTGATCGGTCCACCGACGCAACCCGTTGCAATACGGGGACATAAAACGACTTCGCTGACGTAGCTCAATCGGCAGAGCACGTGATTTGTAATCACGCGGTTGGGGGTTCGAGTCCCCCCGTCAGCTCTCGATCCTCACTCCTCGCGGAGCTCCACTTCGCCCGGCACCTCCGGGTGGTGGTCGACCCCGCCGCGACGTACCACGGGCACGCCAGCCGGTCGAATACCTCCGGTACGGGCGAGTCCGCCCGGGAGCTCGCGACGTCGGCCGCTGCCCCGTCGCCACCGCCGGGGCGTGGTTGAGAGCAGTGCCGTGGCCGACCCCGGGGTGAAGCGGCGTCGCCTCATCGCGCGACCAGGACGAAGAGCACGGCCGCGCCCAGCGCCATGGCCAGCCGACCCACCGTGAACCGCCGTCCCTCGCCGGGTCGCACCGGCCGGTTCCAGACGAGGACCACGCCGCAGGCCAGCGCCTGGGGGTCGGCCATGTACTCGGCGGGGACCTCGCGCCGCCGGTAGACCTCGATCCCCTCGACCGACGAGACCGGGATCGACCCTACATCCACCTTCAGGTCGTTCCAGTACGTGGCCGGCTCACACGGCCGGCCCCACCACTCTGTCGTGAGCCGCCCCGTCCCCGGGTGGCGGCGGAGCACGTCGGCCACAGCGAGCCCCTCGAGGCGCTCGAGATCCTCCCGACGCAGGACCCGGCCGCGGCCGAGCTTCTCGTTCCGCTCGGCCCGCTCGTAGTGGTCGGTCAGGTACGAGACCGGAGCCCGGCGACGCGCGGTGACCAGGAGCGGGTCGAGGGTGAAGTCGAGGCGAGAGAGTCGGATGTCGACCTGGACCACCTCGTCGCGCTCGACTTCCACGTCCCGGGTCCGGGTCTCCCGGTAGGCGACATGCCGCACGTCCAGCGCATAGGCGCCCGTCTCGTAGATCGGCAATCCGAAGGCGCCGGCGCTGTCGGTGGTCGTCGTGGTGACGCGCCCGCCCCCGCCAGCCACGAGGGTGACCGCCGCACCCGTTACAGGCTCGCCGGTATCGGCGTCCCGGACGTGGCCGAGGACGCCCTGGGCGGACACAGCGGCCGGAGCCGCGAGGAGGACAGCGGCCGGAGCCGCGAGGAGGACAGCGGCCGGAGCCGCGAGGGCGAGGATTCCGGCCGGGGGCGCGAGGGCGAGAATTCCGATGGCGGACGCGAGGCCGAGCGTCGAGGCCGGGGACGCGAGGGCCAGGATGGGGGCCGGACGAAGGGCAGTGACTCGCGGCTGGACTGGCACAGTCGCTCCTTGCTCGGGGGGCTACGGCGGCTCGATCAGCACGGCCAGACCTGCCACCCGCAGGGCGCCGTGGGCGCTCCCGTCCGGGTCCGTGCCCCGAACGAGCGTCCACCCGACGTGCGGACCGAGCACCGAAGCCGCGGCGACGGTCGCTGTCGGGCTGGGGTCGACATGGGAGCCAGGCGGTGGTGTGCGATACGGCCCGGCTGAGCATACCGCCGCGCTCCCGGGTCCGGCAAGCGCGCCTCCCCGGAGGTTCTCCCGGAACGCTTCCCCGGGCCCC
>CAYMLW010000291.1:0-5793 GCA_964391035.1 uncultured Gemmatimonadaceae bacterium
GACGCCGGCCGGGAAATCTCAAATCACCCGACGACATCGTCCTCACCACTTAGGTCTTGGTTCTTAGATCTTAGTTCTTAGTTCTCAGTTCTCGGAGCGGGGAAGGGTGGCGAGATCAGCGGAGTACGAGCTCGAGGCCGTCGTACGCGAACGCCGCCTCGATGCCCCGCTCCTCGGCCATGGTCCGGAGCTCGGCGCCGAGGGTGCGCTCGTCGCCTTCGACGATCTGGCTGCCACAATGGGTGATGATCGCCCGGGGCACGCCTTCCTTCTGGCACCAGGTGAGCTGGGTGCGGACGGGCGCATGGCCGATGAGCGTGTCGCCCCGCTTGCGGACGAACGACCGGGTCATGGTGGCGCCGTCGCCGATGTAGAGCCGGCAGCTGCCCAGGGCCTCCGCCCGGTCCCCGATGTAGACCAGGTCCGGCGCGTACCAGACCGTGACGCGGCCAGCCGTGATCCGGTAGCCCACGGCCGGAGCCCGGATGCTATGCTCCACCGGGAACGCCTCGATCGAGATGTCGCGGATCGTGAAGGGCTCCCGCGGCTTCACCTCGTGGCGGTCTTCCGACGGGATGGCATACTCCGCCATCTCTTCCCAGGCGACATCGGTGGCCCACACCGGCGCGGGCGACCCGTCCTCCAGCCCCCAGGCATGGTCCGGGTGGGCATGGGTGATCACGATCGCGTGCGGGCGAGGACGCAGCGCGTGGAGCTCGTCGCGCCAGTCCTCGCCGGCGTCGATCATCACCCGGCCGCCACGGTACTCCACCAGCAGCGACGTGTGCATCCGGTGCCGCCGCGTCCGGGCGTCAATCTCGCCGCGGGTGCCGAGGAAGGTCAGCTTCATCTCACGGGGGGACGGAGGAACAGAGACGCTGAGACGTCAGGGCACGCTCCGGGCAAGGGGCGTACCGGTGTCCAGCGTCCGGTGTCCAGCGTCCGGTGCTGACAATGTCGATACTCGGGCCGGGGCATGGCTTGATGGGACAACAAGTTCTGCAGACAGAGAGCGAGGGGTGCGAGTGTTCGACGGAGCGAGGTCATAGCCCTGTGGGACAACAAGTTCTGCAGACAGAGAGCGAGGGGTGCGAGTGCCCGAGGGACAGCCGTGGCTCGGGTGGTCATTTATCAAGGTCTTCGTTACCTGGAACGGACCTGCTGCTCCAGCCATTCCACGGCCCAGCGCCACCAGCCGCTCTGCCCGTGGCCGGCATCGGTGACCTCCCGGTACTCGACGGTGGTGACCGCGCGGGCGGCTTCGATGAGGGGGCGTACGTCTTCGACGGGCACGGCCTGATCGAGTGTGCCGTGGACGACGAGGAGTGGGGGCACAGCGCCCACGGACGGTGCGCCGGCTACCCGGTCGGGGCCTTCGCCCAACCGGTCGCGGCCTTCGGTCATACGGTCGAGAACTTCGGCCACGCACGGCCCGTCGACAGGCGGGGGTGGACAGGCACCGCCGCTGAGGATGGCGACGGCGTGGAATCGGCTTCCGTGCCGGAGGCCGAGGCGCCACGCTCCGTACCCGCCCATGGAGAACCCGGCGAGGGCGACGCGGCCGGTGTCGATCGGGAAGATCCTGGAGACGCTGGCGAGCGCCTCGAGGACGTCGGTCTCGGCGGGCCCGAGGTACCAGTCGGAGAGCCCGCGTCCGCGGGGCGCGAGGACGATCCAGCCTCGTGGCGCCGCGACGCTCCCGGCCGTTCGCAGCGTTCCTCGCTCGTCGACGCCGCTCCCGTGCAGCGCGACGAGGACCGGATACGGTGCCGGCGAGTGAGGGTCGTAGTCGTCGGGCAGCTGGACCGAGTAGGGCTGTAGAGTGCCGTCGAGTCGGGAGCGGTGAGCGAGTCGGTGGATGCCGCCGGTCCTGGGGAGTCCGGTCCCTCCGCTTCGCAGAGCGTCGACCATGGACCGGGCCTCGTCCCACCACCGTGCCGGCTCCTCCAACGCGGCGTTGGACGGCGCGCGGTCGGGCAGCTCCGCGAGCCGGTGGAGCCTCAGCATGGCCGAGGCGACAGCCTCACGTCGTGACTCCGACTCCGCCGGGTCCGTCTCGATCGCCTCGAGCTCCGTCGCTAGGGAGCGGAGCTCGGGTCGGTCCACCAGGAACAGCTCCCCCTCCACTGTCTCGTCCGTTCCCTCCCAGTGGGCCATCAGGCGGGCCGGCCCGGTGCCGGCCTCCGGGCCCGGCTCCAGCCGGGCGAGGGCTCTCCGGATTCCGCCGCTCCCCTGCTCCGGCTCGACCAGCGCGGCGGCCACCACCGTCGGGCCCTGCAGCAGCTCCAGTCGGATCCGGGGTCCGGTGGTGGGGCCCGCGCCGGAAGTGGACGCTGTCGGCTGGCGGGTCGCGACCCTCACCGTCGGGGGTTCGGCCAGCGATGCCACGGCCGACGCCGGCATGACTACGAGGGCGGGGACGGCAGAGCCGGGGCGTCGCAGGACGGGAAGCAGTCGGCCGCGTCGGACCGGCGTTCGCTCCGTGTCGAACCCGGGGTCCGGGGCCAGCATCCCGAACCGCCGCTCCCCACCGTCGGAGTCGACCGTCACGATATTGATCGCCACCGACTCCGTCACCAGCGGATGCGCCGGCATCAACAGCGACCACGGGACGGCCGCTTCGTAGCGCACCGGGCCGGGGGCGGTGACCGGTCCGGCACCGGGCACGGGGAGGTCTTCGGGAGTCGGTCGCATGGCGAATCGGACCTCCGACACGCTCACTTGCGGGAAGTACTCGCCGCTCCGATTCACCACCACCCGCTCCAGCCGATCGCCCACACGGGAGAACCCGAAACTGATGTGCTCCGCGCTCGCCTCGCCTCCGCCTGGCATCAGCACGGTCAGGTAGAAGCCGTCGCCGTAGCGCCAGCTCCGTTCCGGAAACCGGAGCGAATCGTCCGGGACCTCAAGTGCCAGGTAGAGGTGCTCCCTGTCCCACCCCAGTCGCGCCCGCGCCGGCGGGTCCGCTCCCACCGCGTCGTCCCGGACCGGGACCTCGAAGGCGGGGATCCCCGCCCAGTCGTCGAGCACTCCATCCACGGTGGGCGGTGCTGCCAGCTCGTGCAAAGCCGGCGCCGTCGACAGTTGCTGGGCCGACGCCGCCGACAGGCGCTGGGCCGATGCCGCCGACAATCCCCGGGTCGTACAGGGCGATGACGGGGCGATCGCCGGAGCAGATCCGGCGCCCGCGCCGATCAGACCAAACCATCATGAAAAGCAGCATCCCGATCATGTGGCCAATCTATGCCCCGGGACCGGTCCGGTCTGTGGGGAAACCTACGGAACCCGTAGGGAGCGTGGGTCTCCACGGCGGCCTTGACTTCGGTTTTTATTCGGTATTATCCTGCAGGCCCTGACGAGGTTTCAGCTTGAAGCTTCACGAGGTGAGATGGCACAGCCCGCGGAAGTCCTGGAGCTGCGGAAGCAGCTGGAGCGGCGGTTCCCGGACGCGCAGCCGGTTCGCCAGGGGACGACGGGTGCGGTGGCGACAGGGGTGTCGGCGCTGGACGGGGTGCTGCCGGCGGGCGGGCTGCCCCGGGGCCGGGTGACGCTCTGGCAGCCGGGGGGTGGTGCGACGGCGGTGTTGAGGTCGGCGTGTCTGGCGGCGGTGTCGAGGGGCGAGCGAGCGGCGTGGGTGGACGGGACGGGGACAGTGGCGAGCGCGTACTGGCGTCGTCTGCTGGAGGTCCGGGGGCCCGGTGGTGCCGAGGTGGATGGGCCGCTCCTGTTCCGACCGGGCCCGGGACAGTCGTCGTGGGTGGCGGAGGAGCTGCTGCGCTCGGGCGGGTTCGCCCTCGTCGTCCTGGTGGGTGGAGGTGGGGGGTTGGGGGACGGCGAGGGTGTCCGCCTGGGCCGTGGTGCGAGGGAAGGGGGTGCGGCATTCGTGGCGGTGTCCGGGGGAGCGCCGGTGTCGCATCTGCGTATGCGGTCGTCGTTGGATGCCGGGGGCTTCGAGTGGCGCCGCGGCCCGTTCGAGGAGCCGGTCGCGCTGGAGTCGGTGGCGGTCCGGGTGCGAGCGCGATCAATGGGACTGAACCGGAAGACCCTGTTCCGACTGCCCGTGGAGGTCCACGATGTACGTCTGTCTCTGGAGCCCGAGCTGGTCGACCGCCGGGGAGTCCGCCGGTAGTTCCACCCGTCTTCCCACCGACGTGGCGGTGCTGCTGGCGGATCTCGCGCCGCGGCTCCGGGTCGATCGGGAGGTCATATGGGTCGATGGCCGGGGTCTGGACGCAGAGCGATTGGCGGAGCGTCTTGTGGAGCGGACGACCGAGCTGGGGATGGCGGCCCGGGCGGGCGTGGGCGCGATCCCGGTCGTGGCCGAGCTCGCCGCCCGGCTGGGGGAGTCCCCGGGCGAGGACGATGCGGGCACACCGTTCCTGGTGAAGGAGCGGACGGGGTGGGGTTGGCGACGGACGCTCCGCCCATCCTCCACCGGCTCCCCGGCCGTCAGCGGAGCCAACCCTGCTCCCGCGCTACCGCCCTCGCGGGGCCGGCCCGCCCGTCCCACCGCCACGCGGAGGGAGGGTGCGCCGTCCCCGCCGCCCCCGTCCCACCGGAACGGGAGAAACACTCCTCCCCCTGCCACCCGACATGGGGGGTGTGGTGAGGAGACCGGGAAGGGTCCCACTCTGTCGGAAGCGGGACCGGGTGGGGCAGTGGTGACGGTGGAGAAGGGGGAAGAGGAGGCCTGGCTGGCCGACCTGCCGGTGGATGTCCTCGACCCGTCGGCGCCGCTGCGACCCCTCTTGGACGGGATGGGGATCCATACACTGGGCACCCTGGCGTCGCTGGAACGGGAGGCGGTGGAGGTCCGGCTGGGTGCGGCGGCGGTGGATCTGTGGCGACTGGCCCGGGGGGACGACCGTCGTCTGCTCTTCGATCGGATCCCGCCCGAGCGGCCCCACGGCTCCATGGACTTCGTCGACTACGTGCTGACGGATCCATCGCGGCTCCTGTTCACCGCCAATGCGCTGCTGGCCCCCCTCTGCGACCGGCTGACCGGCCGGGGCGAGCACGCCCGGGCTCTCCTGCTCACGCTCCCCCTGGCCGACGGCCAGACGTGGGCGAAGAGCCTCCGGCCGGCTCGCCCCACGGCCAGTCGGGAGACCTGGCTGCGCCTCATCCGGGAGCTCCTCGACCATCTCACCGTGCCCGACGCCGTGGCCGGGATGCGGATCGAGGTTCTGGCCACCGAGGAGGCGGCCGTCCGGCAGGGCGACCTCTTCGACCGGGGCTTCGCGACGGCCTCCGCCGTCGAGGCCGCCGTCGCTCGCCTGGCCGAGCGGCAGGTCTACCCCCTCGTGCCCGAGTCGGACGCCCATCCGCTGGTGGAGCGGCGGGGGCGGTGGGGTCGAGCATCGGGCATCGATCAGCGAGCCTCGCCCCCCGTTCCCCCGCTCCCCCGGTCGGGTGGGGCGGTAGGAGCGAGCCTTCTCTCGTCGGGTGGCAGCGGGGAGGTGGGGTTCGCTCTCCAGCTCCTGGACGAGCCGCGTCGCATCGCGGTGGAGACGAAGGCCCGTCGCGACCATGAGGTGCCGGTCCGGATCCGGGAGCGGGGGAGCTGGCGGGGGATCGCGGTGGCCGCGGGGCCGGACCGGATCTCCGGGGGGCAGTGGGAGGCGTCGTCGTATGCCCGGGAGTACTACCGGTGTGTGACGGAGGAGGGCGTCCCGCTCTGGATCTTCCGTGATGCGCTGGACGGCGGGTGGTACCTCCAGGGCTGGTGGGACTAGCCTCAATACCGTTCACTTAGTGTTGACAAGGGGGCGCCATGTCGGTAGCTTGTCGGGC
>CAYMLW010000292.1:0-5767 GCA_964391035.1 uncultured Gemmatimonadaceae bacterium
TTACGGCTGACGGCTGACGGCTGACGGCTGACGGATCACGGATCACGGATCACGGATCACGGATCACGGATCACGGATCACGGGGCACGGGGCACGGGGCACGGGGCACGGGCTACCGCTTGCCGCTTACGGCTACGGCTTACGGTTTACGGCTTTGAGCTTCCCCGATGCCGTGGACGGGTGAACGCGTCGATTTCTTCGTCCTTCCTCCGGCGTGGGAGAGAGGGACTTCCCCCGCCCCGTGGGGGACTGGAACGGGCCGCGCGGACCGGAGGCTCCAACCCCACGTCCCGTCCGGCGACCAGCTCCTCCGCCCACCGACGCGCTCCGCCTTCGATTCGATCAACTCGCCGTAGCATGCCGCTTCTCGAACTCCACGGGCGAGTCGTAGTCGAGCGCCGAATGCCGCGGGTGAGGATCGTACCGACTCTCGACGTAGTCAGAGATCGCCATCCCCGCCTCGACCTGATTCCTGAACCGCTCCCGGTAGATCAGCTCGCACCCAGCGTCGCGAAGAAGCTCTCGCACTGGGCGTTGTCATACGCATAGCCCACCGAGCCCATGGACGGCCGGACAGGTTGGGAGCCTCGGGGAGGGAGGGGGAAGGAACGGCCGACCTGGACATGGACGTGCCCCGCTCGGCGTGACATGGTCCCGCATGGCGTTCACGTTCGAGGATCTCCGAGTGTACCGGACCCGCGACCCGCGACCCGTAAACTGTAAACCGTGACCTGTAAACCGTGACCTGTAAACCGTAGCCCCCTGCCCCCCTCACTCCCCCAGCGCCCGATCGATCCGCTCGCGCAGCGCCGTCACCAATCCGGCCAGGAACGGCGGCCGGCCGAGGCTCGCGTGGTCGCCCGGGATCGGCTGGATCGTGATCCGGCCGCGGATGACGGCCCGCCAGCCCAGGGTCTCGTCGTCGTAGAAGTGCCGTTCGGACTGTCCGTCGGCGCGGATCAGGACGAGGTCGCCGTCGTAGGGCTCGACCCGGGCCCTGCGGGTGATCTTCACGTGGTGCCGGAAGAGCCGCAGGCCGTACAGGACGGAGTCGGTGGGCGGCTGGATCCGGGCGAAGGCCGGGTTGGCGGCGATCTCGCGGGCGACGACCGCGTTTCCGGCCCACCGGCGGCGGAGCTGGTCGGTCCAGGCCCAGCGAAGGTACTGGAGCGGTCCGAGCTTCAGCTCGCCCCGGGCCAGGCGTCTCCGGTTGATCTCGGACAGCAGGTACATGACGTCCCGGAGGTACGGGAGGAATCCGCGCACGCCGATGCCGTACTGGACGATGGCCTTCCGGACGTACCGCAGCCTGCCGCGCATGCCGAGGGACGAGAGGTCTACGCTGGCCTCCGAGTCGATGATGGCCAGCAGGGCCACCGTCTCTCCCGCCTGCCGGAGCTCCCGGGCCATGGCCACGGCCACGTGGCCCCCGAAGGACCACCCGCCGAGCAGGTAGGGCCCGGTGGGCTGCCGGCGCCGAACCGCCGCGACGTACTCCGCGGCGTAGGCGTTCAGGTCCGGCAGCGGGTCGTGGCGACCGCTGATGCTGACGTCCTGGAGGCCGTAGATCGGCCGGTCCGGTCCCATGACCCGGGCGAGCTCGTAGTAGGGGAAGACCGTGCCGCCCGCCGGGTGGACCAGGAACAGGGGTGGCCCGGCCCCCTCCTCCTGGAGCGGGACGAGGGGGGACCAGTCGTCGTCGGGCGCCAGTCTCGGCGACAGGGCGGCGGAGGGCTCCCCTGGCGAGCGCTCGGTCGTACGCGGGGCCGCGGTCGGACGCTCGTGGGGCAGCGCGTAGCCCAGCTCAGTGGCGACCCGGCGCGCGAACGGACCGAGGTGCCTCGGCAGACGGATGCGCCGCCAGGCCTCCCCGCGGGCCGGTTCGATCCGGTCGTGGTCGTGGAAGCCCGGGTCGCCGATGGAGCGGGAGACGTGGTGGAGGCCGTCGGTCATCCGGCCGGGCTCGTAGGGGCTGAGGACGGCCGGGTCGCGAGCCAGGCCCAGGAAGTCCATGAGGGCCGCGGCGGTGGGTTCGGGCTGTCCGACGAGCTCCTCGAAGGACAGGGCGTGCCAGCGCCCGGCGGGGATCTCGTCGAGGAAGTCCCGGATGTTGGCGTTGGTGGTCGCCCACACCTCCTCGGCCACGGCCACGGGGTCCGCGTTCTCCGCGGCCCCGAGGACCCGCTCGAGCCGATTGCGCACGAACGAATCGATGGCCGCGTAGGGGTGGCGGTGGAGGAAGATGTAGCGGGGGTCCTCGAAGATCGTCTCGGCGCGTCGGAGGGTGGCGAGATCGCCGGCGTACAGCGGCGACTTGTCGACGAGGGTCCGCTCACCCGCCCGCTCCTGGAGTAGGCGGTACACGTCCTCGACGGGGGCGTCTCCGGCCGCCAGCTCGGCGACGCGCGCCTCGGCCGCGGCGACGTCGATATCGAGCAGCTCCATGAGGGCGCGGTGCAGGCCCTCGTCCAGGTAGCTCTCACGGAGCGCATCCCGGCGCTGGCGCATGGACCCGAAGGGCAGCAGGTTGAGTTCCGGCGGCGAGAACAGGGCCCGGTGTCCCGCCAGCATCACCCGGAGGAGGGTCGAGCCGGAGCGGGGGGCCGATAGGACGAAGATCGCGCTTGGGTTCCGCGGGCCCCGCGGGAGGGCCGGTGTCGTCTCCAGGGGCCGGAGCTCCAGGGGCCGGGTCCAGACCCCCACCATCGGGGCGCCGTCCACGTGCTCGCGGGCCGGGGTCCGGGTCGGAGCCGGCGCCGGAGCCGGAGCTGGAGCTGGAGCCGGCGCCGGAGCTGGAGCCGGAGTCGGAGCCGGAGTCGGAGCCGGGGCTCGAGCCGGAGCCGGTGAAGGCTCCTCCGCCGCCATGGTCCGGTGCAGCTGCGTGGCCAGGTATCGGGCCAGGGCCCGGACGCCGGGCTGCTGCATGATGTCCTGGGGGTAGACCCGGACCCCGAAGCTCTGCTCCAGGTCGAGGACCAGCTCCATGATGCTCAGCGAGTTCACCCCGAGCTCGAGCAGCGGCCGATCCAGCGGCACGCGCCCCGCCGGCACGAACAGCAGCTCTCCCACCCGGTCCCGGATGTAGGACTCGAGCGTTCCGGCGCCCGTCATGTCCCGGAGGAGCGGGAAGGGTGAGCCCGACAGGGCCTCGTACGACTCCATGATCCGCCGCCAGTCGGCGGCCACGATACCCACCACGGGCGGCCCGTGCTCCGCGGCGAGGAGCGAGCCGAGCAGCGTCATGGCGGAGTCCGGCTCGAGGCTCTGCATCCCGCTGCCGGCCAGGACCGACGCGTATCCCTGGCGCTCGACGAGGCCGGTGCCGTACCAGGTGCCCCAGGCCACGCTCGAGGCCGGCCGGCCTCGAGCCCGTCGATTCACCGCCAGGGCGTCCAGGAAGGCGTTGGCGGCCCCGTAGGCGCCGTACCCGCGGCTCGGGAGGAAGGTGGCCGCCGAGGCGTAGAGCACCATGAAGTCCAGGGCCGGGCCGTCGCCGAACAACCGATCCAGGTTGCGGGCGCCGGATGCCTTGGCGGCCAGCGACCGACGCAGCTCCTCCCGGTCCAGGTCGACGAGTCGGTGGTCCTCGGCGATGCCGGCCGCGTGGATCACGCCCCGGATCGGGGTCCCGGGGTGGGCGGCGCGGAAGTGGTCGACGGCGGCGGCGAGGGCGTCGAAGTCCGACACGTCGACGGCGATGGTGTCGACATCCACGCTCCGGGCGTCGAGCTCGTCGAGGAACGCCCGAACGGTCTCGTCGTAGTCCTCCGGCCGGGTGCGGCCCGCCAGGATCAGGTGGTCGGCGCCGTGGTCGGCCAGCCAGCGGGCGGCGATCCGCCCCAGGTCGCCCAGGCCGCCGGTGACGAGGATGGCCGAGCCCGGCGCCACGCGGAACGCCGCGCCGGGGTCGGGGTCCGGGTCCGCGGCCTGGAGGCGGGGCACCCGCGCCGACCCCTGGCGCACGGCCCAGGTCCGGTCGTCCGAGCTCCCGAGGACGAGGCCCGCGGCCAGCGACGCGTCGTCCGGGCCGCCATCGGCGTCGAAGTCGATCAGGCCGCCCCACAGGTCGGGATGCTCGACCTCGAGGACGCGTCCCAGGCCCCACAGCACGGCCTGGGCGGGCTCGACGGACTCCCCGTCGACCGACTGTGCCCCTCGCGTCAGCAGCCACAGCTCCGGGCCGGCCCCGTCCAGCGCGACCGCCGCCCGGACCAGGGACGTGACCCGGAGCAGCGCCTCGATCTCCGGTTCCGGTGCCGTGGATGCGTCGGCGGTGCCGGCCTCCAGGACGGAGACGATGCCGGCGAGAGGGCCCTGGTCGCTGGCGATGTCGGCGAGACGGCGGCGGAGCGCCTCCCCGTCACCCGGGTCCGGGTGGAGCACGGTCCGGAGCCCGGCGGCCTCCAGCTCTTCCGCGAGCCGGCCCGCCGGGCCGCTGCCGCCCAGGACCAGCCACAGCGATCCCGGGCTCGTGGCGGCCCGGCGGGTGGTCAGCCCGTCCGGCGTGTCCCGCGGGGCCCACCGGAGGACCACCGCCCGGGGCCCCGGGCCCGGCTCCCCCGACCCCGCCGCCGGCCGCCGTGGTGCCGGCCGTGGTGCTGGCCGCTGCCCGGACGTGTCGGGCCAGTATCGCCGTCGCTGCCACGGGTAGGTCGGCAGGGCGACGCGGCTCCTGGGCCGCTGGTAGTGCCGCCGCCAGTCGACGTCCAGCCCGTGCTCGTACAGCGAACCCAGGGCGTCGAGGAGCTGGCCCCGCTCGGATCGCTCCTGGAGTCCCGTCGGCTCGGGCCGGCGGAGGGAGGGCAGGGCGAGGGCGTCGTCCTGGTTCGACCCGGCGATGAGGGCCTGGATCGCCACCAGGAGCTGCGGATGGGGTCCGACCTCGAGGAAGGTGTCGAGGCGGTCCGCCAGCAGCCGCCGCACCGCGCCGGCGAAGTCGACGGGCCGTCGCAGGTTGGCGCCCCAGTACCCGGCGCCGAGGGCCTCGCCGTCGACGGGCCGAGCTTCCACCGTGGAGTAGAGCGCCACGGATGCCGGGCGCGGCTCGATGCCGGAGAGCCCCCGGACCAGCTCCTCCCGGATCGGCTCCATCGCCTCGCTGTGGGCGGCCACATCGACGTCCAGCCGCCGGCAGAAGACGTCCCGCGACGCCAGTTCCGCCAGCGCTTCCTCGATCCTTTCCGATGGCCCGGACATCACGGTGGTCGTGGGGCCGTTGATCGCGGCCACGGACACGCCGGCGATGCCCGTCAGCTTCCGGCGGGCCTCGTCCGCGGGGAGTTCGAAGGCGGCCATGGCGCCGGTGCCCCCGAGTCGGCGCAGCAGCCGGCTGCGGAGGGCGATGACGCGGGCGGCGTCGTCGCGGCCCAGTGCTCCCGCCACACAGGCGGCGGCCACCTCCCCCATGCTGTGGCCCACCACGGCCCGGGGCTCGACGCCCCATGAGAGCCAGAGCTCCGCCAGCGACAGTTGGAACGCCCAGAGCAGCGGCTGGACGAGGTCGATCCGGCGCGTCCAGCCGTCGTCATCGCCGGCCAGGAGCGCCAGGGCCGACTCGCCGATGTGGGGGACCAGTGCATCGTCGCAGCGCTCCATGGCACGACGGAACGCGGGCTCCCGGGCCAGCAGATCCTTCCCCAGACCGGGCCAGCGGTGGCCCTGCCCGGGGAACACGAAGACCACGCGCCGGCCCCCGCGGATGCCCGGGCCGCCGCCGCCCTGTCGCCCCGGCGAGAGAACGCGCCGGGCGACCGGCTCGCCCCGACCG
>CAYMLW010000293.1:0-5761 GCA_964391035.1 uncultured Gemmatimonadaceae bacterium
CAACCCGCTCTTCTACAAGGACAACAACCGCATGCTCTTCGGCGACGCGAAGGACTCGCTGCAGAAGATCGTGAAGGCGTTGAAGGAGATGTAGGCACGGAGGGTAACCGCCCTCACAGAGGCGCAGAGGGACAGAGACACGGAGGCCCGGGGTCCGATGGTGGATCCCGGGCCTCGTCGCATCCCCCGGGGCTGCCGACGGGGGCGGGGTTCATCGTGGGGCTGCCGGGGGGTGGGCGCCCGCCATCCCCCATTGCCGTTCGACCTCCCGGAGGAGCGCAGGATAGCGGGGATCGTTCCGTACCCGCTCGAGGACGGGGTCGTATCGGAGGGTGGCGGTGTTGCCGGGGGGCCAGCTCGCTCCGGCGAGGGCGGCGAAGGCGTCGTCCAGGGCCCCGACCGCCGCGTACGCCACGGCGAGGTAGAAGCGGCTGTCGCTGGCCTCGAGCTTGGGGATGAGGCGGCGAGCCTCCTCCGGCCGTCCCGCCTGGGCCAGGGCGTGGGCGAGGAATCCGAGGTGTCGGGGCCGGGATCCGGGCGTGGCCGTTCCGAGGGCGCGCCGCATGGCCGCGATCGCCTCATCTGCCCGACCCGCCGTGGCGAGGATTTGGCCCTTCAGCAGGGTGGCCTCGGCGTACCCGGGCGCCAGTTCCTCGGCGCGCTCCACGTGTGAGAGTGCGGTCTTGAGCGACGCCCACCCGAAGAGGTAGCGGTAGGCGAGGCCCCACTGCCATTCCGCGCCGTGGGGGTCCAGGCGCGCCGCCTGCTCCATCAGCGCGAACCCCTCGTCGGGGAAGCCGAGGGGTATGATGACGTAGGCCATCCCGCCCTGGATCTGGGCGTTCCCCGGATCCAGCTCCCGGGCCCGGCGGAACGACTCGATCGTCCCGGGGCCGTCCATGCGGGTGGCCTTCACCATGGCCAGCGCCGCGTGCCCCTCGCCGAGGTCCGGATCCATCCTCAACGCCCGACGGGCGGCCGACTCGGCCTCCTCCAGCGCGTCCTCCGCGTCCATGTGGTAGTACGAGACGAGCAGGCAGAGCGACAGGGCCAGGCCGGCCCAGGCCGCCGCGTACTCCGGGTCGAGCTCCGCGGCCGTGCGGAAGAGATCGACCGCCCTCTGCATCCCCGACGGCGTCCGCTGATCGAGATGGACCCGCCCCCTCACGTAGTGCCGGTAGGCCTCGAGTTCCGTGGTCGGCAGGCCGGCGAGGCGGCTGCGCTGTGGCTCGGTCAGTTGGGCCTCGAGCGCTCGGGCGATCTGCTGTGTGAGGTCGCTCTGCAGCGTGAACAGGCCTTCCGCGTCGAGCTTCCGATCGTATCGGTCCGCCCAGATGTGGGCGTCCCGCTCCGCATCGATCAGCTGGATCCGGAGTCGGATCTGGTCGCCTATGTGCTGTACTTCGCCTTCGACCAGGGAGCGGACCCCGAGCTCTTCGGCGATGCTCTGGAGCGGGAGCGAGTGGCTCTTGTAGCGCAGTACCGAGGTCCGGGAGATCACGAGGAGGCCGGGAACCCTGGACAGCTCGGTGAGGAGATCGCCGTGGAGCCCATCGGCGAGCGTTCTCGACTCTTCGGAACCCGACCGGCAGTCGAAGGGCAGCACGGCCACGGCGCTCGGCGACGTGTCCCGTTGCCCGGCCGGATCCGCGACCCCGGCTCCCCGCCTCAGCCGAGCGGCCAGCCCTTCCACCTCGCCCGACGGCTCGACGTCGAGCTCACCGGTCAACAGCTCCCTGTGGGCGGCCGCGACCCGTAGCGCGGCCGCCCGGTTGCCCGCGTCGGCAAGAGACCGCATGAGGCGGAGGGTGACCCGGGCGTCAAAGGGGTCGTCGTCCCAGAGCCGCTGCCACAGGCCGGTGGCGCCGGTCCTGTCGCCCGCCGATTCGGCCCGGTCGGCCAGGATCTCCAGGGCGGTCCGGAACCCCCGTCGAAGACGGGCACGCTCCCGATCCACCCACATCTCGACTTCGTTCCCGCCCGGCGGGTCGAAGCCGTCCAGGAACGCCCCCCGGTACAGCGCGACGGCGGCAGCCGCGTCGCTCGCGGCCAGCGCGTCCTCGAACTCGCAGACGTCGCAGTGCAGGACCTGCGGGTCCAGCCGCAGGGCATCGCCGGTGGACACCAGACCCGCCTGTCCGGCGATGGTTCGCACCTGATGCACGCAGGTGCTCAGCCGGTTCCGGGCCCGGGATTCGCCGGCCTCGGGCCAGAGCAGCCCGGCCAGCTTGCCGCGGCCGAGGGTGCGTCCCGGCGCGGTGGCCAGGAGCGCGAGCAGCGCCATGGGGTGGCGGCGGGTGGCCGGACCGGAGCGGACGTCCGGGTGATCCCACCGGGCGCCTCCGAGGAAGAACAGTCGAGCCATGCGAGCCACGTTGAGGATCCGTTGAGCCTGCGGAAAGAGACGCTGGAGAACGTGCCTGTAAGATAGACGGGTCGGCGATGTCTTTCCAACCCGCGGAGCCTACCGATGAACCGGAATCACCCGTACCCGTGCGTCCTCCTCCTGAGCCTCGTCGTCGTGGCGGGCTGCGGCGAGAGCGGGAGCCCAACCGACGAGCAGCCGCCCACGGACTCGACCCCCGCCGAAGCGTCGCTGGTGGCCCTCGTCCAATCGAGCTGCACGCCGCTCGAGGGAGCCTCGGCCCGGCTCTTCATGGGCGACGACTCGACGGCGACCGACTCCGCGACCACCGACGACGCGGGAGCCGCCACCTTCACCGGTCTCGCCGAGGGGATCTACGCGATCCAAGTCGACGCCCCGTCCGGGCACGAGCTCGTTGCGCTGGAAGAGGCCCGGAAATCGACCTTCGTACCGGGGACCGGGACCGATACACTGGTCTTCCGGCTGGTGGCCGACCCGCCTCCGCCGGTCACCGACCACGAGGGCACCCGCTACCAGACCGTCCGGATCGGCGACCGTGTGTGGATGGCGGAGAACCTGCGCGTCACGACCTTCGCCAACGGCGACGCGATCCCCAGGCGACGGACGGACGGCGAGTGGGAGCAGGCGGCGAACGAGGAGCTCCCGGGCTGGTCGTACTACGGCAACGATGCAGAACTCGGTGAGGTCTACGGCCCCCTGTACAACAACCACGTGGCGGTGGACCCCCGGGGCGTGTGCCCTGCGGGCTGGCGCATCCCCGTCGAGGCCGACTGGCAGCAGCTCGAGATCGAGCTCGGGATCGGGGAGATCCACTTCGATCGGATCGGGACCGCCGGCGCCGATGTCGGGGCCGGATCCAATTTGAAGAGCGCACGGACGGAGCCGGCCCCCCATCCCCGGTGGGCGAGTCCCAACGGCGATGCGCTCAACTGTACCGGGTTCTCCGGCGTGGCCGAGGGGTACCGGGTCGGCCACCCGAAGACCAGCGACCAGGTCACCGGCCAGTTCCGGCAGCTGGACCGGGAGGCGGCGTGGTGGTCAGCCACGGCGTCCGGAGACGGCCACTTCGGCCGGGGCCTGATCTGGGGCAATGCGGGCATCTACCGCAACGACGCCGATGGCTTCGGCTTCGGCATCCGCTGCGCCAGGGAGCCGTGATCGGCGGCCCATCGCTCGTCGCACCCGGTCTCCTGCGTCCCGGCCCCGGGGCCTGCGCGGCTGCTGGTTCCGCGGCGGATTCCGACGGCTTACATTTCCGCCGTGTCTGTGACCAATTCCACAACCGAGAGATCGCCGGAGCCGGCGCCAGCGGAGAGCGTGGCGCGGGGCCCGGGCGAGCCGCCGGACGCGGAGGTGCGCGGGTCGGGGGCGGGGCCCGGTGCGGAGGGTGGTGGCGCGGGGGACGCGAGGCGGACGGAGCCGGAGTCGTCGCCGAGCTTCTGGACGGTGTTCGCCGATCTCGCTTCATTGACCAAGCCCGGGATCACGCGGCTGGTGGTGTTCACCACGGCGGCGGGCTACGTGCTGGCGACGGGGGCGGACGCCGACATCGTCCGGCTCTTCCACACGGTGTTTGGCGCGGCGCTGGCCTCGGCGGGGGCGAACGCGTTGAACATGTGGTGGGAGCGGGAGTCGGACGCGGCGATGAACCGGACCAGGAAGCGGCCGCTGCCGGCGGGCCGGGTCGCGCCGCGGGTGGCGCTGGTCTTCGCGCTCCTGATCTCGGCCTGGGGGCTCCTGCACCTCGCCCTGTTCGTGAATGTGCCGACGCTGGCGATCGTGGCGACGAGCCTCTTCAGCTACATCCTGGTCTACACCCCGCTCAAGCGACGGACCCACCACGCCACCCTCATTGGTGCCCTGCCCGGCTCGCTCCCGACCCTGGCCGGCTGGACGGCCGCGAACGAGCCCATCGGGGCGACGGCGCTGGCCATCACCGGCGTCGTCTTCTTCTGGCAGATGCCCCATTTCTACGCCCTGGTCTGGGTGTACCGGGAGGACTACGCCCGCGGCGGCCACAAGATGCTCACCGCGGTGGACCCCGAGGGCACGCGGCTGGGGCTGGAGAGCTTCGTCTACTCGATGCTGCTGCTGGCGGTGAGCGTCGTGCCGATCTACACGGGCATGATGGACTGGGTCTACGGCGTCGGCGCCGTGGTGCTCGGCGTCGCCATGGTGCTGCTCAGCATCCGACTGTGGCGGGTCCGGGACAATCAGCGCGCGTGGCACCTCTTCTTCGGGTCCATCGCGTACCTGCCGGTGCTGTTGACGCTGATGCTGATGGACCGGCTCGTGGTCTAGATCTGAGATCTACGATCTGAGATCTACGATCTGAGATCTATGTATTCCGGGTCCCGCCGGTGCCCGGCTGGCAGCGGCCCCTCGGCTTCGGGCCACCTTCTCGCGGGCGGGCTACCTTCTCGCGGGCGGGTCACCTTCGCGGGCGGGTCACCTTCGCGGTGCCCGGGCCACCTTCGCGGTGGAGGCACCGTTGCCGAGCGGCCACGATATCGGGGTTGTTCCCGCCTGGCGGGCGTCAACCCGATCGAGAGGGGCGGCCAGCGAGCCGATTCGGGGTTGGTCCCCCACACCGGGCACAACCCCGAAATCGAGCCGCCGACGGGCGCAGGGCACTGTCGCCGATCGGGGCCGCCTCAGCCGGCGGGTACCGCCATGTTCGGACGGCGCCGGAGGTGGGCTTGCCGGCTGATGCCCGGGATGCTACGCATTTGGCGCCAAGCCCCTGACCGCATCAGCCGTCGTCGCCCGGAGACCGGGAGGCGGCCGGACAACGTGGACATCCAATCACGATAGCCGATGAGAGACGCGGTGAAGGGGCTGTGGCCGGAGCTGGACTGGATCGAGAACGAGACGCTCCGGGAGCGGGTGTGCCGGACCTGGGAGCTGGCGCTGGAGCGGAGTCCCCTCGATCCGGAGGCCCTGGAGCGGATCCCGTTCACGCTGCTGGTGGAGGACTGCCAGGCCACGTTCATGCAGCACAAGCGCTGTGTGGTGCATATCGCCCGGCGGGGTGCCGAGGCGATGGGTGAGTTCATGGGCCACGCCCTGGACATCGACATGGATACGGTGATCGCCGGGGCGATTCTGGCGGATGTGGGTAAGGTGCTGGAGTACGAGGAGGTCGACGGCGAAGTCCGACAGAGCGCCCGGGGGAAGGCGCTGCGGCACCCGTTCACCGGCGTGGCCGTCGCGATGGAGTGTGGCGTCCCCGACGCGGTCTGTCACATCATCGCCGCCCATGCCGGGGAGGGAGACATGGTGAAGCGCTCGACGGAAGCGATCATCGTGCACCACGCCGACTTCATGGCGTACCTGCCGTTCAAGTAGGCTGGCGGCTGACGGCTGGCGGCTGAC
>CAYMLW010000294.1:0-5756 GCA_964391035.1 uncultured Gemmatimonadaceae bacterium
AGGGCGACCTGCTGCTCCCCGGATTTGTGCTTTTCGCCGCGGCCGGACCGCTGGGGGTGCTGGAAGTTGTCGGAAGCGGCCGGGACCCGGTCCTCGACGTAGGTAGCGGCCTCGGTGAACGTGACCACGCCGTCGCCGTCCAGGTCGGCCGCGCCCCGCAGCCCTTCCATGAGCGTGAAGGTGAACACGCCGTGCCCGCCGCCCCACTCCTCGCCCTCGATGGACGACTCGGTGGCGTCGGCGGCCGACAGGGTGACGCGACGGGAGGCGTCGAAGAGGTCGGCGAAGGCCCCGCCGATGGGGCTCACGCCCTCGGCCAGGGCGCCGCCGGAGTGGCAGGCATCGGCGATGACCGCCACGCGCTCGGCGTCGATGTGGCGCCGGAGCGCGGTCTTCACGTCCCACATGGGGAACGCGGTGGCCGCCACGGCGTCGAGGTCCGTATCGTGGGGCAGGATGTAGAGATTGGACGGCCGGTTCGGGTCCGGCGCCCCGTGGGACGCGATGTACAGGAGGACCTGGTCCTCGGGCGCGGCCTGCTGGAGGAACACGAACAGGGCCTCGCGGATGGCTTCGGCGGTGGCCTCCCCGTCCAGGAGGAGCCGGATGCGTTCGTCGGGAATGACGCCGCCCGCGGGCGAGCGGAGGAAGTCGTGGATGGCCCGGGCGTCGTCGTCGGCAAAGCGCAGCGGCGCGATGCGCCGGTCGGCGTAGTCCGATATGCCGATGACCACGGCCCAGCGCTCGGCCACGTGGGGCCGGATGACGAGCTCCGTCTCCGAGCCGCCGCTCCGGGCGGTGATCGGGACGGTGCTCTGTCCCGCCGGGAGCGGGACCTCGGCCTCGAAGAGCGCCTCGTCCTCGCCGAGGCCGTAGCGCTCCCGCTCCTCGGCACTGGCCCGCCGGACCAGGGCGGCCACGGTACCGACGGTCACTTCGGCCGACGCGCTCGACACGATGCCCCGGATCCGTGCCGTGCCCGGCATCGAGCGCGACGCGGCCTCGCCCTCGACGGCCTCCGCAGCGGATACGCCGATGCCCCGTGCGCCCTCCCGCGTCTCGACATCGCTGCGGAGCACCGCGAGCTGCAGCCCGCCGGCGGACGCAGTCGACGGCGCCGCGACAGCCTCACCCGTGCCGCCCGACCGGGTGGGCGACGGCCGGGTCGGGCCGTCCTCGGTCCAGTAGGCCTGGTCGTCCCACGCGTTCTCCTCCCAGTCGGTGACCACATCGCCCAGGAACGCGGTTCCGAAGAGCAGCGTCTGGGCCGCCTCCTCGAGGGCCCCGGTCCGGGCCGCCTGGCCGGTGGCATCGAGGGCGCGGCCGCTCGCCTGGGCCGACGAGATCACGTTGGGCCGGTCGAGGCGTAGCGCCCGGACCTGGAGGCTCGCCGTGGCGACCTGGAGCGACGGGTCCGATGGGCTCGGCCGCGCCTCCGCGGGCGCGGCACCGATCACCAGGACCTGGGCACCCATGTCCCGGCCGAGGGCGGTGGCGGCCACGGCGTCGCCTGCCAGGGCCCGGACGGCCTGCTCCCGCTGGGCCACGGTGGTGGCGAAGGCCGGGTCGATCACGTCGAACCCGGCGTCGGCCATGAAGGTGGTGAGGAGCGACGCCGCGGTCCCGCCCTCCTCCTCGAGGAAGACCATGACCCGGGGCAGGTCACTCTGCCAGACCACATCCACGTCCTGTGCGGAGCCGGCTGCGGGTGAGACCACTGCGGCGGCGACCACGAGGGCCGCCAGGGTCCCGATCCCCCCGCGATCCCGGCGCCCGTCCATCCGCTCGGTGCCCATCGCTTCGGTCCTCATGCTTCACCTCCCAGCGCCTCGAGGTGCTCCCGGGCCGCCCCGTACTCCGGGTGGATCTCCAGCGCCTGCCGGAACATCTCCGCCGCGCGCTCGGTCTCGCCCCGGTCCTCGTAGCCCAGGCCCCGGGAGAAGTAGATGGCAGCGCGGGCCGGGATCGGCGCGGCGGCCGGGGCCCGGTCATCGCTCTCCAGGTCCAGGTCGTCGAACAGCCGCTCGGCCAGCGTCTGGATGCTCTGGAAGAGCGCCTCCCGCTTGTCCGTGACCTCCTGGGCCCGCTCGAGCTCGCCGGTCTCGACGTTTACGACCCGCACGTCGACCCGGAGCGTACCGTACACGTCGGTGTAGCTGCCGAAGAGCATGTACTCGGCGCCCAGCAGGCGACCCAGCTCCACGGCGGTGCTCGGGTCGGTCAGGTCCGACAGCCCCAGCTTCTGCTCCTCGATGAGCTGCTTGATCTGGTCCCGCTCGACGATCCGGACCCTCGGGTTCCGCATCATCTCCGTCGCGAGCATGGTGGCCAGGCCGGGTCCCAAAGCCCGGACCTCGTCGGCGTCCGGGCCGAGGGAGCCGCCATCCTCGAGGTCGAGGACGGCCAGCGTGGGCACGTCCTCCGGCGCGTCCTGGGCCGCTGCGGGAGCAATGGTGCCGGCGAGGACAACCGTCCCCGCCAGGGCAAGAGCCGCAAGGGTCGTGATCTGCTTCATGGCTGCCTCATTCAAGCGGGGCTACTGGCACGTCGGCTCGCTGCTGACCACCGTGTTGATGTTCTCGATCGACTCGCCGTTCATTTCGAACACCGACCAGTACCGGCCGGTTCCGCTGGTCGGCACGTCGTAGCTCGCCACCTCGGTGTTGTCCTGATACACCTTTACCTGCGCCTCGGACGTGGTGATGTCCGGCGAGCCGCTGAAGTTGTACACGTAGTAGCAGTACGTGCCCTGGAACTGGACCCCGATGGTGATGGTTTCCGGGCCGTAGCTGCTCGTGTCGTCGGTGTCCAGCACCACGTGGGGCGGATCGTCCAGGTTGTACTGACTCCGGGTCCCGTAGTACAGGTGGAACATCCCCCCCTGTCCATCCGGACCTCGAAGGTGCGAGTCCAGGTCGGACGGCGACGCGCCCCAGGTCAGCACGATCCGTGTCTGTCCCTCCCGCTGTTCCGGCAGCAGGATGACCCGGCCGCTCTCGTCGATCTCGACGTTCACCGGGGTCACGCTGCCCCGCTGGATCTGGACGGCGGCGGAGCCGGACCCGATGACCTGGCCGCCCTCGAGCAGGCTGACCCGGACCAGGTAGGTGACGGTCTGGGCCTCGAGCTCGAGGGTGAACTGGACGCGCGCCTCATTGTCCGTGGGCGAGAAGGCCACCGTCTCCTCTTCCACCACCGTCTGGTCCTGGTCCAGGAGCTGGATCTGTACCTGGTCGTACTCGAGCGCCGCCATGATACCCGCGCCGGAAGCGACCGGCGACGCCACGTCGAAGTCGAGCTCGAGCCGGGTCTCGGCGGGGGCCGGGTCCTCGAACAGGAGGTCCTCGCAGCCGGTCAGAGCGACCGCCCCGAGGAGGAGGACGGCCAGCCCGACACCCCAACGCCTTCCGTGTATGCGACTCATCGGGTCCATCCTTTCCGCACCGTCAGTCCGAACTCGAAGCCGTTGAAGGGGCTCTCCACGCCCTCGCGGACCGTCAGGTTCCCGAGCCGCAGCCGGGCGGTGGGCACCCATACGATCTCCCGGGCCGTGAACTCGGCCTGGCCACCCACGCCGAGGGTGTAGCCCTGGCTCACGCCGTCACCGGTCCGCAGCGCCCGTACGTCCAGGGCCGGGCGGAACAGGATGTCCCGGATGCGGGTCCGGGCCCCCAGACCGGCCATGAACAGCGTCTGGGCCGCCGAGGGATCCAGCCCCGTCTGCGCCAGGAACTCGCCCTCGCCGCGGTACAGGAGCCCGCCGTACGCGAAGGCGCTGCCCCAGCCGGCGAACGGGAAGACGTAGGACCCGAGCAGCTGGATCCGGTCGCCCGTCGAGAACACGTTCTGCCCTTCCGACGCGTCCTCGCCGATGTTCTGGTAGGTCAGCGACACCGTGCCCTTGGCCGCGCCGAAGTCCCGGTCGGCGGCGACGCGGACGTAGATCTGGTCGCCGGGGTCGTAGTTGCCGGTGGCCGCCCCGTCGAGCTCGAGGGGCTCGTACTCGTTGAGCATCCGGTAGCCGATGCGCACCCCCACGCCGACCTCTTCATTGACCCGATGGGCGTAGGCCGCGCTGATGTCCGTCCCGCCGCCGAGCCCCCAGTTGTTGACGCGGAAGGGGAGGAGGAGAGAGCTCACGGCGCCCGCCACGCGGGCCTGGTCGAGGTCGAGCCCCGTCGCCCCGGTGGGCACGTAGAAGGTCCCCGTCACGACGACCCGGTCCTGCAGCCGCCACGAGGCCTGCAGGCCGGTATCGGTGAGCCCGGTGAGGCTGATGTCGTCGCCGGTCGAGGTGGTCATCGAACCCCGGGCCAGGGCGCCGGAGAGGGTGACGTCGAGGGACGGCAGCGGTGCGGCCGTCGCCGCGAAGGGCACGGTGAAGAGCGACAGGCTCTCGATGCCCGCGCTGGCCGGCTCGTCGAACGAGTAGCTCTCGAACGCCAGCCCGCCACCGGCGGTGATCTCGATCTGGGCCGCGGCCGGCGCCGCCACGATGAGCGCCAGAGCCGTCAACCAGAGGGGTCCCGGTGTCCCGCGACGCGCACTCACCGGCCACCTCCCGTCCGGATCACGATCTCGATGACGGTGCTTCCCGATCCACCGATGTTCTCGGTGCCCAGCACCTCCGCGGCGGGGTTGCGGTGCAGTACCTCCGGGATGGCCAGGTCCTCGATGGTCGGGAGCTCGTCGATGGCCGGCGCTTCCACCAGATCTTCGGTGGTCACGCCCTCCGCCTGCGCCAGCTCCCGGGCGTCCTCGGCCTCCTGCCTGGCCGCGACGAACCCAGGATCCAGGCGGGCGGCCTCCGCGAAGTGCTCCGCCGCCTCGGCGTAGGCGCCACGGTCCGACGCCTCCAGCCCCATGCCGTAGGCCAGCACGGCCTGGAGGTTCTCCGTCCACCGCTGGTTCACCCGCTCACGCTCGGCCGGCGTCAGCTCGACGCCCATGGCCTCGAAGACTTCGAAGGCCAGCTCTTTCTCCATGTCGAACAGCCGCTCGGCCTGGTTCTCGACCGACACCGGCCGCCGGTTGGCCGTCCGCGGCGCCTGCACCCGGAGCACCGCAGCGTCGAGCTCCAGCGACTCGTCGGTGCCCTGGATCTGGCCCTGCACGATCTGGCCGGCGCCCACCAGGTAGCCGCTCCGGGCGGCGGTCTCCGCGTCGACGATCCCGGTCTCCATCAGCTCGAGCTCGTCCATCAGCGCCTGGATCTGGACCCGTTCGAGGACCGTGATCCGCTCCGGCTGGGCCAGGTCCGTGGCCAGCATCTGGGCCAGCGCCCGGCCGAGGGGCCGGAGCTCCTCGTTCTCGGCGGCGAACAGGAACGGGAACACGGCCACCGCCCGGTCGCTCGGCGGTGCGCCCGTCAACTCCTCCTCCCGCTCCATGGCCCGTCGCACGGCCTGGCGCAGCTCCTGCCGACGGAGCAGCCGGATCCGGGCCGCGATGTCCTCCGCCAGCGGCGACCCCGGCGCCAGCTCGAGGTACGCGTTGTACTCCGCGATCGCCGAGGACGGGTACGACTGGTCCTCGTACGTCATGGCGAGGTACAGGCGAGCGTTCGCCTCGGTCGGGTCGGCGCTCACCGCCTGCTCCAGGTACGACGAGGCCTGCTCCAGGTCCCCGGCCGCCCGGTGAGCGGCGCCCAGCCGCCAGAGGAGGCCCGGATCCTCCGGCGCCTCGGCCAGCTGCTCCTCCAGATCCGGGATGGCTTCCGGTGTGGGCGCCCGGGCAGTCTCCATTCCTCCGGCACA
>CAYMLW010000295.1:0-5751 GCA_964391035.1 uncultured Gemmatimonadaceae bacterium
ACAGCGAGTGCACCACCGGGAAGACGGCCAGCGACTCGATGGGCGCCGGCGCCCGTCCCATGAAGAACGTCAGCATCGGCTGCACCGTCAGCCCGATGATCGACGTCAGCGCGAGCGGGTAGTAGAACCCCGCGATGGCGCGGTAGCCGTCGTGGGCCGGCGAGTCGTCGTCGGGCTCCCGCCGCTTCCCCCGGAACTCCCGGACCGTCCGGATCGCCATGATCCGGGTCGCCACCATCTCCACCACCACCCCCATCGACAGCGACGCCGCGCCCACCCACGCCCCCGGCAGCGCGAAGCCGTGGTACAGCACCAGCGCCGTCCCGCCCATTCCCGCCAGCCGGAGCACCGTCCCCAGCGCCACCAGCCGCGTCCGCCCGGACCGGATCAGCAGTCCGTGCAGGAACCGGCGGTAGCCGATGGCCGCCGGCCACGGCAGCAGGAGCCACAGCGCGCCATAGGTCAGGTCCGCCACCTCCCGCGGCAGCCCGATCAGTCCCTCCATCAACCCGCGGTAGACCGGAGGGATCAGCGCCGCCAGCAGCAGCCCCGTCGAGCCCACGTTCAGCGCATTCGCGAAGTTCCGCAGCCGACGGTACGTCGCCGAGTCCTCCACCAGCGCCGTCGACGCGCTCATCAGCATGATCACCGGCGCCTCCACCAGGATCGCGAACGCGTACGCCACCCCGTGGGCCGCCAGGTTGAACTTCGGGTCCGCCAGCCGCGCGATGATCGCCGCCAGGAACGGGCCCTCCACAGCCATCATCAGCCACGTCGCCGCCAGCGGCAGCCAGAACAGCAGGATCTCCCGCCCGCTACGCCGCGCCGTCGTCGTCTCCGTCACCCGCCTCACCCCGTCGAGTTGATCGAAGGGTCAGTATAGCCCCTCATGGCCGCACTCGCCGCCACGCCGACGGCGGTGCTGGAAGCGCGGCCGCGGACACGTGGGGCGGGCTGGTGCCCTCGTGGGCAAGGCCCGGCGGCTCGGACTGTCCCGAACTCTCGGATCGAGTGGCACGAGGTGACCGAACGCAACCCGGGGTCGCCCAGCGACCCGAAACTGCAGTGCGCCGAGCCCGGGCTTCCACGAAGGGACGGCTTCGGCCGCTGGGCGACCCGAGATTGCAGTACGCCGACCCCGGCTGCGACCAACGTACCGCTTCGGTCACTGTTCGATTCGCACCTGTATTCCCGGACCGGTCGGCAGCCCGGCGGACACCCGCCCGGCCGCCCCCAGGCTCCGTGCGACCAGCCCGTGGTCCCGACTCCTGCGCCGGACGGCGCTCCTCCTCGCCGTCTGGTTCCTCGTGGGCCCGGTCCTCGGCATCCTGCTGGTCGAGCCCCTCAACGCCTTCTCCCTCGGCAGCCTGCCCCCTCGGCTTCTGGATCTCGCAGCAGGGCTCGATCTACGTCTTCATCGTCCTGATCTCAGCTCCGTCTTCGTCTCCGCCGGCCCCGGCGTCGGGCCCGGCATCGTCACCGACCGCGACCTCCGCGGCCGGGTCCTGGCCGAGGGCCGCGGCCCCGATACGCTCCTCGACCGCGTCGCCAGTCGACCCCTCCTCACCCTTCCGGCCACCGCCCCGGTCCACGAGGGCGTCGATGCCGTCCGGATCGGCCGCGTCATCGCCGGCCTCGACGACACCCTGGTCCGCTCCGCGCTCCGCAGCGCCGAGGCCGAGCTCGGACCGCCGCCCTGCCCGTATCCGTACGAGTGGATCGTCTTCGGCTCCGAGGGCCGCATGGAGCAGACGCTCCTCACCGACCAGGACAACGCCCTGGTCTACCACCCCGGCCCCGCTGCTGTCGCCGGAGGCACCGGCGACCCGACCTCCGCACCAGACGACGTCCATAGCCGCTACTTCCACGGGCTCGCTTCCGGCCCGTCCGCGGACTCCTCCCCCTCGACCCGCTCCACGAGCTCCTCGACCACGCCGGCCGCAACCAGATCTTCCTCGCCCACTTCGCCGCCGCCTCCACCCGCTTCCGGCCGCCCCTCGGCCTCTTCGGCCGGCTCAAGGACCATGACGGCCGCGTCGACGTCAAGCGCCACGGCCTCATTCCCGTCGTCGGCCTCGCGCGCGTCCACGGCCTGGCCACCGGCGCACGGACCCGCTCCACCCCCGCCCGGCTCCGGCACGCCGCCGATGCCGGCGCCATCGCACACGACGACGCCGACACACTGGCCGAGGCCTTCGGCTTCCTCCTCCGGCTCCGGCTCCGTAGCCAGCTCGCCGCCCGCCACGACGGCCGCCCGCCTTCCAATGACGTCCTCCTCGACGACCTCTCCACCCTCGAACGCCGACACCTCAAGGAGGCGTTCCTCGCCATCCGCGACGCCCAGGACGCCCTCGGCCAGCGCTACCACACCGAGCACCTGACATGACCCGGCGTCCAGCGTCCAGCGTCCAGCGTCCAGCGTCCAGCGTCCAGCGTCCAGCGTCCAGCGACGCTCGCGCCCGCTTCGGCCTCCCACGGCACCGCGCCCACGAGGCCCTCTCCGACGCCATCGCCACCGCCGAGCTCTTCCTCGTCCTCGCCCACCGCCGCCGCGCCACCCGCCTCGGCCACCTCCTCTGACCCCGAATTCGCGTGCGCGTGGTCTAGAGCCGCGCCGGCGATCTGCGCGACGTTCTCCTCCGGATCGGTCTGCCCCCGTGCGCTCGAGGATGCCCTGCTTCTGCTCGCCCACCAGCGTTTGACGGCCGTGCGCCGGGCCCCCGAGCGCTACCCGACGCCACGACCACAACGGCCGCGCGACCACCGCAGCCGCACGACCACGGCAGCCGAAACCATGGAGGGATCTCTCGCCGCGGTGAGCTTTGCCCACCCGGGTGGAGACTCTCAGCGATAATCGCCGAATTCATCCATCCGATTGGCCGGCCGGAGTTCGAGGTGGAGAGCTTCTGCGATAATCGCTGAATTCCTCCATACGATCCGACTTCGCCGCTCACGCTCACGCTCACGCCCACGCCACCTGAACCCCCCCGGCTTGATCCCCGCAGCCCGTCGCGCCACCTTTCGCCCCGGCCTGGCCGACCCGTCGGCCGACCCTCGAACCCGAAAGCGAAATCGGCCTCGATTCCTCGACCTCGATCCTCGATCCTCGATCCTCGATCCTCGACCTCGACCTCGATCCTCGATACTCGATGACCGTTCACGCTTCACCGACGCCCTACATGCCGGCCCAGAAGAACCTCACCAGCATCGTCACCACGGTCGCCACCGAGCTGGACCTCTCGCCGAAGCAGGTCGGCCCGGCCCTCGCCCTCTTCGACGAAGGCAACACCCTTCCGTTCATCGCCCGCTACCGAAAGGAAGCGACGGGCGGGCTGGACGAGGTCCAGCTCCGGGATGTCCGGGACCGGGCGGCGTACCTGCGGGAGCTGGAGGACCGTCGTGCCACGGTCCTCGAGTCCATCGACGAGCAGGGCGAGCTGACCGACGAGCTGCGGGCGAAGATCGAGGCCGCGGCCACGAAGCAGGCCCTCGAGGACCTCTACCTGCCGTACAAGCCGAAGCGCCGGACCCGGGCCACGATCGCGAAGGAGAAGGGCCTCGAGCCGCTGGCCGACGGCCTATGGGACGGCGACCTGGACGACGCCGGGGCCCTCACCGCAGCCGCCGACTACACCGATGACGCCACCGGCGAAGACCACGGGCTCGAGACGCCGGAGGACGTGCTCCAGGGCGCACGGGACATCCTGGCCGAGCGTGTCTCGGAGGATGCCGGGCTCAGGGGCTGGGTCCGGGACCGGAGCCGGGCCGATGGCGTGGTCGTCTCGCGGGTGCTGCGGGACCGGGAGGACACCGACGAGGCCGCCCGGTTCCGGGACTACTTCGAGTTCAGCCAGAAGGCCACGGCCATCCCGAGCCATCGCATGCTGGCGATACGTCGCGGCGAGGCGGAGGAGGTGCTGACATGGAAAGTGGAGACGCCCGACGAGCTGGTCGAGGGCGTGGTCGCCCGGGTCGTGAAGGACCGGCCCGCCCGCGCACAGCTGACCCGGGCCGCGGAGGACGCGTACCGGCGGCTGATCGCGCCGTCGATCCAGACCGAGCTCCGCCTCGAGCTGAAGGACCGGGCGGATGAGAAGGCCATCGGCATCTTTGGCCGGAACCTCGAGCAGCTGCTGCTGACCGCGCCCGCCGGCGAGAAGTCGGTCCTCGGGCTGGACCCCGGCTTCCGGACGGGGGTGAAGGCGGCCGCCGTCTCGAAGACCGGCGCCGTCCTCGACACCGCCACGCTCTACCTCCACCAGAAGGACCGCTTCGGCGACGGGCTGCGGTCGCTGATCCGGGCGCACGAGCCCACCTTCATCGCCATCGGCAACGGCACCGCGTCCCGGGAGACCGACCAGGCCGTCCGGGCCGCCATCGATATCCTGGGCCCGGACGCCCCCGCCGTGGTCATGGTGAACGAATCCGGCGCCAGCGTCTACTCGGCGTCGGAGGTGGCCCGGGACGAGCTGCCCGACCTCGACGTCTCGCTCCGGGGCGCTGTCTCCATCGCCCGCCGGCTCCAGGATCCGCTGGCCGAGCTGGTCAAGATCGACGCCAAGTCCATCGGGGTCGGCCAGTACCAGCACGACGTCGAACAGCCTCGCCTCAAGAAGCGCCTCGACGAGGTGGTCACCATCTGCGTGAACCGGGTGGGCGTCGAGCTGAACACCGCCTCGGCGTCGCTGCTCTCGTACGTGGCCGGCCTCGGCCCGACCCTGGCCGCCAACATCGTAAACTACCGCGACGGCAAAAGGGGCTTCCGCGCCCGCAAGGAGCTCCTCGACGTCAACCGCCTGGGCCCCAAGGCCTTCGAGCAGGCCGCCGGCTTCCTCCGGATCCGCAACGCAGCCTACCCCCTCGACCGGACCGCCGTCCACCCCGAGCGCTACGACCTGGTCGAGCGCATGGCCGCGGACCTGGACATGCCCCTGGCCGAGCTCGTCGAGAACGAGGCCGCCGTCAGGAAGATCGACCTCGACCGCTACGCCTCCGACGACGTCGGCCGGCCCACCCTCGATGACATCGCCGACGAGCTCCTCAGGCCCGGCCGCGATCCCCGCGACACCTTCGAAGCCCCGACCTTCCGCGAGGACGTGAAGGAGGTGAAGGACCTCAAGAAGGGAATGAAGCTGGACGGCGTGGTGACCAACGTCGTCGCCTTCGGCGCCTTCGTCGACATCGGGGTCCACCAGGACGGGCTCGTCCACGTCTCCCAGCTCGCCGACCGCTTCGTCAAGGACCCCGCCGACGTGGTCAGCGTGGGCGACAGGGTCAAGGTCACCGTCCTCTCCGTCGACCTCGACCGCAGCCGGATCGGGCTGAGCATGAAGCCCGACCCCTTCGGCGACGGTTCACGGAAGACGGATCACGGTTCACGGAACACGGAGCACGGTTCACGGAACACGGAGCACGGTTCGCGGAACACGGAGCACGGTTCGCGGGGCCGGCGGAAGCAGGGTTCGAGGAAGGGCGACCGCCGCCAGCCGCCCGCGCCCAAGCCCGGCGACATCGCGCCCAACGGCATCCGCTTCACCTAGCGGTCTGATGCCGAAGTCCCGTATACATCGAGAACGCGGAAGCGCCCGCCTCGGTAGGCGCGAGCGGGGAGGCATAGCAGCGCTATGACGACCCCGAGCAACGCCGCGAGGCGGGATGCAGCCGCGTTCGAATGTCACGACATTTCGGTGTCAGACCACTAGTACTACTCTGTTACTTACGGCCCTGCACGAGCTCGGATGATCGAGTCGA
>CAYMLW010000296.1:0-5744 GCA_964391035.1 uncultured Gemmatimonadaceae bacterium
AGACCGGGTTGCCGGGCAGTCCCCAGACCAGGAGGGGACGACAACCGCGGCGCGGGATCCGGCCCAGGGACGCCGGGCTGCCGGGTCGCATGCGGATGCGCCAGAAGTCCAGCTCGTAGCCCATCTCGTCCAGCACGTCCTTGACCCGGTCGTGCTCGCCCACCGCCGCACCGGCGGAGGTGATGAGGATGTCGGCATCGAGGCCGGGCTCCAGCTTCTCCCGGATGTGCGGGGCGTCGTCCCGGGCAATGCCGAGCAGCCGGGGCGTGCACCCCATGGCGGACACGGCGCCCATCAGCGAGTAGCTGTTCGAGTTCACGATCTTGCGGCCGGCCCGTACCTGGTCGAAGTCCTTCAGGTCGACCAGCTCGTCGCCGTTGCTCAGGATGGCGACGACGGGACGCCGCACGACCCGCGGCCGGGCCACTCCCGCGATGGCCAGCACGCCCATCGCTGCCGGTCCGATGGCGGTCCCGCCCGGCAGCGCGAGAGAGCCCGTCGCCAGGTCCTCGCCGCGGCGTCGGATGTTGGCGTGCGTGTCTTTGTCGTGCCGGATCTCGACGGTCTCGTCGCCCGCATCGGTGTGCTCCACCCGGACCACGGAATCGGCGCCCTCGGGCGTGGGCGCCCCGGTCATGATCTTGGCGGCCTCGCCCGGTCCGATGGCGCGGGACGGGAAGCCGCCCGCCGGGATGGTGTCGACCACGGCGAGGCGGACGGGCGCGTCGCCGCTGGCCCCGTCGATGTCCGCGGCCCGGACCGCGTAGCCGTCCATGGCCGAGTTGTCCCACGGCGGCTGGTGCACCGGGGAAGCGACGTCCTCGGCCAGGACCCGACCCAGAGCGTCCTCCAGCTTCGTCTCCTCCGCTTCCAGCGGCTCGACCGCAGCCAGCCCCCGCTCCACGGCCTCCCGCACCGTGAGCCAGTCCGCGTCCCGCCCCGACCAATCGACCACCATCTATCCGCCTCCCTCGTCGTGCTCGTCCCGTTCCACCAACCACTCCGCCCGTTCCCGATCTTCTCGCGTGTTGACGTTCAGGAACGCCCTGCCCGGGTCGCAGACGGCCTCGACCTCCACGAGAGGGATGGTATGCACGCTGACCCGGTCGTGGAACCCGATCATCCGCCGGTCCCCCGCGTCCAGGGCCGCGTCGATGGCCGGGATGCAGCGAACCGAATACGCGGCGAAGAGGGGCTCGATCCCGCGGCGCCCCCCGCTCGCCGGGACGACGACATCGGGGAGCCATCCACCCCCCGAGCCCGAGTCCGAGCCCGAGTCCGAGTCCGACCCCGGATCCCCGGGCTCGACGGGCGCCGGTGGGTTTCCGTGTCGGAACCCCCTCCAGGCCAGCAGCGTCAGCAGTGCCGGAGAGGGGAACGGCATGTCACAGGCCACGGCGAGGATCCCGGGCCGCCCCTCGGCGCGGGCGCGCACGAGGAGCGTGTAGATCCCGCCCAGCGGGCCGAGCCTCTCCCGTGCGTCGGGGAGGATCGGCAGCCCGAGATCGGCGAACAGGCCGGGCTCGTTGGCGGAGATCGCGAGATCGGGGGTGACGTGCCGGAGGGCGTCCACCACCCGGTCGATGATCCGGACGCCGCCGACCTTCGCCAGCGCTTTCGGCGCCCCGTACCGCGAGCTCTCTCCACCCGCCAGGACGGCTCCCAGGGGAGTGTCTTCACTCACCGAACGTCCGACTCTCCTTCCCGGCGGCCCGCGCCACCAGCGGCATGCCCGCCGCTGTGGCGATCTCGACGGCCAGGGTCGTGGGGACGGACCGGCTGGCCACCCAGGCGATGCCGGCCCTGGCGGCCTTCTCGGCGAGCTGCCCGCTGATCCGCGCGGTGGTGACCATGCCGAGGCGATGGAGGTCGTGGCCGGCGAGGATCCCGCCTCCGATGGCCTTGTCGGCGCCGTTGTGCCGGCCCACCACCTCGTGCAGGTGGAGGAGCGAGGCGCCGTCGGTCAGGGCGGTGGTGTGGTGGCCGCCGGTCGTCTGGCGGGAGGGGGAACGGTCGTAGAGCCGGTGAAAGAGCTCGGGAAAGGCGTCGGCGGCAGGAATCGGGAGGGTGTCGTACCGTGGGGGCAGGAGGTCGGGTCGGCAGTCGATGAGATACCGCAGTCCACACCCGTGCTCCGTGCGATGCTCCCGCTCGGCGGTCCCCGCGGCCATGCGATCGGCGGGAATGGAGACGTCGATGTGATGGGTGCCGTCGCCGGTGCGGGGCGGCGGACGGACAGCGGAGGCGAGAACGTCGTCGCGGTCCCGGATGTACCCGAGGGACCGGAGCCGCCCGATGCCGAGGGCGTCGAGGGCGTGCGGGGACGCGGTCCAGACGGCGACGGTCTCTCCGTTGACCGACAGGCGGACGACGGCTTCGGCGACGGGCTCGGTGACTCGGCTCATGCTCTCTCCGAAAGGTACACGGCCAGTGCGGCGGTCTTCAACAGCGCGACGATCTCCGACCCCGGCGTGATGCCCAGCCGGTCGGCGCTCCCCCGGGTGACCAGTGCAACCAGTGTGATGGGCCCTTCCAGCCGGACCCGGACCATCCCGCCCACCGGCGTCACCGACCGCACCGTCATGCGCAGCCGGTTCCGGGCGCTGGTGTCCGGCTCCCCGGTCCGGGTCAGGATCACATCCTCCGGTCGATACCGGACATGGATCCGGTCTCCTGGCTGGAGCCGGCCTTCGGTGCAGCGGGCCACGAGGGTGGCGGCGCCCGTCGAGACGTCGAGCGTGCCGTCGCTGATCCGCTCCACCGTGCCATCCAAGAGCAGCTCCGCACCCGTGAACGCCGCGACGAACGGGGTGGCCGGCGTCGTGGTCAGGTCCTCGGGGGTCCCGACCTGGACGAACCGGCCGCCCTCCATGACGTAGACGCGGTCGGCCAGGTCGAAGGCGTCGCTGGGGTCGTGCGTGATCAGCAGCACGCTCCGGGCCCGCTCCCGCATGACCGTGCCCAGCTCCTCCCGGAACCGGCGACGCACGGTCACGTCCAGGCTCGCCGTGGGCTCGTCCAGGAGCAGCGCGTCCGGCTCGAGGACCAGCGCCCGGGCCAGGGCCACCCGCTGGGCCTCGCCGCCCGACAGCCTCGTCACGTCCGCGTCCAGCAGCCTCCCGATCCCGAGCTCGGCCGCCACCTCCCGGCACCGGTCCGCCCACGTCCCCCGCGGCACGCCCCGGGCCCGCAGCCCGAATCGCAGGTTGAAGCGGACGGTCCCGCTGAAGAGCTCGGGTCGCTGGAGCACGCCGACCATGCGACGCCGCAGCGCCTCGTCCCCGTCCGCCAGCGACCTCCCGTTCAGCCGCACCTCGCCGGCGCTGGGCCGCTCGAGCCCGAGGAGGAGGCGCAGCAGCGTGGACTTCCCGGCGCCGTTCGGGCCGAGCACGGCCACGACCTCGTCCGTCTCGATCCGGAGCCGGTCCACGTCCACCACCGGCCGGCCGCCGTACGCGTGTCGGAGCCCCTCGGCCTCGAGGATCGGCGTGGATCCGGCACCTGCGCTGTCGCCGATTCCATGGACCCTCGGGGCGCCCTCCGCGGTGCCCCTCATGCCCACGGTCGCTCCGTCACCGCCTGCTGCCATGCCGGGCCCTGCTGGACCCGGGTCAGCAGTACGTTCACGATCAGCACGATGGTCAGGAGGATGATCCCCAGGGCCATGGCCGTCTCGAAGTTGCCCCGCCGGGTTTCCAGGACGATGGCTGTGGTGAGCACCCGGGTCTCGCCGGCAATGTTCCCGCCCACCATCATCGCGGCGCCGACCTCCGAGATCACGGCGCCGAAGCCGGCGATGATCGCCGCCAGAATCCCGAGCCGGGCCTCCCGGACCTGCATCCAGAGCGAGAGCGTCCGGCTCGCGCCGAGGGCCCGGGCCTGGAGCCGGATCTCCGGCGGCACCGCCTGCACCGCGGCCAGGCTCACGCCGGCCACGTAAGGCGCGGCGAGGATCGCCTGGGCGAGGGTCATGGCGCCGGAGCTGAAGAGCATCTCGAGACCGCCGATCGGCCCCTGCCGCGACAGGAGCAGGTAGACCACCAGCCCCACCACCACCGGCGGCAGCGCGAAGCCCGTGTAGGTCAGGGCGACCAGGGCGCCGCGACCCGGGAACCGGCCCACGCCCAGCCCGACCCCGACGGGCAGTCCGATGGCCACGCCGAGGAGCATGGCGCCGCCGGAGACCTGGAGAGAACGCCACAGGATCTCCAGGACGTAGCCGTCCAGCGACACCAGCAGTCGGACGGCCTGTGCGAAGGCGTCGACGATCAGGCCCATGCTAGTCCGGCTCGGCCGCGGGATGGAACAGCGGCTCTCCGTAGCGGTCGACGCCCCAGGCCCCGATCACCTCCTGGCCGGGACCGACCAGCCACTCGAGGAAGTGCCGGGCCCCGTAGGGATGGGTCTGCCGGGTCGGGACCGTGTAGCGGTACGGGTTCGGCTCCGGCGGCTCGCCCCGGGCGAGGACTTCGAGTTCGAGCCCGTCGGCCAGGTGGCGGAACGTGCCCAGGTCCGTGAGGACGTAGGCCTCTCGCTGGTCCGCGATCCGCAGCGTTTCGGCCATCCCCGAGCCCGACTCGATGTAGGCAGGCCAGGGGGATCTGCCGGCGTCATCGCCCTCACGCGGCGTGGCGCCTCGCCGGGCCCGCAGCTCCCCCTCCTTCCGGTGCGTACCCGACTCGTCGCCGCGGGAAACGAACGGGGCATCGGCGGCGGCGATCCGGGCCATCCCTTCCGCCAGGTCGGTGGTGCCGCGGACCGAGGCCGGGTCGGCTGCGGGTCCGGCCAGCACGAACTCGTTGCCCATGACCGGGGCCTGCCGGGTCCCGTGGCCGGCCTCCATGAACGCGGCCTCGCCCGTCGGGTCGTGGGTCAACAGGAGGTCGGCATCGCCCCGTCGACCGAGGGCCAGCGCGGCACCCGAGCCCACGGCCGTCGTGGCCAGTCGATAGCGGTCCTGCGACCCGTGGTAGGCCGCGACGAGGGTGTCGAGCAGGCCGGAGTCCTCGACCGTCGTGGTCGTGACCAGGAGCACTCGCGCGCGTTCCTCCGCCGGCACGCAGCCATTCCCCGCGCAGCCGACCAGCAGGAGCAGGACCAGGAACAGTCCGGGTCGTTTCATGGCAGGATGTTGATCGGGCGGCGGGAGGGTCGCAAGGGAAGGGAGGCGGCCCCCACGGCCCGCGATCGTGGCGCTCGACGCTCGTGAGCACCGCGACGACGCGCTCAGTGCCGCTCGTCGCTTTCCACGCCGACCTGGGGCTCCTCGGGCGGGGAGTACGACTGCCCGCGCTCGACGGCTTTCCGGGGGTCCTGGGTGCCGTACTGGTCGCCGGCACGATCATCCCGGAGGTGGGCTGCGGTGTCCGATGTGGCCTGGCCCGGCCGCCCCGTGGGCCCGGCGGAGGCCTCGGCCTGGTGGCCCGCGGCGTCATCGGCTGCCTCGGGAGCCTGCGCACGGACGGTCTCGTCGACCACCACGTTGTTGTGAGCGGTCACGCCCAGGGCCGTGAGCGTCCGGGCGACGTGCTGTCGCTCGTCCTCCGTCCCGACCCGCCCCTCGACGGTCACGGCGCCGGCCTCGACCTCGATCTCCACCGCGTCGACGTCGAAGCCGGGGTCCTCGTCGAGACGCTGCCGGACGAGCTCGCCGATGTCGGCGTCGTCCATCTGGTCCAGGTTGAGCGCGTCCTCGTAGTCGTTCGCCATGGTCCCTCCGCTGGGTCTGAATCCAGGATTCGACC
>CAYMLW010000297.1:0-1574 GCA_964391035.1 uncultured Gemmatimonadaceae bacterium
GATGCTCACGATGGGGAGCGTACGTGCGGGATACTCGACCACGCTGTCCCGGGCGGCCGTCTGCTCGGGCTCCGGCTGCACCTCGGGCGCGACGTAGCCGGGCTCCCAGTCGCCGTAGTACTCCTCGATCAGCGCCTCGGCTTCGTCGGTGTCGAAGTCGCCGGCGATGACCAGGACCACGTTCTCGGGGCGGTAGAACCGGTCGTAGAACGAACGGCTGTACTCGAAGCCCTCGGGCATGGCCCGGATGTCCTCCTCGAAGCCGATGGTGGTGTGCTCGTACGTGTGCACGTCGTAGGCGAGGTCCCGGACCGACTCGTTCAGGTAGGCGAACGGGCTGGCCTTGCTCTGGCTGTACTCGCCCAGGATGGCCCCGGCTTCCGTCCGGAACTCGGGCTCCGTGTAGGCCAGGTTCTGGAACCGGTCGCTCTCCAGGTCCATGGTCTGTTCCAGGTACTCGCTGGCCACGACCAGGTAGTACACGGTCATGTCATTGGACGTGAACGCGTTCCTCGCCGCGCCCATGCTCGCGGTCACGTCGTCGAAGTTCGGGTACTTCTCGGTACCCCGGAACATCATGTGCTCGAAGAAGTGGGCGTAACCGGTCCGGCCCTCCTCCACCTCGTCCCGTGCGCCCGTGCGCACCATGCTGACGTAGGCGATCTGGCCGGGGGCGCCCCCGTTGATCAGGTAGGCCGTGAGGCCGTTGTCCAGCTCCACCTTCTCGTAGTCGTAAGGGAAGATATCGGCCTCCCGGTCGGGGGGTGCACATGCGCTCGCCACCCCCACGAGCAGCCCGAGCGTGATCAGAGCTCTCATCCCGCTGCCTTTCGGTTCCATGTGACTGGGGCTTCAACCATTAAACGTACGCACCGACGAGGGGGGCGGGCAATCGGCGGCCACGGCGTACAGGACGCGGCGCAGGCCGCGCGAGGGGCCGCGCGCGGGACACGGGACACGGGATACGGCCCAGGTCACAGGGCACAGGTCACAGGTCACAGGTCACAGGTCACACGATGCGCGACCCGGGTCGGCATGCCGGGCCTGTGGCGCGCGGCCTTAGGGGGCTGGGCCCGGGATCCATCGAGCTGGAGAGTTTCGTTGATAATCGCAGAGTATCTCCATGCGGTTTCGCGGCTGGCCATCGAGCTGGAGAATCTCAGTGATAATCGCAGAAAGTCTCCGTGCCGTTCTGCGGCCGGCGATCGAGGTGGGGGTGATTGGACCGACCTGGCGGCAGGCTTCGTATCCGCGGGTGACACCGGCTCCGGGGCCGTACGCCGGCTTCGGCCGTCCACCGGCCGCGGGCCGTAGGCGGGCTCCGGGCCGTAGTGCAGCGGCTGGAGGGTTCCGGGCCGCCGCGAACCGGGCTATCTTGCGGGCGTCGACCCCCAACGATCCCACAGCAATTCCGAGACATGCGACGCCTTTTCCTATCCACCCCAGTTGCGCTGGGGCTGGTGGCCATGGGCGCCGCCACGCCGGAGGCGGCGGCGCAGGAGCCCCTCGAGGTCGGGGCCGAGGCCCCGGACTTCGCGCTGCCGGGTGCCATGCGCCACGGCGTACTGGCCGAC
>CAYMLW010000297.1:1584-5735 GCA_964391035.1 uncultured Gemmatimonadaceae bacterium
GAGACCGTGGTCCTGGCCTTCTTCTTCCGGGCCAGAACACGCGGCTGAACGATCCAAATGCACGCGTACCGTGATCAGTACGCGCAGCTCTTCAACCTCGGTCAGGACGTGGTGCTGATCGCCATCAGCACGAACGACATCGAGGACCTGGCGTCGTGGGCCCACGACGACGACTTCCCGTTCCTCATGGCGAGCGACGGGGACCTGGCCGCTGCCGAGAAGTACGGCGCGGTGGCGAATCGGCTCGGGCCGAACCTGACCAACCGGAACCTCTTCGTGATCGGACCGGACGGCCGGATCGCCCATACGGCCACGCCGTTCCGGGAGACGGACCCCACGGCGTACGAGGACCTGGCCGAAGTCATCGACCGGCTCACCGGGCAGGAGTAGAAACGGGGGGTCGGTCGGCTATTGCCCGTCCAGCCAGGCGCCGTAGTCCAGGTCCAGGGGCGGTGGAGAATCGCTCCGGTGGTCGCCGGGACGGAGGTAGTGCCGGAACCACCGCAGGGTCCGGAGCAGGTAGTCGTAGCGGTAGACGTTCTGGCGGTTGCCGTGGCCCTCGCCCGGATACTGGACGTAGCGGACCGGGGTGTCGGTGGTCTCTTTCACGGCACGGTACAGCATGAACGGCTGGCTGGGATGGACCCGCGGGTCCGCCGTCCCGCCGGCCAGCAGCAGAGGCGTCCGGGACCGGGGCGCGTAGGTGAGGGGGCTACGCTCTTCCATGTAGTCCCACTGCTCGAAGGGCCAGGCCTCCTGGTAGTGGACGTAGTAGTACTCCCACGGGATGTCCGTTGTGAGGTACTTGGTGGCCACGTGGGTTATGGGCACGAAGGCCACCGCCGCGGCGTAGTGCTCGGTGTGCTTCGTGGCGGCCCAGGCACCGGCGTAGCCGCCGTAGGATCCGCCGCCGAGGCCCACGCGGTCGCGGTCCACCCAGCCCCGTCGCACGAAGTGGTCGATGGCGTCCACCTGGTCGTCGAACTCCGTCCCCGCCAGGTCGCCGTGGTCGTCCTTGGCGTAGGCCACGCCCCGCCCGGTGCTGGACCGGTAGTTGGGGTACCAGACGAAGAACCCGTCCCGGCTCAGGAGCTGGCCCCAGGAGCTGTAGCCCGTGAGCCACTGGTTGTTGTAGTGGCTCTCCGGCCCGCCATGTACGACGATGACCAGGGGGTACCGGGTGCCCTCCCGGAAGCCCAGGGGATACAGGAGGATCCCCTCCACCTCCACGCCGTCCCGGGCCGTGAAGGAGTAGATCTCCTGCCGGCTGAGCTGGACGTCGTGGAGGGTGGGGTTGGAGTCCGTCCGCCGGTCCCAGGTCCCATGGTCCAGGATGTACAGCTCCGTGGGGTGGCTCGGGCTCGATCCCGTGGCCACCACCCGGTCCCCCGCGGTGTGGGCCGAGGACGGCACGAAGGGGCCCGAGGGCAGGTCCGACCAGCTCCGGTCCGCCAGGGAGAAGTCGGAGAGGACACGGTGGGCGCCCCGGCTCACGTTCAGGCGCAGGAGATCGTCGTCCAGCCACTCGAAGGCGTGGACCATCCCTTCGAAGCCCGGCGTGAGGGCGGTCACCTCGCCGGTGGTGGCATCGGCCATGAAGAGCATCCCGGCGTGGGGGTCCCGGGGGTCCGCGGCGCCGATGTAGGCCACACGGGTGCCGTCGGGCGACCAGCCCAACTGCCCCAGCTTGCCCGGGTTGTCCACCAGCTTCCGCACGTCCCCTGACAGCACGTCCAGCACGTGGATGCGCTTGAACATGTAGCCGTCGTCGGTGAGGTTCCGGGGCGCCAGCGCCAGGAGCAGGCGAGTGCCGTCCGGGGACCACTCGAGGTCGAAGGGGCTCTGCCCGCCCACGTCGAGCTGGCGGACTGCATCGGTGGCCGCGTCCCCGAGGAAGAGGCCGACGGGGTTCCAGTCCTCGTCGTAGACCCGCTGGCGGAAGCCCGCCTCACGGGCCCGGGCCCGTGAGTCGGGCGGTGGCAGGGTGGCGGTGAAGGCCACCGCCGAGCCGTCGGGCGACCACCGGTACTGTCCGATCCCCAGCGGGGCCTCGAACACACGTTCCGGGGTGCGTCCGTTCAGCTCCATGGCGTAGAGCTGGCGCCCGGGGTCGTCGTCCCGGCGGTCGAGGAAGGTCACGCGGCTCCCGTCGGGCATCCACGCCACGCCCCGGATGCCCCGGCGGTCCGGCAGCAGGCGCTCGCCACCGGCGGCGCTCAGGAGGTACAGCTGGGAAAACCCGCTCCCCACGCCCTCGTCGGGGGCCCGTGGAACGCTGCGGGTGAAGAGCACCGTGGCTCCGTCCGGGCTGGGATACGCGCCGGAGACGGTCTCCAGCGAAAGGACGTCCAGGGGCGTGAGATCCCCCTGGGCCACGGCGACAGGGGCCACGGCGACAGGGGCCACGGCGACGATGAGGGCGAAGGAGAGGCCCAGGCGGTGAATGGAACGCATGGCGACACTTTCTCGGGAAGGCGCGGGAAGGGCGCCGGGGCAGGCAGAGCCCCGGAAGCCCTCCGCACGCTCGGTCTCGGCCGATTTCGGGTAGGATGGGTGGAGGACGAGCGAGGGGGCAAGGGCGGCTCCGTCAGTCGCCGTCGACCACCTCGGCCAGGGCCGCGGTCAGGTCCTGGTCGGGACCCGTGCCGGTGTAGGCCACCTTGCCCTCGGCATCCAGGATGACGACCCATCCGGTGCCGGGAGCGTCGAACTCGCGGGTGAATCGCCCCCGGGTGTCCCACAGGACCCGTCCCGGCAGGGGGTGTCGTTCCAGGTGCTGCTTGATCTGGTCCTTGGTCTGAGCGACGGCGGCGGCGACGATCACGAACTCGACGGCGTCGCCGTAGGCCTCGTGGGCGGCCTTCATCTCGGGCTCGAGGCCGCGGCAGACGGCGCACCAGGTGGCCCAGAACTCGATGAGGACGGGGCCGGATCCGATGACGGCGGCCAGGTCGGCGTCCTCGCCGTCGAGGGTCTCGAGGACGACGGGGTCCGGTGTGGCGCCAACCGCAATCCCTGCCTGGGCGTGGGTTGGTCGCGGGCCGACACCCGGGGCCGGGGCCGCCAGGAGCAGGACGAGGAAGAGGATCGCGGAAAGCTGAATATGTCGCATGGCAGTCGGAGCTCTGGTCGTGTGTGTACGGGCGGTGATACCGCTCGGGGCGGCGCGGGTTCAGCGCCGGGTGTTCCCGACCCGGAGGCGTCGCCCTCCCTGGAATCGAACCGGCGAGCCTCAGCCGGGGTTCCGCAGGGGGCCGCGCGCCGGGCCCGGCACGAAGATCGGCGTCCTCGCCGCGTACTCGTCCCAGCCGTCGCGGCCCTCCATCATGCGCTCGGCCAGGGGCACGCCGGAGACGTAGCGGAGGAGGAGGGTCATGAGGAGCGCGGACGGGAGCGTCGCCCAGCCCCAGGGCACGGACAGGGCCACGAGGGCGATTCCCCACCACAGGACGGCCTCGCCGAAGTAGTTGGGGTGGCGGGAGAACCGCCAGAGACCGGTATCGAGGATGCCGCCCCGGTCCGGGTCCGCCTTGAAGGCCCGGAGCTGGGCGTCGGAGATGACCTCGAGCAGGAACCCGACGGCCCAGAGCAGCTCGCCCACGGCGTCCCAGACGGTGTAGTGCTCTGCGCCGGTCATCCCCGTGGCGAGCTGGATCGGGAGCGAGACCAGCCAGAGGATGGCGCCCTGAAGGAGGAAGACCTTGAAGAGGCTCACCCATCGCCAGCGGGGGCCGTGCCGCTCCCGCCATCGGGCGTATCGCGGATCCTCGCCCTGGCCCCGGTTGCGGCTGTAGATGTGCCACCCCAGGCGGAGTCCCCAGAGTCCGACAATGGCGAGGACCAGGAGCCGGCGGCCGGGCCAGCCCTGGCCCCAGACCACGCCGAGGAGTGCGACCACGACGAAGAGCGGCCCCCAGGCGATATCGGCGATGCTGGAGTCCTCGAGACGCAGGCTGACGAGCCAGAGGATCAGCATGAGGCCGAAGACCACCGCGGCGGAGAGGCCCAGGAGGGTCGACAGCGGGACGGGGTCGGGGAACGGGAAGCTCATGACGCTCAAGCTGCCACGCGGGACGTCCAGCGTCCAGTCTCCGGCGACCGGCGACCGGCGACCAGCGACCAGCGACCGGCGACCGGCGACCAGCGACCAG
>CAYMLW010000298.1:0-5706 GCA_964391035.1 uncultured Gemmatimonadaceae bacterium
GACGACGTGAGTGCCGAGAGGAGGGGAGTGACGTGCCCGCGGAATTCATCGAATCCCCGCAACACGCGGGGTAACCCCATCGCCTGAAAGCCGTGGCCGGCTTTGCCTACGTCGTGGAGCGCTGCCAGAAACGTCAGCTGGGCGCGGTGCATGGGCGTGAGCTCTCCCACCCCCGCTGCCAGCGCCAGCGACCGGGAGAGCGGCGTGCCCTCGGCAATCAGCTCCGCGAAGACAGCGGCTACGTCGGCGCTGTGGGCCACGAGGGGGTGATAGCCGGCGTCACCCAGTTTGGCCCAGAAACAACTCGGATCAAGCGGCCTTCTTGACATCTTCAGGTCTACCATGAATGTTGTTGGTGGTGGTAATACAATTCTCCACAGTGTGGAGGTGGACCCGTTGTCGGTGGCGGTAGATCGGCGAACTGACGGAATTCCTCGCGCGAGCGGGGGTATGGCCGATCCTGATGATGTCCATGAGAACGTGGAGTTGTTACGTCAACTTCGGGTTGACGTGTACGTCCACCACTGTCGAGAGCGGCGGAGCTCGCTCGCGGAAGTCGTGGCCATTATGGAGCGGGTAGCGACGTTCTTCCGGCTCATGTTCCCATGATGCCGCAACTCCTACTTGACCCGGCGGCTCCCGCGTGGGATTCTGCTGGTCCGGGTGTGAGAACGACAGGTCTCTGTGACTCCTAACCCCCTACTGTCACTCCCCCAGTGTATCATACCGCATCCGTACATCCTATCGACCCAATCAGCTGGGACAAGACGTGGCCAACCTGATCGACGACCCGATCCTGACGCTGGAGCATCCGCGTCAGGAACGAAGCGAGCAAACGCTCGCGGGTACGCTGGCGGCCCTTCTGTCGGAACGCGGGCCCCCGGTGGAGGGATTCCCGAACCTCTCCGCTCCGCAGCACTCGTACTGGTACCGCTTTCTCGTCCGGTGCGCCGCTCGTGCGCTGGAGGTGGAAGGACGAACCGTGCAGTCCGTCGCGGACGAGCCCCCGGATTCGCTCGCCGAGACGGTTCGGGACGCATTGCAGAGGGCGGCCGGCGGCGGGGCGGCCTGGTCGCTCCACGCGGGCAGAGCAATGGACCCGGCGTTCCTGCAGGCTCCGGCCACGGCCGACCAGCCCCTGGACCAGCTGAAGTTCAAGCGGGATGGCGTGAGCCGACTGACCGGCGCCATGGGCGCGAAGAACCACGAGCGCAAGCCCGGGGTCATCCGGTGGCTGTCCCCGGAGCGCCTGGTGTTCGCTTTGGTCGAGTACCAGACATCGGTGATCTATGCCGGAAGGGGAAATTACGAGTCCCAATTGACCGGCTCCCGCTCCGGGGCCGCCAGCGGCACCCCGTTCATGGGGGCGTGGTTGGACGGCTCGCTCGAGCGGACGTTCCGCTACGACGTGCAGGTGCTCCTGAAACGGCTGGACACCATCCGCAGCGACCACGGCCTCAGGGGCGACCTCTGGGCGCTCTGGACGGAGCCGTGGAACGGCAAGGACCCGGTACCCTCACACGCGCTCCACCCGGCGTTCATTCCGTTGGCCCGCCAGGTCCGGTTGGAGGAGCCGGTGGAAGGCGGATACCGGGGCCTGTGGTTCCGGGCCAGCAAGGGACCGCGCGTCGACGACGCGGCGGGTGGTGGGGATTTCGGCGACCCGTTCACGCCCACGATCGATCACGCTTCCGGACGCAAGGTTCGGGGGACCATCGGGCGGGGGTATGACTACCGGGAGATGATCAGTCTCCTGCTGGGAGACGAAGGCAAACACCCATCGCGGAGCGTCGCGGAGCTGCGGAAGCAGCGCTTCGACCCCGACGTGCGGGTGGAGGTTCGGTTCGAAGGTACGTCGTTCCAGCAGGGCAAGACCGTGGGCTTTCACAGTCGTATGCTTCCCGCGCCGGCCGTTGGGTACGGTCGTACTGGTTACCGTCCTGTGCTGGACGATCCCGAGCGGGCGCTCGAAGTCCACAGGGCGATGCTAGATGACGTGAAGGCTGCGCAGTCCGTGCTACGAGGAGCAGCGAGACTCCTGGTGCACGGTTCCGTTACGCCTCGTGATGGCGACTCCAGCGGCGCCATCCCCACCGAGTTGCTGAACGATTGGCTCGAAGAGCGCTACTACCCGCTGCTGAACGAATGGGCCGCACGGTATGCCGAAGGCGAGGAGTGGCAAGCCGAATGGCGTCGATCGCTAGCGGGAGCCGCCCGCGATGCGTTTCGAGCAGCCGAGCCAAGGTTGTCGGTGACGACCGGCAGCCGGTTCGAGCGCCAGTCCGGGGCATGGTCGTACCTCGGCGGCATGCTGAACCGGAGGCTGGACCTGAGTGTTACCCACGCCAGTGAGGTGCAGTCGTGACACAGACCGAGTCGAAGGCCGCGGAAGCGTCGGAGGTCCAGAGAGGGTCACCGTTCGGCCGGGCCGCTCTGCGGATCCACCACCAACGGGCCACGAGCCGCGGGGAGCGAGCCCAGCTCCGTCGCGTGAGTCTCCACCGCGAGGCGCCGCCCGGCGCCTTCTGGGAGGTTCTCCACTCGGCTGGGCTCGAACCGGAGGCTATGAGCGACGACCGCCTCGACCTCTGGGTGTATCTGGTGGCGGCGATGACCCGCCATCCCCACGCGCGGGGGGCCAGGCTCGGCAGAGTCCTCGCACAGCATGGAACGGCAGCAAGTCGAATCGAGCGCTGGCTCCGGAGAAACCGGCCTTCCGCGGCCGCCGAGCTATCCCGTCTGTTGTCGGTCCTGCCGGCCGGAACAGCGCTGGACTGGGATCGGCTCGGGTGGCTACTGGTCAAGTGGACAATTGAGGATCGGCGACGGTTCGCCGCCGACTATTTCGCACAGAAGCGCCGCGTGGAACGCGCGGCGGAACAGGAGGAGACCGATGGCTGAAGGCGACATGATCCAGATCCACATGCTCACCGCCTACCCGGCGACGCTCCTGAACCGGGACGACGCCGGGCTGGCCAAGAGGGTTCCCTTCGGCGGTACCAGCCGGATACGGGTTTCCTCCCAATGCCTGAAGAAGCACTGGCGGGACTCGAGCCTCGTCTCGGAAGGGTGGGACCTGGCGGACCGGAGCACCCGAATCTACCACAAACGGGTCATGGAGCCGCTCGTCGCTAATCACGGCGCGAGTGAGGAGGAGGCAGAGGCTATCGCTCGATACCTCATGGGCAAGACCGTCCAGACGGGGGAAGCCGAGAAGGCCACAATGCACAGCTCGCAGCTGTTGGTGCTCACGAAGGCCGAGACGGAGTGGCTGAAGGAACTGGGCGTGGAGCTGCTGGAGGCGTGTCGGGAGGCAGGTGCCGACGCATCGGATCCGAATGCCCTCAAGGAGCATAGCCCCCTGGACAATGAGCGAAAGAAGGCCGTCAACGGGCTGCCGGGATCGATAGACACCGCGCTCTTTGGTCGAATGGTCACGAGCGACACATTCGCACGCGTTGATTCGGCGGTGAGCGTGGCGCATGCATTCACCACGCACGCGGAGGAGAGCGAGACGGACTACTTCACGGCCGTGGATACGCTGAAGGGAGAAGCGGATGATTCCGGGGCCGGGTTGATCCAGGACACGGAACTCACCAGCGGCGTGTTCTATCTCTACGCGGTGATCGACATGAATCAGCTCCGGGAGAACCTGGGGCATCGGGCGGATGACGCCGAGACCGTTGCGCGCCGGCTCGTAAAGGCCATGGCGACCGTTAGCCCGGGGGCGAAGCGTGGCTCCACGGCACCCTACGCGTACGCCGAGTACGCGTTGCTCGAGCGGGGTGGTGCCCAGCCCCGCACGTTGGCCAACGCCTTCCTCGACCCGGTGCGCTCGAATGGCGCAGGGGTGATGGCTGCCTCCGCGCGACAGTTGGAGCTGTACCGTCGGCAGCTGGAGGGGATGTACGGTGAGTCGGGAGGCACGACTGCCGTCTCCACCATTCACCCCGTGGAGGAAGGACTCGACCCCGTCCCGTTCGAGGATGCGCTCGAGCGGATCTTCCGATGAGCGCCGTGCGCCACATGTATCTGCTGTTGCGCCTGGACGGGCCGCTCATGGCTTGGGGGGAGGTTACCTTCGACCCTCGGCGCCCGACCCAGCGTTTTCCGACTCGTTCCGCATTGGCGGGGCTTCTGGCCAACGCCCTCGGCTGGAGGTACCGCGACGGGCACCTCACCACGGCGCTCCAGGACTCGCTCTGGTACGGCGTGCGACGTGATCGAGAAGGCGAGGTCCTGGAGGACTACCAGACAGTGGACCTGGCGAGGGAGACAGAAGGATGGACCCGTTGGGGCATTGAGAAGCGTGGGGGCGGTTCGGCGAAGGACACTCACATCCTCAACCGTCACTACCTCGCCGGGGCGTCGTTCGTTGTGGCGCTGCGCCTGTTGGACACGCCCCCGGTCGAGCTATCGGACGTCGAGTCGGCCTTGCGGCACCCTGCGCGGCCGCTGCACCTGGGGCGGAAATCGTGCCCCCCTGCCACGCCTCTCCTGCAGGGCTCGGTGCAGGCGGAGACGCTTCTCGATGCGCTCACAGCACTGCCTCTTTCCGATTCCTTTTCCAACCCCCAGCCGGAGATGATCACCTGCTGGGTTCCGACAGATGAGGCGCGGTCGAGGGTGGGAGGCGCCGAGGTGGAGCGGGTCGAGGAGGTCTGGGATCGGCGGGATTTCGTTACTGACATGTTCGCCGGGGCACGGTCGGTCGCCGAGATACGCGTCGCGCGGAGCGAATTCGAGTCGAAGGAGGCGGAGCCATGAGCTATCCGATTCTGTCGCGAGGCGCCATTCTGGTCCAAAGAGCGCCGGGAAGGTCCGGATACAGCTTCGACTACCGGGTCCATCAGCTGGTGGCCGACTGGTTCGGCGACCGTGAGGACCGCGGCTACGTGTATCGCGTCCTGGCGGAGGACCCGCCACATGCAAAGGTGCTGGTGCTTTCAGAGCATGCACCCCGGGACCCCGATCCGCGCCCGTGGGGCAGAACGACCTCCATCCGGTCCCGGCCCTACGACATCGACCTCTCCGTAGGCCAAGTGGTGGACTACGAGATCCGCCTCAACGCCACTCGGGTGGTCACCGCCCCGGACGGCGCGAAGAGCCGCCGCGACATATGGGATGCGGTCTTCGAGCAGGACCCGGACGACCCGCGCTCGCCCGACGATGTGTACGGCGAATACCTGCAGCGGAAGCTGGACGGGGCGGGGGAGGTCCTGGATGCGCGGGTCATGGAAAGGGGACTAGTGCAGCCGCGACGGCGCGGGTGCGCTCCCATGTCCATGGTGGCGGCGAACGTCATTGGCTCCCTGAGAGTTACGGACCCCGAGCAGTTCCTGTGTCGGCAGCGCAGAGGGATCGGCCGCGGAAAGGCCTTCGGATTCGGGCTACTGTGCCTGTCGCGGCCGGGGACGGTCCTGGCCCGGCGGTACGGAAGCGACGGGATCGGCCGGACAGGGTAGCCTGCGGTGAAGCTGCCCGTGAGGAATCGCCTGTCGTTCTTCTACGTCGAGCGCGGCTCGCTGGCCGTCATCGACGGCTGTCTGGTGCTAACCGACAATGCGGACAATGCGCGCTACGAAGTCCCGGCGCGCGCCACGACCTCGATCATGGTCGGGCCAGGGACAACCGTTACCACCGAAGCCATGCGGCTCGCTTCTGCGTACGGCGTCATGATCCAGTGGGTGGGTGAGCACGGCGTCC
>CAYMLW010000299.1:0-5704 GCA_964391035.1 uncultured Gemmatimonadaceae bacterium
CTGACCGGGACTTCTGACCGGGACTTCTGACCGGGACTTCTGACCGGGACTTCTGGAGGCGGGTACATGGCGGGGACTCACGTGGTATTCGGCGCGGGAAGCGGAGCAAGCCGGGCGGTGATCCGGGCACAGGCGCACGAGGCCATATTCGAGAGGCCGACGAAGACGCCGGTCGACGAGGCGAACGAGGGAACGCCGACCTGGTCCGGGGGGCGCTCGTGACCGGGGAGCGCCTCCTCCAGGCCGAGGATCTGTCGGGCCGGCAGCGCTACCGTCTGATCACGTCGCTGGTGGTCCCCCGCCCCATCGGCTGGATCGGAACCCGGACCGGCGGGCGGACCAATCTGGCGCCGTTCAGCTATTTCAATGCGCTGTCGGCCGCCCCGATGCTGGTGGGTGCATCGATCGGGAAGCGCCGGGACCCGAGCACCGGCGAGCTGATGGACAAGGACACGCTCCGGAACATCCGGGAGGCGGGTGCGTTCTCCGCGAGTCTCGTGACCGACCGTCATCTCGAGGCCATGGTGCGAACGTCGGGGGAGTGGCCGTCGGAGACGGACGAGTTCGCCGAGGCCGGGCCGCCGGTGGCCGAGTGCGGGTCGGTGGACGCACCGTATGTCGCAGACGCGCCGGCGGTGTTGGAGTGCCGGCTCTTCGAGATCGTCCCGCTGGGTGAGGCGCCGAACACGCTGGTCATCGGAGAGGTCGTGGCGGTGCGTCTGTCCGGCGAGCTCGCGGTGGACGAGGCGACGCTACATGTCGACCCGGCGTCGCTCCGACCGGTGGGCCGGCTCGGCCTGGACGAGTACACGCTCCTGGGCGAGATACGCCACGTGCCGAGGCCGCGGGTCGGGCGCGATGAGCGGTCGGCCACGTGACGGAGCTCGCGCTGGGGTGGCCGCTGGTGGCGGTGGTCGCGGCGGGCCTCGCCGCGGGCGCCGGGAACGCCATTGCCGGTGGCGGGAGCGCCATCTCGTTCCCACTCCTGGTCTTCGTGGGCATCCCGCCGGTGGCCGCCAACGCGACGAGCGCCATGGGCCTCGTACCCGGGAGCGCCGCAGCCGCCTGGAGCTACCGGGGCGAGCTGCGGCGGGCCGATCCGGCTACGGTCTGGCTCGCGGTGCCCTCGGTCCTAGGCGGTGCTCTCGGCGCCTGGCTCCTCGTCCACCTGCCCCCGGCCTGGTTCGGCGCCGTCGCGCCGTGGTTCATCTTCATGGCCGCCGGCTCGGTGCTCCTCGAGCCCGTGGCCCGGCGGTGGATCCGTCGGGGGGCGGACGGCTCGACGGGAAGCCGTGTGGCGGGGCTGATCGGCTGGTTCGGCGTCGCCCTGTACGGCGGTTACTTCGGCGCCGGGATGGGCATGTTCCTGCTGGCGACGCTGGGGCTCCTCGGCGTCCACGACCTCCAGCACGCGAACGGGCTGAAGAACCTCCTCAGCGTGGTCATCAAGGCCCCGGCCCTCGTCTACTTCGCCGTCCTCTCCCTCCCCGTCTGGCCCGCCGCCCTCGCCCTGATGGCCGGCGCCATCACCGGCGGCTGGCTCACCGGCCACCTGATCCAGAAGGTGCAGACCGATCGGCTCCGGGGCGTGGTCGCGATGATCGGATTCGTGATGGGCCTCCTCATGCTCCTACGCTGACGCGGTCAGAGCGATGAAGAGGAGCGTGAAGGCCCCGAGGATGCGGGGGACCGTGTGGGTGCGCCGGGTCAACAGGTGGAGGGCCAGGACGGCGCCGATGGGCGCGGCGAAGGCGTAGGTGAAGAAGAAGGTGAGGAAGGCCTCCTGGAGCCAGACGCCGGCGAGGCGCATGGGACCGAGTGCGGCGAGGCCCGTTGCGGCGAGGGGGCCGATCACGTCCTCGAAGAGGTCGGCGGCCATGAACAGCACGGTGAAAGCGGCGCCGAGCTCGAGGTAAAGCCGGGTCTCGGCCCGGTCGCGTCGCCGGAAAGGGGCCAGGACGACGGCGAGAACGCCCCGCAGCAGCAGGGTCGGCGGCGAGCCGGGTCGGTTGAAGTAGTAGAACAGCCGGAGTCGGTGGCTCCAACGGACGAGGGCGCGGGCCAGCGGCACCCTGTTGAGCCACTCCGCCTGCCCGCCGAGCAGTGTGACGATGATCAGTGCCGTGACGGCGAACACTGCCTCGGTCCCTCCCTCCATGCCGGCCACGGCACCGAGGGCGGAGCCCGCGACCGTGAGCACGATCACGTCCCCGCCCAGGCGCATGGCCCGCCAGGCGCGGCCTCGGGTCTCCCAATCCCGGGTCCACTCCGGCGGCTCGGCCAGGACATCGACGCTGCGGGGCGGCATGAAGTCGAGCTCGAGGGGCGGCTCCCCTTCCCGCTCCCGCCGCTCCTGCTCGGTGTTGTGGCCGTCCACGAACCGGCCGATGTAGAACGCGTCGGCGATCCACCAGGCCAGCGCGCCGCCCCCGGTCAACAGCATCAGCAGCCCGGTGCCGGGCCGCTCGAGGTAGAAACGGTGGGCCCCGATCCAGCCGAGTGCCAGCCAGAACCCCCACGCCACGAGCTTGCTCTTCCGCCGGTACGCGTACAGGTCGCCGAGCACGTCGTGGGCGAAATCGGCGTCGATACGTACGGGTGTTCCCTGATCCAGCGGTGCCTCCGGAAGCTATCCTGTCCCGCGGTGGGGACGGACGGATCGTCGCGGCCCGTCGTTCAGTCTACGTGGCGACGCCCCGGCCAGCCACGTCTCCCGGCTATCGACGCGGACCCCATTGCCGCTGCTCCGAGTGCCGCGTGCATCGCCTCCGGATCGTTCGCGGCCCGCTCAGGGCGGCACGGCCTGTGCACCATAGACATGAACCCGTCTGTGAACCCTTTGATAGGAGGCCCAACGATGTCACGAGTCCAATTCTACCTGACAGGCCTCATCGTGTGCGTGGCCGCCGCCGGCTGCGAAGCGGAACCGGAGACCGAGGCCATGCCGGAGACCGAGGCCGTGGAAGAGGCCCCGGTGCCCGAGCCCGCCATGACCGACCAGCCCGACACCACCGCCCGGGCGGTGTGGGCCCATCTCCAGCAGGCGGACTACGCCGAGCAGTGGAGCTTCTGGCCCGACCGGGAGCCGTACTACGAGGGCGGCGAGCCCCACGGCATGCTCCTGAACACCTACCTCAACCACGCCGCCATGGAGGCCGTCGAAGGGATGGGGGACGCCGCCACGACGGGCATGCTGGAACTTCCCGCCGGGGCCATGGTCGTGAAGGAGAACTACCAGCCGGACAGCACGCTCGTGGCCACGACCGTCATGTACAAAGCCGAGGGCTACGCCCCGGACGTGGGCGACTGGTTCTGGGCGAAGTACGGCCCGGAGGGCGGTGTCCAGGCCGCGGGCCACGCCCAGGGCTGCATAGACTGCCACAGCCAGGCCGCGGATCACGACTACCTCATGACCGCCAGGGCCGACGCTCCGTAGAAGCGCGCCCGGAGTTCGTGGTGCGCCTCGTGGGATCTGGTCGGTGAAGCGGCCCGGGTCCGCATCCAACGCAGCGGCCCGATCGGGCGCGACGCCGCCGCGACCAGGGCGTCGGGCTCGGGTCCGCCGTACACGTGGCCGCCTCCGAGGAACTCCGCGGGCGCAGGAGCCTGCAGATCACCCCGGCTGTACCAGTCCAGCCATTCGAGAACGGCGCGTCACCACAGCCCACGTGCGCCATCAGCGCAGCGCCGACGGGCCGTACAGGATGGCCCAGTGTGAACAGCCTGTCCAAGGAACCGGTGGACGTCGGGGAGCGACGCGAGGCCGGGAGGGAGCCCCGGCAGCTGCCTGGCGTGCCGGGGTTCGCGCCTGAGAGGCTCGAGCGGCGCTGCCCGCTGGTCGCCTGACGAACCTCCCCCTAGCTTCCCCTAGCTTCCATCTTCGTATGGAGCAGCCCATCACGCAGCCCCGGAGGGCGGACTGACCTCGACCGACCCCACCGACAGCGGGAGGAAGCAGGAAGCGGCACGGCCCCGATGGCGGCGGCTGGTGCCGGAGCTCGTGCCCTTTGTGGGCGTGGCTCTGTTCGTCCTCGCCCTGGTCGTCCTCCACCGGGAGCTCGCCCCCTACGGTTTCCGGGAGATCACCAGCGGGATCCAGGGGCTGCCGGCGAGAAGCCTCTTGGTCGGCCTGGGCCTCGTGGCGGCGAGCTTCGTGGTCCTCTCCGCGTACGAGGCGCTGGCCGTCCGCTACGTGGACGGGCGCCTGAGCTACCCGAGGGTGGCATTCGCTTCCTTCGTGGGCCGCGCCTTCAACCAGGCTCTGGGCTCTCCCTTCCTGACGGGTGCCCCCGTCCGGTACCGGCTCTATTCGACGTGGGACCTCGCCACGGACCAGATCGCCCGCATCGGGGCCTTCCATACGGCCACGACGCTCTTCGGCCTTCTGGCGGTGCTGGGAGGCGCCCTGATCCTGCTGCCCGCCAGCGTCCCGGTGGGGCTGCCCGTGCCGGCCTGGGCGCTGCGCTCCGCGGGCCTCGGGAGCGTCGGCATCGTCTTCGCCTACGCGGCCTGGACCTTCGCGGCCCGGGAGCCTCTGCGCGTCTTCTCGTGGGAGCTTCCCCTTCCGTCGCCGCGGCTGGCCGCCGGCCAGATCGCGGCCGGCGCCGCGGACTGGCTCGTGGGAGCTGGCGTGCTCTACGTCCTGCTCCCGTCCGGACACGGGCTCTCGTTCCTGCACTTCACGGCCGTCTTCACCGTGGCGCTGTCCCTCGGCCAGATCAGCCTCGTGCCCGGCGGCCTCGGCGTCTTCGAAGCGGTGCTCCTCCTGCTCCTTCCCGCGTCCGTCCCCGAAGGAGCGCTGGTGGCTTCGCTCGTGGCGTACCGGGCCGTCTACTACCTGCTGCCCCTGATCGTGGCCTCGGTGGCGCTGGCCGTGTACGGCCGCCGGCAGCGGATGAGGGAGGCGGTCGACTCCTTCGGCCGGGGCGTTTCGACCGTGGTGCCCCTCACGCTCTCGGGCCTGGTCTTCGTGGCGGGCGCCTTTCTGCTGGTCACGGGCGCCCTGCCCGTGCCGGAGGGCCGTCTGGCGTGGCTCGGACGCGCTCTGCCGCTCCCCGTGGTCGAGCTCTCACACTTCCTGGGAAGCCTGGTGGGAGCGCTTCTCCTGATCCTGGCCTGGGGGCTCCGGCAGCGGCTGGACGCCGCCTACCGGCTCACCCTGGCCCTGCTCGGGTTGGGCGCGGCCGTGAGCGTCGTCCGGGGACTCGGGTGGATCGAAGCCGTGGGGCTGCTGGCCACGCTGTCCATCCTCCTCGCCGCTCGCAGGGAGTTCTTCCGGAAGGCGGCCGTCACCGCCGAGCTCCCGTCCCGCCAGTGGGCGGTGCTCGCGGGCGTCGCGCTGGCGGGCACCGTCTGGCTCGGGCTCTTCGTGTACCGCAGGGTGGATCTCACCACGGAGCTCTGGTGGGAGTTCACCCTCCACGGCGACGCCCCCCGCTTCCTCCGGGCGAGCGTCGGGGCCGCCGTGGTCCTGCTCGGCTACGGCCTGTCCCGCCTCCTGCGTCCCCGGGCGCCGGACGCCCTCATTGAACCGGAGGGGGGCCTGCCGCCCGAGGTGGACTCGGTGGTCGAGACCTCGGGCCGGGCCCACGCAGTCCTGGTCTATCTCGGCGACAAGCGGGTGCTTACCAGCAGGAGCGGCCGGGCGTTCGTCATGTTCGCGGTCGAAGGTCGCAGCTGGGTGGCCCTGGGCGACCCCCTGGCG
>CAYMLW010000300.1:0-5696 GCA_964391035.1 uncultured Gemmatimonadaceae bacterium
GTCCGCTCGTCCAGCTCCAGCGCCCGGAAGTTCATGGGCGTGGCGAAGGTGGCGTCCACCAGGAGGGGAAGCCCGGCATCCCGGGCCGCCCGAACCACCGGCCGCGGGTCCGGGACCCGCAGTGTCGGGTTGACCGGGATCTCGAGGTAGACGAGCCGGGTCTCCGGCCGGATGGCCCGGATCCAGTCGTCGTCGAAGTCGACGAACGTGGTCTCGATCCCGAGCCGGGGCAGCTCCTGCGTGAGCAGGGTGCGGGTGCCACCGTAGAGGGCCCTGGCCGCCACGATGTGATCGCCGGTGCCGGCATGGGCGAGGATGGCGAGGGATATGGCCGCCATCCCGCTCCCGCAGACGAGGCCGGCCTCACCGCCCTCGAGAGCCGCCAGCTTCTCGCCTACCCGTCGGTACCCCTCGGCGTTCGCGTAACGGCCGTAGAGCACCTCGCCATCGGGCTCGATGGCGTTGAAGAAGGTGGAGCTCGTGACGATGGGCGGAGCCACGGGCTCGCCGGGCCTGGGCACCGGGGCGCCCGCGTGGACGGCCCGGGTCGACGGTCCGAGGCCGGAATGGGAGCCAGCGGTCATGGGAGATTCGGGTTCGAGTGCAGAAGGGCCACGGTCGTCGGTGAGGGAAGCTAGGCACGTGCCACGGGAGCGGCAACGGCGTGAACGACTTGACGAGACCCCACCCATGGAACCATTGTCAGGAGGCTCTCCCCGGCCAACCGGCAGACTGGATGAATCGGATCAGCACCAAAGCTGCGGCCGAGGCAGCGCTGCGTACGCTGCCCTCCGTTCTCGGCGCTTACGTCAGCGAAGATATCGAGGGCCACCCCCGCGAGATCCACCTCCTTATCCAGAAGGGTCCCGACGTGGCGTCGTTCGCCCGTGATGTCCACGGTCTGCTGGAAGAACGTCTGGGCATGCCCATCGACAGGCGGGTCATCTCCATCGCCCAACTGGCCCGTGACCCCGATGCGGACCCGCACGCGTCGTCCGAGCCCGACGCGGACGAAGACGAATCGCCGACGCCCGATGGCCGGCCGCTCTTCGCCGGGCTCGAGTCGACCACCACCTCGAGCCACGTGCGCGTGGGCGTCCTCCTGGAGTGGCAGGGGGAGAAGTCCAGGGGCCACGGCGAGGGAGTGGACACGCGATCGGGTCGGGCTCGGGCCGCCGCCGCCGCCACGCTGCGGAGCGCCGCCGGGGCGCCGTGGACGGAGGGGCTCGGCCTGGAGCTGGAGTTCGCCTCGATCGTCCAGGCCCTCGACGGCGACTACGTCCTGGTCAGTGCCCTGGCCGTCGCGGCCCGGCTCGGTCGGCGGCCCCTCGTGCTGGTAGGGGCGCATCCGGTGGAGGGCGACGTCGAGTCCGCCGCCGTCTTCGCGACGCTGAAGGCCGTGAATCGGGTCCTGGCTCCGGCGCTCCTGCACCGCTGAGCCGCGCAAGCACTCTCGGGGCTTCCGGCGCTCCCGACACTCCCGACATCGGTCACCGACTCCACGTACTCTCCGGCCTATCCTTCCTCGCCGAGGAGCGGGCGCAGCGCGAAGTAGCTCCGGGGGATGTCCAACTTCGCGACCACGCGGTGTCGGGCCAGTGCATCCAGCGCGGCCCGGGTCTCCTCGGCCCCCGCGTCGAGGGCAGCGGCCACTTCCTCGACCGTGCCCCGTCCGAGCCGGTCCAGCGCCCGCCAGACGCTCCGCTCGTCATCACTGGCGGCGCCCAGCAGGACGGCCTCGCCGGTATCGAGCTCCGCGGCGATCACCAGGTTCTGCCGGGTGAGAACGGAATCGATGGTCTCGAAATGACGGTCGTCGACTCCGCGGGCGATGAAGTAGGCTTCGGCGGGGCGGTCGGGGCGCTGGAACCGGAGGATGAGCTTGGCGACGGTCTCGTCGGCGCAGCTGTAGTCGAGGACGACGACCTGGCTGAAGTCGAGCACGGTGAGGCATAGGGCGCCGAGCTCGGTGATCTGGGCCTCGATCCCGAAACGCAGCGCCTGGCCGGTGGGCCGGGTCACGAGGTGGGAGTAGAGGGTCGCGATGGACCGTCGGACCATGTCCGACATGTCGAACCGGAGCGGCACGACGTCACCGAAGTCGGTCATCGTCCCCCCTCCCCTTCGTCCTCCGTGCGGGACGGCAGCACGATGTAGATCTGGGAGCCCGGGAACATGGGCAGATCCTCCTCGAGGGGCTCGGCGTCATCCCACGTCGGCACGTCGGCGATCCGGGCGGTCCCGCTCCGGATCGAAATCTTCCCGTTCCAGCGGCCCACCTGCTTCCGGATCTGCTGGAGCCCCTGGCCGCGGCCGGGGTCGTGGAAGCGGGTGAGCCCGTGGATGAAGGCAGCCTCGAGGGCGGAGCCGTGGCTCCAGCGGGCGCCGTAGCGGGCGGCGTGCTCGCTGGCCAGCGAGCCGTAAAAGCCAATGCCGAGGTCCATGACGCCGATGACCACGACCTTCCGGCCGAGTCGTCTGCTCCACGTGTAGGTCTGGGTCGAGACGTAGCCGATGGCCTCGGCGTGGTCGATGATGTTCTGACAGACCTCCGACAGCATCACGCTGAACTGAAAGGCCTCCTTGAGGGGGTAGCCGAGCTGCCGGGTCAGAATGGCGATGGCACGGTCGTTCACCGCGTCGACGATCTGGTGGATGTCGGCATGGGACTCGACCGGCGTGATCTCGAGGAGCACGTCGGAGGTCCCGCCCGCGCGCCGCCGCCGGGCGCCGTGCAGCTCGAAGATCTCGTCGGCGTGGCGGAAGAAGGACATCCGGGTCAGGTAGCTCACTACGTCCGCCGACTCGGGCATCTGGAATCGTGGCGTCCGGCCCCGGTCCCGGGCCACGCGGCCCACGGCCAACAGCCCGATCATGCCGTACGGGTCGACCCATCGGAGCCGCCGGGCGTCCACCAGGAGCGGGCCGTCTCCGCCGGCCTCCAGCGCCTCGCTGAGCTCGGCAGCCAGCGTGTCGAAGGTCCGATCGTCCAGCGACGTCGGCACGGTGATGACGTTCACGCCTCGTTCCTCCGCACTCGAGAGGGGCCTGCGACATGCCGCAGGTGCCGGTCCAGTCCATCGGCCCCCCGGTACTCGACATTCGCCGCGGCCGCCCGGTTCGCGGCCGCGACCGCCGACCCGACCCGCTCGCCCTCGAGCAGCGCGAGGAAGCAGGTCGCGCCCCAGACATCGCCGCAGCCCGTCGGGTCGCCGGGCGACGGCTCGGCCACCGGCACCGACGCGCTCGTCACCCCGCCGGCAGCGCCGCCTCGGGTGCCCGCACCGGCGCCCTCGAGGTCCCGGTCCTCGTCCACGGCGGCGGGCGCCGCCGGGGACGGCTCCCACGGCCGGGGCCGGTCCCCCTCGGCGTACCAGGTCGCGCCGGCCGGGCCCCGGGTCACGAGCACGGCGCCGAGACCTCGTCGGACGGCGTGCCGGGCGACGGCCGCCGGATCGTCGTCGCCGGCCACCAGCGCCAGCTCCCGCTCGTTCGCCTGGACCACGTCGAAGGCGTCCAGCCAGTCGTCCCGCCGCTCGAGGGGGCGCGGGACCCGGCGGCCGCCGGGCGCCATGTCGAGGAGGAGCGAGTGGAGGTCCGCGTAGACGGGCCCGCCGACGGCGTCCCGGAGCCGGGCGGCCGTGTCCAGATCGAGCTCGAAGCCGGAGATGAGATTGACGTATAGGGCGTCGAGTCCGTCCAGCGCGGGCTCGAGCTCGTGCCAGCGCCACCCGCCGACGCCACCCGTCAGGTGCTCCTCCCGGTGCCCGGCGTCCCGATACCGCAGGTGCACACGGTTGTTGGGCTCTTCGACCTCCCGGATCCCGCCGGGCCGCTCGAGGCCGGGGACCGAGTCGAAGAAGGCGCGGGCGCGATCGGCGAGGTCGCTACCGAGTCGGATGATCGGACGGATCGAGCCGGCGGCGGGCAACGCCGCACTGGCGGCGGCCAGGGAATAGGCGATGCCGCCCCATCGCTCCACTCCCTCGACCTGGGGGTGATCGATCCGGTCCCACACCATGGTTCCGAGGACACCGATCCGCACCCCGCCCTCACACCTCGCCCAGAACCTGGTTCTTGAACATCGCGATGGCGCCGATCACCCCGGCCGTGCCCATGAGGCGGGCCGGCACGATCTGGCAGGCTTCCTGTGCGCTCTTGAAGGCCCGGCGCCGCACCTCGGCCCGGAGCGGGACGAACAGGTGGTCACCCGCCCGGGTCACGCCGCCCGCGATCACGACCATCTCCGGGTTCAGGATGTTGATGACGTTGGCGACGCCTGCCCCGAGGAGCTTGGCCGTCTCCTTGAGGACCTCGTTCGCGTAGGCATCGCCCACCACGGCGCCCTCGTAGACGGTGGCGGCCGTGACGTCCTCGAGCTTGCCGTCGACCAGGTCGGCCAGGATCGTCTCGGTGCCGGCCTCGATCCCCTCGATGGCCCGTAGCGCGATGGCCGGCCCCGAGGCGTAGGCCTCGAGACAGCCGTAGTTGCCACACTTGCACTTCCGGCCCGTGCTGTCGATGGTCATGTGGCCGATCTCGCCGGCCACGTCGTTCACGCCGTGGAAGATCTCGCCCTGGAGCACGATCCCGCCGCCGATCCCCGTACCGAGGGTGATGCCGACCAGGCTGTCCACGGATTGGCCCGCGCCGAGCCACCACTCGCCGTACGTGGCGCAGTTGGCGTCGTTGTCCAGCGCCGCGGGCAGCCCTACCGCATTCGAGATCAGGTCCCGAAGCGGGAAGTTGCGCCAGCCCAGGTTCGGGGTGTTGATGATCGTGCCGGTCTTCCGGTTCAGCGGTCCCGGCGAGCCGATCCCGATCCCGGCAAAGTCCTCTTTCGAGCCGCCGTGCTCCGCGATCACCGTGTCCATGGCCGTCTTCACCATGTGGACGATCTTGTCGACGACGAACTTCGCCCCCTTCCCCGACTCCGTCGACCGGCTCTCCAGTGCGAGCACCTCGCCGTCGCCCCCGTCCAGGGGCAGTACCCCGACGACGACGTTCGTCCCGCCCAGGTCCACACCCACGACCCACCGCTTGTCGTTCCCGTTCATCCTGACTCCTGTCCAGCAGCGCGCTCGATCCGGAGTGTAGGGTCCGGTTCCAGCTCCGCGATTCCCTGTCTCGCTCGAACCTCGCGGTCCCGGCGGATTCTCGCCAGGATCGCCCGGTTGCGATGAATGATCTCCATGTCGACATACGGCCGATCGTGGTGCAGGTGCATGGTCACGGCCCGATGGCGAGCCTGGACCCCCGGTACACCCAGGTTCTGCAGCCGGTAGCCGAGAGCCTTGTCCAGTCCGCCGTACCCCATCTCCCCCTCGAAGCCGTTGACGGCCTCCAGATCGGCTCGGGACACCGAGGCGTTGTTGCCGTGGAAGTCGGCGGCCGTCGGCGTGACCCGGTCGAGAAGAGCGCCGAGCCGGTCGGACCCTGTCAGCCGGAGCACCCGACGGCCGGGCCGCCAGCCCTGACTGCGGAGCCAGCCGAGGTCGGTCACGCGCCCGCTCACCACGTCGTCCCGGCCGATGGCGTCGCTCACGACGGCCGGCAGCTTGAGGTACCCGCCGGCGATGTAACGGCCCGGCCGCGCCAGGGCCCGGTGGGTCGCGACGAGGTCGGACCGGGGCACGCAGTCACCATCGGTGAACACGAGGTAGTCGTGGCGGGCGTGGAGGATGGCCTTGTTCAGG
>CAYMLW010000301.1:0-5688 GCA_964391035.1 uncultured Gemmatimonadaceae bacterium
TGGGCGTGGTGCAGCGCCTCGGCCACCTCCCGGGCCAGCCGGATCGAGTCGTCCACGCCCAGCTGCTTCTCCCGGTCCAGCCGGTCCCGGAGACTCTCGCCCTCCACGTACGGCATGACGTAGTAGAGGAAGGAATCGGCTTCGCCCGAGTCGAAGAGGGGCAGGATGTTGGGGTGCGAGAGGTTGGCCGTCGTCTTGATCTCGGTGAGGAAGCGGTCGCCTCCCACCACGGCGGCCAGCTCCGGCTTGAGGACCTTGAGCGCGACGTGGCGGTCGTGCTTGATGTCCTGGGCCAGATAGACCGTGGCCATGCCGCCCTGGCCGAGCTCCCGCTCGATCCGGTAACGGCCTTCGAGGGCGGCGTTGAGACGCTGCATCACGCCGCCGGACGCGCCCTCGGGCACGTCGTCTTCCACGCGATCGGGTCCGTCCGGCCTCGTACCATCAGCCATCGGACATCAGCTCCCGCAGCTCGTCGAACCAGTTCAGGACCACCAGGTAGCCGGGCTCGGGCTCATCGGACTCCTCCGAGCCCGGCGTCTGCGGCTGGTCATAGACGGTGACGAGGAACCGGTCGCCGTCGGGGTGGAGGTCCCAGTTGAAGATGCCTGCGGCGTCGACGGCGAGGACCGGCTCGGGGCCGACCAGCCGGATCGGATCCCGCTCGACCGTCACCGCCAGGAGTGTGTCGGTCACGGCGCCGCGCCAGTAGTACAGCGTGCGCCCGTCCGGCGACCAGCGAGGTGCGGCGCCGCCCGAGTCCGACACCCGCCACTTGCCGACCGGGTCCGGGAACGTCCGGATCCAGACGTCGGCTTCGCCCGCTTCGTGCGACACGAGGGCCGCCAGGTCGCCCTGCGGCGCGAGATCCAACCCGTACTCGTACCAGTCCGCCCGGAGGTACGGGGTCGCGACCACGCTGTCACCGGGACCGTCGAGCCGCAGCAGGACGAGATCTGAGTCATCGGTGCCCTCCATCATCACGAGGAGCGTGTCGGCGGGCCAGTCGCTGGCGACCTGCCGCCCGTCGCCGCCCCGCAGAAGCCGTTCGGGTCCCGAGTTGTCGCTCGGCTTCGCGAACAGGTCCGGCGACCCGTTCTCGCCTTGCGCCGTGAAGGCGATCCGGCGGCCGTCCGGGGACCAGACCGGCCTGACGGCATTGCCTTCGAACGTGATCTGCCGGGGCTCGCCGGTGAGGAGGTCGAAGGTGTGCACGTTCCCCCCGTCGTCGTCGGCCAGCTCGTAGGCGATCCGGCGGCCGTCGGGCGAGAAGCGCGGGGAGTCCAGGTCGCCGGTCCGCACCGCCAGCGTGTCCCCGTTGCCCGCACGGTCGAAGAGGACGAATCGGTTGTCCCCGTCCGCGGCGCTGGACTCCCCCCGGAGGAACACGAGGGTGCCGTTGTCCGCCACGGCGTACGCGCGGCGGACGGCGTTGGAGGCCACCCGGTCGAGCACCGGGCGCGGCGGACCGGTGATCGAGGCGCTTTCAAGGTCGAACGGCGCGGCGAACAGCCCGCTCCCCGCGACGATGTACAGCACGTGCCCCGACTCCACGTAGACCGGGTGGGTGGCATCCGGGATCAGCTGCCGGGAGGAGTCAGCCTCCAGGTCGTAGTAGTGGACGCCGTCACCGAACGTGCCGGCGAGCACCCCGGAGCCGTCGGGGAGCATGAACGGGTTCCGCCCGTTCAGCGACGTGCTCAGCTGCTCGACCGCGCCGCCCCCGCCGCTCACACGGTGCAGTCCCTGCGGACCCGTGAACACGATGGACCCGTCCGCGCCCCAGTGCGGGTCGTAGGGGCTTACGTCGTCCTCCTCCATGAGGGTCAGCGTCCCGCCCCCGGTCGTGGAGGTGCGGACGAGCGCGTCGTTGTCGTCCCTCTGGAACAGAACCCACTGGCCGTCCGGCGAGAAGGTCGGGTACTCGCCGCCGGCCGTGCCGGGCAGCGCCCGCCAGTCGGCCTCGCTCAGCCGGCGCACGAAGATGGCCTCCTCCCCGTCCCGTTCCCCGGCCACCGCCAGCGTCCGCCCGTCCGGTGAGACCTGCACCGACTGAGACGCGGACGGCTCGATGTCGCCGAGCCGGAGGTCGAGCCGGATCGGACCGCCCCCGGACGGCGCCCCCCGGGGAAGCACGGTGGCGAACGCCGCGACCGCCACCGCCGCCGCGGCGATGGCCCACGGCAGCAGCCGACGCCCCGCGCCCCGGCCAGCGCTGTCGCCCTCCACGCCCGCCACGTCACTGACCCTGCCGCCCGCCCCACCGCCCACGGCACCGGCTCCGCTTCCCTCCATGCGCCGCTCGACAGACCGGTACGTGAAGTCCGTCCGGTCCAGCGCGTCCCGGAACTCGGCCGCGCTCTCGAACCGATCGGCCGGCAGCTTCTCCAGCGCCTTCGCCAGCACCGCCGCCACGTGCGGCGGCACCGACGCCCGCGTGTCCGAAACCGGGCGCGGCGACTCGGTCAGGATCCGGACCAGGATCGCCTGCGCGCTGGGGCCCGTGTGCGGCGGGTCGCCCGCCAGCATCTCGTACAGCACGCACGCCAGCGAGTAGATGTCGGACCGGACCGTCAGGTCCCGCTCCGCCGTGGCCTGCTCCGGGCTCATGTAGTGCGGCGTGCCGAGGCTCAGCCCCGTTTCCGTCATCCGTCCGCCGCCCGCCGCGCTGATGGCCACCGCGATCCCGAAGTCCGCCACCACCGGCCGGCCCTCGTGCAGCAGGATGTTCTCCGGCTTGATGTCCCGGTGGATCACGCCCTGCCGGTGGGCGTAGTCCAGCGCGTCCGCCACGTCCTTCGTGATCGACAGCGCCTCGCCCACCGCCAGCTGCCGTTCCCGGTCCAGCCGGTCCCGCAGCGTCTCGCCCTCCACGTACGGCATCACGTAGTAGAGGAACGAGTCCGCCTCGCCCGAGTCGAACAGCGGCAAAATGTGCGGGTGCTGGAGCGCCGCCGTGGTCTTGATCTCCGCCACGAACCGCTCCGCCCCGATGACCGCCGCCAGCTCCGGCTTCAGCACCTTGAGCGCCACCTGCCGGTCGTGCTTGATGTCCTCCGCCAGGTAGACGGTGGCCATCCCGCCCTCGCCCAGCTCCCGCTCGATCCGGTAGCGGCCCTCGAGGGCGGCGTTCAGACGCTCGATCACGGACTCCTCCATATCAGCGCTCCAGCAGCGGTTCGAGCTCGTGCAGCCAATCGGTCCAGACCACGATCTGTCCCTCGACGCCCGACTCGTCGATGGCCAGCACGAAGCCCTCGGGGTGGACGTCGTAGGTCGCGACCCACATCCCGATGCTGCCGGAGAACGGCCGGTCGAACACCAGCTCCCGGTCCACGACGCGGAGGGCCGAGCCCGAGTCCCGGAGCTCGGCGGCCATCAGGCCCCGGTCCGTTCGGTAGTAGAGGCGGCCGCCTTCGGGGCCCCATACCGGCATGCCGGCCGGCTGTTCCGAGACCTGGAGTCGCGCCCCGGACGGGAAGGGTCGGATGTAGACCTGCGGGCGACCCGACTCCTCCGATACGTACGCCACCCAGCGCCCGTCCGGGGAGAAGCGGGCGCCGTACTCGTCCTGCGGCGTGGTCTCGAAGCCCGTCAGCCCCGATGAGCCGTCCAGGCGGCCATACACGAGGTCGAGCCGCGACACGCTCGGGTTCAGCTCGGTGTCCGCCTGGAATATTGCATGCCGGCCGTCGGGCGAAATGTCGGCAATGCTCAGCCACACGCCCGGATGCTCGGACAGCACCGACCGGTCCTCGCTGGCGTCGATGGGGCGCTGGTACGCCCGCGACGTGGTGACGATCGAGTCCGACTCCGGAACGAACTCGCGGTCGGGCGGCGCCGAGACGGCGAGGGTACGGCTGCCGGGCAGCCAGGCGGCGACCATGCCCTGCGTGCCCAGGCCCGCCTGGCGCGGACTACCTCCGCCCAGCTCGTGGATCCAGAGGTCATCGACGCCCCGGATGTCCAGGTCCGCGGCGAGGAAGCGACGATCGGGGGAGATGCGCGGATAGAAGGCCGGCACGCCCCCGTCCCACAGACGGCGGATCACGCGTCCCCGGTCGTCGATCAGGACCGGCGCATACGACTCGGCGCGGCGCGACATGACGAGCACCCCGGTCGCCGAAAGCGCGGCCGTCTCGAGTCCCGGTGGAACGCCGGGAACCGGCACCGGCCGACCGCGTGCCTCCAGAGCGTCCGGGTCCCAGCGAACCGCCATCAGCCGCCCGCCGGTGTCGATGAACAACAGCACGTCGCCCGCCACGCCCACGACGCTCGCGGTGTACCGGAGCCCGACGCCCTGGAGGTCGACCCGGCGGTACGTGCCGTCTTCCAACGTCGCGACGCCGAGCCCGATCGTGCTCGCGCCCGATCGGAAATCGATGTAGAGCACGTGCTCGGCGCCCGGAAGCCCGAACGGCTCGTGGTGCATGCCCCAGTCGTCGTCTTGTCTATCGCCGCCCCAGTCGCTCGGCGGGAGCGTGCGCCGGCGCACCTCGCGGTCGTCGAAGGAGACCGTGGACAGCCCGGCCCAGTCGGGCATGTACGCCAGCATGCCCAGCTCGAGCTCGGTCGGCGAGCTCCACGTCATCCCGATGGGCGGCTGCTCGGGCGCGGCCATCCGGATCGGCGCGCCGCCCTCGAGCGAAACGCGGCTCAGCTCGGCGTCGGCGTCCACGAACGCCAGCCACCGGCCGTCCGGGGATATGGTGGGGAACGTGGCGTCCTCGGTCCCCGCGATCGGGGCGGCCTCCAGCTCGTCGATGCGGCGCTGGAACAGCATGGGCCGGCCTTCCGATACGCCCCGGAACACGATCCTGCTCCCGTCCCGGGAGATCTGTACCGGCGTATCGCCGAGCACGTAGGTGCCCTCGGCACGCTCTTCGAGCGCGAACCGGACCGGCTGGGGAGCGTCCGGCTCGACGACGGCCCTCGCGCCGAGGACGACGGTCGCCGCTACCGCTAGCCCGGCGATGACCCAGGGCGCCACGCCCGCGAGCCGGCGACCGGACGCCGACCACTGACCCGCCCCGGCCGCGGTGCCGGCGGCCCCGGCTGCCGGTCCCGCCCAGCCCGGCTCCTGCAGCGCCCTCGCGAACGCCTCGGCGCTCTCGAACCGGTCCGCCGGCAGCTTCTCGAGCGCCCGAAGCACGGCCGTCGCCACGTGGCCCGGGACCGCGGCGCGCTCGTCCGTCAGCGTGGTGGGCGCCTGCGTCAGGATGCGTCCCAGCACCGCCTGCGTCGTGGCGCCCGTGAACGGCGGCTCGCCCGCCAGCATCTCGTACAGCACGCACGCCAGGCTGTAGACGTCGCTCCGGGCGTCCGGGTCCCGGTCCGCCGTGGCCTGCTCCGGGCTCATGTAGTACGGCGTCCCCAGGCTCAGCCCCGTTTCCGTGAGCCGCCCGCCACCCGCCTCCTGGAGCGCGAGGGCGATCCCGAAGTCCGCCAGCAGCGGCTCGCCGCCCGAGAGCAGGATGTTGGCCGGCTTCACGTCCCGGTGGACCACGCCCCGGTCGTGGGCGTGCTGGAGCGCGCCGGCCACCTTCACCGCTAGCGCCAGCGCGGCGTCCACCGGTAGCTGCCGCTCCCGGGCCAGCTTCTCCCTCAGTGACTCGCCTTCCACGTACGGCATCACGTAGAAGAGGAACGTATCCGCCTCGCCCGAGTCGTAGAGCGGCAGGATGTGGG
>CAYMLW010000302.1:0-5566 GCA_964391035.1 uncultured Gemmatimonadaceae bacterium
TTTCGGTTCACGCCGGCAGGTCGAACACCCGCATACCCAGACAGCCGACCCAGACCACCTGGCGACCGTCCGGGGTGAGGTCGGCCCGGTCCACGCAGCAGGGCGCCGGCTGGGCGGCCCGGAGCCCTTCCCCGGATTCGAGGTCACGGACCCGGAGCGTGGCGTCGACGCCCACGGTCAGTGCCCGGCCGCCACCGATCGCACCGCCACCATGAACCGCCCCCGGCCACACGGGATCCACCGCTCCATCGCGCCCTCCGGGAACACCGCCGCCGCGTGGGCCCGGAACACCTGACGCCAGTGCTCGTCGCTGTCGAACGGCTCGCCGAGGTCGGCCACGTCGTCGGCGTTCAGGAATCCCAGGTAGACCAGGACGACGGACAGGCCCCGGGACGCGAGCCACCACGCGTGGGCGACGCGATTGGACAGCTGGTAGTGGCGGTCTCGCGAGATCGCGATCGACGGGACCTCGCCCCGGAGCGCCTCCCGCGCCTGATCGATGGCCCGACCGATGCGCTCGTGGTTCTCCGCGGACTTCTCGGACCCGGGATCCGGAGCCCCCTTCCCGGCGTTCTTCAGCTCCCGGTCGTGGGCCTTCGCCTCGACCAGCACCAGCCCCTTACCGCCGTCGATCCCGCACGTGGCGGCGAGGTCCCAGTTGGGGACATTGGCGCCCTTCAGATGGGCCAGCCACCACGACGCCAGCTCGTCCCATGCGACGGCGTCGCCCAGGACCTCCGGGCCCCACTCGTGCAGCTTCGCTTCCGCCGGATCCCGCCACCCCGTGGGCCGCCACACGTCCGCATCGGTGACCGCCGCGCCGGTGTCCGACAGCAGCCGGTTGAGCCGCGGGACGAAACGGGGCGACTCGACCCAGTCCAGGAGGTGCCTGCGGCTGCCCCGCTCCGACTCGCGCTCGATGGCCGCGACGAGCTGCCTGAAGTCGTCGAGGTACGGGATCGAGCCGTGGCTCGCGTAGGCGTCGACGAGCGCCCGGTAGTACCAGAGCGACCCGCCCTTCCCCGCATTGAACCGGTCCCACAGCGACGGCCCCGCCTCCCTCAGGTCCCGGAGAATGGCCCGTGCGTTGTGGACCTTGTCGCATATCGAGACCAGCAGAGTGTCGGGATCCGCCTCCCGGAGGTGCTCCAGGTAGCGACGCTTCCGCTCCCGCCACGGGAGCTCGTCCTTCTCCCCCGGGTCGCCATCGGTGCACCCCCGCACCATCCGCAGCACGTCCTCGCCGAACGACGCCCCGATCTCCCGCTCCCGCTCCCTCGCCTCCCGCACCGTATCGGCGTCCTCGATGGCGTCGTGCAGCAGCCCCGCGATGGCCTGGGCCTCGGTCCCGCCCGCCTCCAGGACCAGCCCCGCCACCTGGAGCAGGTGCGCCACGTACGGGATCCCGGTGCCCTTCCGGAGCTGCGTCCGGTGGTACCGATGCGCGAGCTCGAGGGCGCGGTCAAAGGAGGGGGTCAGGGGTGGGTCGGCGGCTGTGTCGGGCATGCTTGAAGTCATCTCGTCGTCGCTTGGGTCGTGTCCGGCCACCATCGCAACCTATCGGCGCATGGGCGGGTCGGACGAGGTGAAGGTAGTGAGGGAGTGTGACAGTCGGCCGGCCGCGGGTCGATGACGCCCGACGAGGGGCGAGCCCCGGGGGGATCCGGAGTGTCGGCCGGTGTGGACATGCTCTCGAGCACGACGAGGAGGCGCTGCGGGAGGCCGACCGGGTCGAGCCGGCGGCGCAGGCGGTTACAGCTTCGACCGTGCCGAGCCGAGTCGCGTGCGTGTGGAGCGGGCATCCAACCAGGGGTTTCGAGCGCATGAAGAGAACCGTATCCGGAAGCTGGTCACCCGGTATCGAGAGACGATTGAGCATGCAAGGCCCGAGGGCGCCCGCTGGCCGGATGTCGACGAGGACATCCGCGTCCAAGGGATGCTGCGCGGGAGTCCGGCACGTAGGTCCTGGGACGAAGGGTCCGCGCAGACCTGTAGAAGTCGCCCTCGGCACGAACGTGTTGGTGTCCGATGCCCGCTTCCGCCGCCTGCGGCCCCATTGGCCCGGCGCCCGTCCCATTGCGCCATGGACCCGGCTGGCGAGGCGAGGCTATGTTGGGGCATGGACGCGGAGACGAGGGAGTATTTCGACGAGATCCTCGCCATGATGCGCGCGGGCTTCAGCAGCCTGGAGACGCGCGTGGGTGCGGTCGAGGAGCGGCTGGGCTCGCTCGAGAAGCACGTGGACTCCATGGAGCTCCGGTTCCAGGGGCGCTTCATCTCCCTCGAGGACCAGCTTCGGACCGCCGGACTGCGCACGCAGCAATTCGAGACCCGGGTCGTGGACCGGCTCGACGCGATGGACGGCCGGCTCGACGCGATGGACGGCCGGCTCGACGCGATGGACGGCCGGCTCGACGCGATGGACGGTCGATTCGACGCGGTGGACGGTCGGCTCGACGCGGTGGGCGGTCGATTCGACGCGGTGGGCGGTCGATTCGACGCGGTGGACAGTCGGCTGGATGGTTTCCAGGATACGCTGCGCCGGGTCGACCGGCGGCTCGAGGAAGTCGAAAAGAGCGTCTCCGCCGTCCACGGCCGTGTCGACGACCTCGCCAACGACATGCGCCAGCGGTTCCGTGTCCTGAACGATCGCGTCGGCGAGATCGAACGCCGGATGGTGGCGTAGGACCTCTTGTCGTACGGCTCAACAAGCGTAATACTATACAAACGTCATAGTATAGTAATGTCGACAGGAGCTGCGAATGCCGCAGGGCGTCATCGATCGGGAGTCGGAGGCGGCGGATCTGCGTCGTCTCGCCGATGCCGGGGAGCCGCGGCTGGCGCTGCTGTACGGGCGGAGGCGGATCGGGAAGACGTATCTGCTCACGCGCCTGTGGGACGAGGAGCGGGCGTTCTACTTCACGGCATCGGCCGTCACGCCGGCGCAGAACCGTCGTCGCCTGATCGAGGAAGTGTCCCGGTGGGCGGGCGAGGACCCGAGGGTGGAGGACTATCCCACCTGGCGGAGCGCGTTCCGGCTGCTCCTGTCGTTGAATCCGGAGCGCCCGGTGGTGATCGTACTCGACGAGTTCCAGTATTTCGGCGAGGACGAGGGGGACCTGCACGGCGTGACATCCGAGCTGAACGCGGCGTGGGAGGGGATGCGCGGGCCCGACCGCTCACTCCTCCTGGTCCTTTCCGGCTCGGCCGTGCGGATCATGGAGGCGCTCGATTCGGGCAGCGCGCCGCTCTACGGTCGATTGGCGTGGAAGGCCCGGCTCGGTCCGTTCGACTATCGCGACGCGGCGGCCATGGCGCCGTTCGAGAGTCCTCGTGACCGCGCGTACGCGTACGGGATCTTCGGCGGCGTTCCCCGCCACCTGGCCCCGGTGTCCGCCGACCGTTCACTGACAGAGAACGTCGCCGATCACGTGCTATCTCCCCGTGGCGAGGTCCGGGGCCAGGTGGAGACGGCCCTTCTCCAGGAACAGGGGCTTCGGGAGCTGCCGAAGTACGTCGGGATCCTGGCCGCCATCGGGGGCGGCCGGACCGAGCTGTCGGAGATCGCGGGCCGGGCCGGGCTCGACCACGACACCAGCCTCCGGGACAAGGTGGAGCGGCTGGTGAGCCTGGGGTACGTGAAGAGGCGCCAGAACTTCGACGCCGGGCGGACCTCACCCTATCGGTATCGCCTCGCGGATCCGGCCTTCATGTTCTACCACACGTTCGTCTCGAGCCTCGAGACGGCCCTGGAGGTCAACGATCCCATGGAGGTCTGGACGGCGAGCGTCCAGCCCCGACTCGACGGGTACATGGGACACCTCTTCGAGCGTATCGCGGAGCAGGCGTACCACCGGAAGCGGGCCGACGATGGACTGCCGCTCGTGCAGCTATGGAGTCGCTGGGAAGGGACGGATCGGGACCAGGAAAGCCTCGAGATGGACCTCGTGACCCGCCTGACCACCGGCGACATGCTGACCGGCGCCATCAAGTGGAACCGCACGCTCGTCGGCATCGACCTGCACCGCGCGCACATGCGCGATCTCGATCGGCTGACGCGCTCCGGATACCGGTGGGCGCACGAGGCGTTGGAGGGCGACTCCTTCCTCCTCTACGTGGCCGCGGGCGGGTTCGAGGAGGGCTTCCGGGAGCGAGCGGAGGAGGACAGGCGGCCCGTCGTCTGCTGGACGCTCGACGACCTGTACTGACCATGGGACTCATCGACACGCTGCTCTCCTTCGTACTGCCCGCCCCGCCGGAGATCGAGCCGGGGGAGGACGTGGTGTTCGTGGACGTGCGGACGCCGCGGGAGCACGCCCGACAGCGCGTGGTCGGCGCGAAGGGGCTCGACACGGCGGAGAACGCCGGCGGGCTCTGGGGGCTGCAGCGGGCCGGGGTGGAGATCGAGTAGCGGGTCCAGCGGCCGTGCCGCCGTCGTCCGGCGTCTACGGCACCTCGCGCGTCTACGGCACCTCGTCGACGACCCGGCGCGCGGCCACCAGCCGGCCGGCGTACCATCGTCCCCGGCGGCTGTCGAGCCGGTCGTAGGCGACGGCGCCCCGGCTCGAGCTGGAGTGGATGATGCGGCCGTCGCCGGCGTAGATGGCCACGTGGTCGATGACGTCGTCGGGCCCTGCGAAGAAGAGCAGGTCGCCCTCCCGCAGCCCGGCCAGCTCCGTGGACACGGGCCGTCCCGCGCGGGCCTGGTCCCGGGAGACCCGGGGCAGCCGGACGTGGTTCCGGGCGAAGACGAACCGGACGAAGCCCGAGCAGTCGAAGCCGGCTGGCGACTCGCCGCCCCACCGGTACGGCGTCCCGACATAGCCGTCGGCGGTCCGGAGCGTCATCGCGGCGATGGCAGCCGCGGTCGCACGGTCGCGGACCCGCCCTGACGGCGAGGACGGGCCGTCGTAGCGCCGGTCGTTGGCCGCGGGCCGATCGTAGCGCCGGTCCCCCGCCGCGGGCCGATCGGGGCGCCGGTCCCCCGCCGGCCGATCCCGGGACCCGCCCCGCCGGATCCGGACCGAGAACCCCGCCCGCAGCTCCCAACCCTCGCCGATGGCGGCCCGCCGCTCCGGTTCGTCTTCGAGGGGCGCCCGGAAGCGGGCCTCCGTGTCCAGCGACAGCCACCCGGCGAGGGGGAAGGCCAGGCCGGCGCCGTAGCTCCAGACCGGGATGGTGGCGGTGGTGCCGTCGCCATACCGGAGCCCGTGGACCCCGATGCCGCCGAAGACCGACGGCTCCCAGCGCCCGAAACGGATGCCCGCCCGGCCGCCGGAGAGGAGCACGTCCAGGTCGGCGGACCACGCCACGGGGGTGGGCGTGCGCTCGTAGCCCAGCGTCCCGGCGACGGGGCTGTACGGCGCGTCCACGGCGCCGCCGAACCGGAGCCCCAGCGGCCCGGCCAGCCAGGCGGCGTTCAGACCGACCATCGTCGGCGCGCCGTGGAGCCCCGAGTTCCGGGCGGCGAACGGACCCATGCGGACCTCCTGGCCGGTGCCCGGAGCGGGCAGCGTCAGGAGAACCAGGCCCAGTGTCGCCGCGCGGATCATGTCGAACCGTCCCG
>CAYMLW010000303.1:0-5533 GCA_964391035.1 uncultured Gemmatimonadaceae bacterium
CACCAGGTAGATCAGCAGGTACATGAACCAGTACGACTCGCGGAAGATCACCACCATCTGAGCCATGGACGGGTTGATCCTCTGCCACGGGCGGACGACCAGGTCGTCCCCGTCCACCTTACCGCGCTCGACGGCGCCGTCCTCGGGGGCTTCCGTCCGGATGCTCAGGGCCTCCCCGACTGCGGTGGCGAGCTCGATCGCATCATCCGGGTTCGCGGAGCTGATGGCGACCTCGTGGACTTCCCCCTCGAGGGCGCCCAGCACCTGGGCGTCCTCGAGGTGCATGTAGGCGGTCGTGCGGTCGATCATGGTGTTGCCCGTCCACACGATGCCCACCACCTCGAGGAGCTCGTTCCCGAGAGAGCCGTCGGCGGCCTCGAGGAAGACGACGAGCTCTTCGCCGGGCCCGACCCGCAGCTGATCCGCGAGGCCTCGCCCGAGCACGACCTCCCGCGGGGCCGGGTACTCGGGTGGCGTGTCGGCGAGCCAGCGACCGGCCTCGAGTCCCTCGGTCACCGGTGTGGCATGGGCCTCGAGCCCGGGCCGGACGCCGATGAAACGGGCCACCTGCGAGCGCTCCTCGTTCCCCAGCAGTCCGTTCAGCTCGAGCCGGGGGCTCAGCGCCCGGACGCCGGGGACGGCGAGGATCCGGCGGAGCCGGTCGTCGTCCATTTCGAAGGATCGGTAGACCCGGGGGGCTTCGATGTAGCCGGCGGTGTGGATCTGCGCCTGGAGCGTCTCTACGCCGGTCGCGCCCCGGATCATCTGCTGGATCCAGCCTTCGTAGAAGCCCAGCGTCCAGACCATGAGACCCACCGCGACGGCCACGGCGGCCAGGGTGAGGGCGCTGCGCCACCGGTTCCGGGCGAGGTTCCGGAGCCCCAGCTTGACGGAGATCACCGGGCGACCCGGCGCAGCCCCCGCCGGGTGAAGAGGTCCTCATCCACCGGCACGTCCAGCTCCAGCGAGTCGTAACGGACCACGGTCCGCTCGTCCGGCTCGTCCATCGGCACCATCACCATGCGCATCGGGATGGGACGGCCGGCGATGGTCTCCACCTGGTCGAAGGTCATCACCCGGACCAGCTCCCCTCGGTCGTAGAACTCCTCGGCCGTGGGGATCCAATCATCGGGCGTCAGCCAGAACAGCACCTTCGTGTACACCACCGGCGCGCCCGGCTTCGGCGTCATCGTGACCAGGAGGCGACGCTCCCCTTCCCGCTCGCCCCACGACAGCTCGGCGTGGTAGTCCTCGTCGTAGCTGGTCTCCCGCATCAGATCGTCGTTCGTGAAGTGGCTACCCATCCAGCTCTCCGAGAGCAGCCCCGTCGGGATCCGGATCAGGCGGTCGGCCCGCGGGGCGTAGTTCCACATGCCCTCTTCCGTCATCAGCGTGGCCGTACCCGCCTCCCGGGCCGGCGACCGGATCACGATCAACGCGTCGTCCTCGCCCCTGGACCAGCTTTCGAGAGTGAGCTCCCGCGTGCCCCGCTCCCGATCGACGATCATGGTCATGACCGCGTGCGAGGAGGTCGACCGGTACAGGTCGTCCAGGTGGTCGATCACATGGTCCATCTCCGGCAACGGCTGGGCTCGCGCCGGCGCCGATAGCGGGCCCGCGCTCACGAGCGCTGCGATGGCGACCAGGGCCAGTCGCCCCGGGGCCCGCCTCCCCCGGCCCGAGTCGAAATCGAGATCGAATATCATGACTCCCACCCCTCGTTTTCCGCGTCCAGCATGTCGCGCATCAGGTCGATCCGGCCCTCGATGAGCTTGACGAGCGCCTTGCCCTCGTACTCGTCCAGGTGCTCCATCATCCACCGGTCGCCCGCCTCGTCCAGCGCCATCGTGGATTCCACCAGCAGCCCCAGCGGCAGGTCCCGCCTCACTACGCCCAGCTGACGACCCCGCTTCAACAGACTCTCCGTCAGACGACGCCCCCACTCCAGCGCCGGCTTCACGGCCTCCAGCGCGGCCGGCTCCTGACGCAGCCGCGGAAACGCCATCGCCAGACGCACATACCACGCATCGTGGCCCATCACCTGGATCGAGCGCAGGCCGAACTCCCGGACCGAGTCCCAGAACGTCGTCCGGTCCAGACGCTCCAGGTCCAGCGGCCCCACGACCTCCATCAGCCGGTCGATCGACTCCTCCACCACCGACGCGAACAGATCCGCCTTGTCGTCGAAGTAGTAGTAGAGCGACCCCTTGCTGATCTCCGCCGCCTCGATGATCCGGTTCAGCGACGCGGCGCCGTAGCCCCGGACCGCGAACTCGTCCGCCGCCGCGGCCAGCATCGCGTCCTTCCGTTCGGGGTCGAGGTTGTCGAATCGGGCGCGCGCCATGAACCGGTTCCGTGTTAGACTATGAGGTTAGACCAATCGGTCAGACTATACAGTCAGGTACACGGGGGAGCAAGGGGACGTTCCCGACCCGGCCCGAGGAGGGCGCAGGTCGGTCAGGGCACGGGGGCGCGGCGGTGGGGAGCCCGCCGTCGGGGCCCGGAGGGGGGTCCGGGTCGCAGCGGTCAGGGGTCGACGGGGCGGCTCCGGGAGGCCCTGGCGAGGAGGTCGAAGGTGATCCACATGCCGGCGACGACGGCGCCGAGGACGAGGAACGCGACGGTAGTGCGCATGAAAGTCTCCGGTGCTGGTGGTGTGTGAAGAATGGGCGACGGGTGGAGCCGAGGGAAGTGGCGAGGGGTTTGCTTGCGTAGAGTGTCGCATGCAACGCGAGGGGGAAGAATGCCGGAGCTGCCGGACGTGGAGGTGTTCAGGCGGTACGTGGATGCGACGTCGCTGCATCGTGAGATCGAGTCCGTCGGGATCCGGGACGAGCGCCTGCTGGCGGGCGTGCATCCGGAATCGAGGGTGGGCCGGCTTTCGGAGGCTGCGGTGGGCGAGGTCTGGCGTGCGTTGCGGGAGGTGTTGGAGCGTGCCATCGAGGCGGGGGCGGAGGTGGAGGAGATGCCGCGGACGTACCTCATCGGCCAACGCGAGGAGGGGGCGGAATGCCCCCGGTGCGACGGGACGGTCGAGAAGACCGAGGTCGGAGGCCGGTCCACGTACCTGTGCCCGTCGTGCCAGGTGAAGGAGCCGTGAGGGTGGTCTCGTGCGCCGGGGCGCGGCCTACCAACGGTCCCTGGGTTCGCCGGTGAGCTCGAGGATGGACGCCTCGGGTGGGGCGTTGAGGCGGAATGGAAGGAAGGTGGTCCCGATGCCGCGGCTGATGTAGACCTGCGTCCAGGGTCTGCGGCGGATGCCGTGGTCGTAGATGGCGGACTTCCGGTACAGGGCCCCGACGCCGGGAAGGCGGACCTGGCCACCGTGGGTATGGCCGGCAAGGACGAGGTCGACGTCATCGGTGCGGCGTCGGGTCTGTTCGGCGTGGTCGGGGTTGTGGGCCAGGAGGATGGCGAGGTCCCGGGTACCGGGCGGCGGGAGATCGAGTGTCGGGGCGCCGCTGTCGAGGTCGTCGACGCCGGCGAGGCACAGAGTGGCCTGGCCGCGCCGCAGGATAACGCTGCGGTTGGTGAGGTCGCGGATCCCGCCGTGGCGGTCCAGCGCCCGGCGCCACCCTTCCCTGCTCACGTGCGCCCGGTCGTGGTTGCCGGGCACGACCCAGACGCCGAGCGGCGCGTGCAGCCCGGCGATGATGTCGAGGGCACGGTCGAGGTCCCGGGGCCGGCGGTCCACGAGGTCACCGACGATGGCGACGAGGTCGGGTCGGGCGTCGAGGGTCCGGTCAACGACCCGCTCGAGGACGGACCTGGGCGTGAGGTGGCCCGTATGGAAGTCGGAGGGCACGGCGACGCCCAGCCCCTCCAGGTCGGGCGGCAGGTCCCGGATGTGGAGCCGGGAGCGACGCAGCTGGAGCCGCCGCTCTCGATCACGACATCGATGTCGTTCACCCGGTGGCGGGGCAGCGGTCTGGCGATCCGGTGCCCGTCCGGGAAGACCACGATGAGAAGCTGAGCCCGCCGCTGCCGCAACCGGAAGGTCCGGGCTTCGCCGATGACGAGGCGCCCCACACGGGGTGGCGAGGCGCCGAGGCCGGGTCCAGGGGCGGTGGGATCGCCCGGGGAGCCCGGCTCCCTATCAGTCGGGGCGGCCGGATTCGAACCGGCGACCCCCTGCTCCCAAAGCAGGTGCGCTACCGGACTGCGCCACGCCCCGAAAAGCCCATAACACTATGCGGTCCAGCACCTTATGATTCTGGTATCCGCCAGCCCAGACCGCATCGGATGCCAAACTGTGTCACAACTCGGGGCGCTTGGCAAGGCGGGGCACGACCGGTCGGCTGATCAGGCCGGGATCCCGCGTGAGTCAGTACGTCTTCCCTGCCCCCGCGCGGGAAGCGTAACTTCCCGGGGTCCATAGTTACGGATACGGTCTAAGCGTAACTAAAGGCCGAGCGTTGCTTACACTTCGTCAGGAGGGGGCATGGGTGGACGGACAATCTCCCTGACATGGGAGTACGATTCGCGGAGTCACGCTCCTCGGAAGTACCGCCGCGCGTGCAAGTACGACGCGTACGTCCCTGAGTTCCTGTCGGAGTTGAACCTGACCCTGGACGCACAGCTCGCCGGGCTCCTTTCGGAAGCCGAGGCCGCCGTACAGGAGCTCAACGCCAGGGCTCGCCCAGCCCTCGCTCCCCTGGCGCGATTGCTCCTTCGCACCGAATCGATCGCTTCGTCGAAGGTCGAAGGGATGCGGGTGGGCGCACGCCAGTTGGCTCGTGCCGAGGCCAAGCTGGAATCGGGCGGCAAGGCCGGGACCACGACGGAAGAGATCCTGGGCAATATCGACGCCATGCAGCTGGCCATCGATGAGGCGGCGGGAGTGGACCGTTTCGGCCTCGAAGAGTTGGCGGCCATCCATGCGCGCCTCATGGAGCGAGCCACCCGCCGGCAGGTGGCTGGCTTCATTCGGGAGGAGCAGAACTGGATCGGCGGAAACGACTACAATCCTTGTGGCGCCGACTTCGTGCCCCCCCCGCCGGAGTATCTGCCTGCCCTCCTGGACGATCTCTTCGAGGCCCTGGAGGACGACCGGCTTCCTCCGCTCGTGCAGGCAGCCCTCATCCACGCCCAGTTCGAGACGATCCATCCTTTCCACGATGGGAACGGACGAACGGGCCGCGCTCTCATCCACGTTGTGCTGAATCGCCGCGGCATCGCGCCCCAGTACGTCCCACCGATCAGTGTCATACTCGCGAACAACAGAGATCGCTACATCGCGGCCTTGACCGCGTATCGGAAAGACGGCATCGGGCGCTGGATCGAGCATTTCGCTGCCGCGACGGCGACGGCCGCCAATCTCGCTTCCGAATACCTGCACGCAGTACAAGAGCTCTCCGAGCGGTGGAAGGACGCCTTGCGGAGTCTCCCCAGCCCGCCGCGGTCGGATGCAGCCGCATGGGCCATCATTGACGTGCTTCCTGCACACCCGATCCTGACCGCTCCTGTCGCAGCCGCTGCCACAGGCCGCGCGAAGCCCCGCATCTACCAGGCTCTCGAGAGTCTGGAGGAGGCC
>CAYMLW010000304.1:0-3427 GCA_964391035.1 uncultured Gemmatimonadaceae bacterium
GCGAGCGGCGTCGTTCCAGTAGACGACCCGGCCCTCGGGGTCCGTAGCGATGACGGCTTCCCCCAGGGCATCGAGCAGCGCGCCCTTGAGTCGCGCCCGGGCGCCGGCGCGGTCCCCCTCCTCGGCGGCGAGGGGCGTACCGAAGGTCGACTCTGGCGTGGGCGCCATGACGGTCGGGGTTGAGGACCAGGAACGCGAAACGCCCGGGGCACCGGGGAGCTTTGACCCTCCGCTCCCGCATCGGAGCCAACGGACGTCGGCCGGATGGTACGGGTCCGGCGGGCAGGGGTCAAGCCGGTTGCCGGCCGCCCTCGGGCGCCGCTATCGTTCGGTCACGCCGATTCCCGAGCCGCCTGACCGTTCTTCGAACCGCATGGCCAAGCAGGAAGACACCCCGCTGATGCGCCAGTGGCGCGAGGCCAAATCGCGTCATTCCGACGCCCTCATCTTCTTCCGGGTCGGCGATTTCTACGAGATGTTCTACGAGGACGCGGAGGAGGGCGCCCGGCTCCTCGGCCTGACGTTGACCGCCCGGAACAACGGCCAGGCGGCGGACGTGCCGCTGGCGGGGATCCCGGTAAAGGCGAGGGACGAGTACCTCCAGCGACTGGTCAAGCTGGGCCGACGGGTGGCCATCTGCGAGCAGGTCGAGGACCCGGCGGAGGCGAAGGACATCGTGCGCCGGGAGGTGGTGGAGACGGTCACGCCCGGGGCCATCACGTCGGACACGCTGCTCCAGGCGCGGCGCAACAACTGGCTGGTCGCGGTGCTCGAGGCCGAAGGGGACGTGGCCGTGGCCGCGGCGGACATCAGCACCGGCGAGTTCCTGGGCACCCGGGTCGCGCCCGACCGGCTCGAGGTCGAGCTGGCCCGCCTCGAGCCTTCCGAACTGCTCCTGCCGAAGGGCCGGGAAGACTCGCCCGCGGAGGGCGTGGTGGTGACGCATCGCCCCGACTGGCTTTTCGATCCGGAGCTGGCCGCCGACGAGCTTCGCCGCCACTTCACGCTCCACTCCCTGGACGGCCTCGGCGTTCAGCCCGGCGACGAGCCGCTCCTGGGCGCCCTGGGCGCGCTGCTGGCCTACATCCGGGAGGTGCAGCCTGCGTCGGCGGACTCGCTGCGGCGGCCCCAGATCGAGCGGCCGGGCGAGGCCATGGCGCTGGACGCGATGACCCGGCGCAACCTCGAGCTGCTCGAGCCGCTCCGGTCCGATGTACCGAAGGGGGCGGCGGGCACGCTGGTCGAGGTGGTGGACGAGACGGTCACGGCCATGGGCGGGCGCCTGCTCCGGCGGTGGCTGCTCCGGCCGCTGGTGGAGCCGGATGAGGTGTGGCGTCGGCAGGAGGCGGTGGCCGAGCTGGTGACGGAGGCGGCCGTCCGGCGGGCGCTGCGCGGCGAGCTGAAGCAGGTGCTGGACCTGGAGCGGCTGGCCGGGAAAGTGGCGACGGGCCGGGTCGCGCCCCGGGAGCTCGCCGCGCTGGGCCGGTCGCTGGGCCGGCTGGGTCCGCTCCTCGACGCGCTGGCGGAAGCCGAGTCGCCCCGGCTCCGGGCGCTGGCCGACGGGCTCGACCCGCTGGACGACGTGCGGGAACGGATCGAGGTCGGCCTGTCCGATGAGCCGCCCGCCACGCTGGCCGACGGCGGGGTGATACGGGAAGGGTTCGACCCGGAGCTGGACGACCTGCGGGCCACCCGGGACGGCGCCCGGGAGTTCATCGCGTCGCTCCAGCAGCGGGAGCGGAAGCGGACCGGGATCTCGTCGTTGAAGGTGGGCTTCAACAAGGTCTTCGGGTACTACCTGGAGGTGACGAAGGCCAACCTCGACAAGGTGCCGGAGGAGTACCGACGGAAGCAGACGCTGGCCAACGCGGAGCGCTACGTCACCGAGGAGCTGGACGAGTGGGAGGGCAGGGTGCTCGGTGCCGAGGAGCGGATCGCCGAGGTCGAGGCCCGGCTCTTCGGCGAGCTGCGCCGGGAGGTGGCCGAAGCCGGCCCCCGGATCCTGGAGACCGCCGGCCGCGTGGCCGCCCTCGACGTCCTGGCCGGCCTCGCCCGGCTCGCCGAGCGCCGCGACTACGTCCGGCCCGAACTCCATACCGGCTACGAGCTGGAGATCCGAGGCGGGCGTCACCCGGTGGTGGAAACCATGATGCCCCGGGAGGAGTTCATCCCCAACGACCTCGTCCTCGACGACGACGCCCGCGTCATGATCCTCACCGGCCCGAACATGGCCGGGAAGAGCACGCTCCTGCGCCAGGTGGGGCTGATCCAGCTCCTGGCCCAGGTGGGCTCGTTCGTCCCGGCCGCGTCGGCCCGGCTGCCCCTGTGCGACCGGATCTTCACCCGCGTCGGCGCCTCCGACGACCTCGTCCGGGGCCAGTCCACCTTCATGGTCGAGATGAGCGAGACCGCGTCGATCCTGCACAACGCCACCGACCGCTCCCTCGTCCTCCTCGACGAGATCGGCCGGGGGACGGCTACCTACGACGGCGTCAGCATCGCCTGGGCCGTGACCGAGCACCTGCACGAGGTGACCGGCGCCAAGACCATCTTCGCCACCCACTACCACGAGCTGACCCAGCTCGGCGACCAGCTCCCGGCGCTGATCAATGCGAACGTTGCCGTAAAGGAGGCCGGCGAGGAGATCGTCTTCCTGCGTCGGCTCGAGCCCGGCGGCGCCGACCGCTCCTACGGGATCCAGGTCGGCCGCCTGGCCGGACTGCCGGTCGCGGTGGTCGAGCGGGCCCGTGAGATCCTGCTGGAGCTCGAGGGCACCCACACCCACCATGGCGAGGGACTCGGCCGCAGGGCCGCCGGACGGCCTCCGAGCACGCCGCCGCCCGATCAGCTATCCTTCTTCGCCGCTCCCGACAGCCCGGTCCTCGACAAGCTGCGGGAGCTGGACATCGAGGGACTGACCCCGCTGCAAGCGCTGAATCTGCTGGCCGAGCTGAAGGAAGAGGCGGAGTGAGGATCGAGGATCGGGGATCGGGGATCGGGGATCGGGGATCGAGAATCGGAGAGCCCACGGGCTGGGGTGGGGTCGATCTCGATATCGAGCGGGGTGGTGTGAGGGCGGGGCGGCTCTGGATCTCGATCGCGGTTGCGTTGGCATTCGGGCCGGCCGGGTGTGGTGAGGAACCGTCGCTGCGGCCGCCGAGGGCGGTCGTGGGGGACAGCCTGCCGTTCGAGTACCCGGCGTCGCTGTGGGACAGGGGCGTGGAAGGGGAGGTGGGCGTGATGGTCCACGTGACGGCGGAGGGCGGGGTGGACAGCGTGTTCGTGGCGGAGACGAGCGGTGAGCCGGCCATGGATTCGGCGGCCCTCGCGGGCGCATACGATTTGAGGTTCACGCCGGGCCGGAGGGGCGACCGGCGGGTCGACGCATGGGTGCGGGTGCCGGTCCGGTTCCGGCGTCCCGGCCCGT
>CAYMLW010000304.1:3437-5529 GCA_964391035.1 uncultured Gemmatimonadaceae bacterium
GAGCGAGACAGCGAAGCGGCATGTCCGTCCGTACGGAGATGTCCTGGGGACCGTGGGCTGGACGCCGCTCGTGCGGCTGAACCGGGTCACGGAGGGGATCCGTACGCCGGTGTACGGTAAGGCCGAGTTCATGAACCCCGGCGGATCGGTGAAGGACCGGATCGGGGCGGCGATCATCGAGGACGCCGAGCGGGACGGCCGGCTGAAGCCCGGCGGCACGGTGGTCGAGGGGACCAGCGGCAACACCGGCATCGCCCTCGCGCTGGCGGCGGCCATCAAGGGCTACCGCTGCATCTTCACCATCCCGGACAAGATGAGCCAGGAGAAGGTGCGGCTGCTGAAGGCGTTCGGGGCGGAGGTCATCGTAACGCCCACGGCGGTCCCGCCGGACCACCCGGACGACTACGTCATGACGGCGAAGCGGATCGCCCGGGAGACGCCCAACGCGATCCTCGCCAACCAGTTCTACAACCAGGCCAACCCGCAGGCCCATTACGCCACGACCGGTCCGGAGATCTGGGAACAGACCGAGGGGCGGGTCACGCACTTCGTGGCGTCGGCCGGGACGGGCGGTACCATCTCCGGGGCGGGGAAATACCTGAAGGAGCAGAACCAGGAGATCCAGGTGGTGGCCGGTGACCCGGTCGGCTCGTCGCTGGCCGGCTATTGGGCGACGGGCGAGGCGGCCGAGGGGTCGCCGTACCAGGTCGAGGGGATCGGCAACGAGAAGATTCCGGAGACGCTATGGTTCGACGTGATCGATCGGTACGAGAACGTGGGCGACCGGGAGGCCTTCCAGATGGCGCGCCGGCTGACCCGGGAGGAGGGGCTGTTCGTGGGCGGCTCGGCCGGCCTGATCACGCACCTGGCCGTCGAGGTGGCCCGGGAGCTGGACGACCCGGACGCACTGGTGGTCTGCATCCTGTGCGACACGGGCGAGCGCTACCTGTCGAAGCTCTTCAACGACGAGTGGCTGCGGGAGAACCGGCTGCTCGAGCCCGGGCGACTCGACGCCGCGGGGCTCCTGGGGACGAAGGACCCGGAGGTCCCGGACCTCGTGGTCGTCACCCGGGACCAGACGATCCGGGAGGCCCTGGCCCTCATCACCGCCCACGGCGTCAGCCAGCTCCCGGTTTTCGACGGCGACGAGATGGTCGGCGCCATCGTCGAGGAGGTGGTCATGGCCCGGGTCATCGAGGACCCGGTGACGCTCGACGCGCCGGTGGGCGAGCTGATGCGCGACCCGTTCCCGGAGGTGGAGGGCAGCGCCGGGATCGAGGACGTGGCCCGGCTCCTGACCCGGGCCAATCCGGCGGTGGTGGTCCGGGCGGACGGCGTCGCGCGGGGCATCGTCACCCGCTACGACATGGTCCGCCAGCTCACCGGTTGAGGCCTGCGGCGAGGCCCAGCTGTCGGCCCGGCAGGTCGGTCCGATCCGGGTCCAACGCACTGGCCCGCCCGGCGACCGTCACGGCTCGGCTCTTGCGCCAACGGCCGGACGTCAGATCGAACCGCGAAGGTGGAGGGATTCCGACCATGAGTCGACTCGGAGGGACGCTGCTGATCGCCGCGCTGCTGTCGGCGTGCGGCTCCGGGGCCGCGGGCACGCCGCGACCCCTCGGCGTGACCGCACACGGGGCCCTCGGGGAGGCCCGGGCCATCGCCGGGGACTGGTCCCCCGACGCCCGGCTGCGGTGGGTCGAGGGCGAAGGCATCGACGACCGGGGCTACGCGCTCCCGGATCGGGGCGGCTGGGCATTCCACTTCACGACCCCGGCCAGTGCCCTCGAGCTCGTGGTCCGGGTCAGCCCCTTCGAGCTGATCCAGGAAGAGCGCCGTCCCACGTCGCCGCCCGGGTACACCCTCGAGGACCGGTACCTCGGGCCCACCTGGCTCGATTCCGGTGAGGTGCTCGCGGCCATTTCAGGTGACGACAGCGCGCCACCCCGGTCGCCCTTTTCGCTCCTGCTGGTCCCGACCCGGCCGCCCCGGTGGCTGGTGCGCTCGGAAGTGGGCCGACGGTGGTCGGTCCACGCGGAGAGTGGCGAGGTGCTGTCCCGATGAAGGTGGCCGTGCTGTTCGGGGGCACCAG
>CAYMLW010000305.1:0-5521 GCA_964391035.1 uncultured Gemmatimonadaceae bacterium
GGGTCGCCGCCCGCGAAGCCCTGCGGTGCGCGCCGTCGCCGCTCGGTGAGCAGGCTGACGTCGCCATCGGCCAGGAGCTCCAGGTCACGGCGGAGGCCGTCGCCGCCCGGGTACCGGCCCCCGCCGCCGGTACCGGCCCGGATCGAGTACTCCCGCACCCGCAGCGGGTACGCGTGCTCGAGGGCCTCGACGGGGGTGTTGAGCGAGTTGGTCATGTGGACGTGGACCCCCGACAGCCCCGGCCCATCCGCCGCCCCGCCCATGCCGCCGGCCATGGTCTCGTAGTACGCGAAGGGCCGGCCCGTGCGCGGGTCGACCCCGCCCACCGTCAGGTTGTTCATGGTCCCCTGCGACTGGGCCACGCCGATCTCCGGGACCGCCCGCGACAGCGCCATCAGCAGCACGTCGGTGATCCGCTGCGACGTCTCCACGTTGCCCCCCGCCACGCTGGCCGGTGGCCGGGCGGAGACCAGCGTCCGCGGGGGGGCGACCAGGCGCAGCGCGCCCATCGCGCCCCCGCCGGCCGGCAGCGGCTGGCCGAGGAGGCGCTCGACCACGACCCGCAGGACGTAGCGCACCGCCGACGCGGTGATCGCCTCCACCGCGTTGATTCCGCCCCGTGCCTGCGGGGCTGTTCCCGTGAAGTCCGCCGTGACCTCATCGCCCCGAACGGTCAGGCGTACCCGGATGGGGAGCGGGCCGTCGGTTACGCCGTCGTCCTCCATCACGTCCTCCGCCTCGTAGGCGCCGTCCGGGATCCGCTCGATCCCCGCACGGAGCAGCCGGTCGGCGTAGGCCAGCAGTCCCGCCATGGCGGCGCGCACCTCTGTCTCGCTTCGCCGCTCGACCAGCTCCTCCAGGCGACGTCGCCCGGCCACCAACGCGGCGAGCTGCGCGTCCAGGTCGCCCTCCCGCTCCACCGGCGTCCGGACATTCGCCAGGAGCAGGTTCCAGACGTCGTCCACGCGCCGACCCCGTTCCATCAGCCGGACGGGCGGGATCCGCAGCCCTTCCTGATAGATCTCCCGGGCCAGCGGCATGGACCCGGCCGCCATCCCGCCGACATCGGCGTGATGGGCCCGGGCGGCCACGTAGGCCAGCGGGGGCGTCGACGCTCTGGCCGATGCCGATCCAGCCCCTGCCCGCCCGCCCGCCGGCACGGCGGCCACCAGCGTCAGGTCCGGGAGGTGGGTGCCGCCGCGGAAGGGGTCGTTGAGGACCACGACATCGCCGGTCGCCAGGTCGCCGGCCTCGTCGAGTGCGGCGCGCACACTCATGGGCATGGCGCCGAGGTGGACCGGCATGTGGTCGCCCATGGCCACCGGGTCCCCGGCGGCGTCGAAGAGGGCGCACGAGTAGTCCCGCCGTTCCTTGATGTTGGGCGAGTACGCGGACCGGCGCAGGGTGGCCCCCATCTCCTCGGCGAGCGCCGTCAGGAGGTGACGGAAGACCTCGAGCTGGACGGGGTCGGTGAGCGGGGGCGGAGTTTGCATCATCAGCGCGGTCTTCTAGATTTGGGTTCTGGCACGACACCGCTCCTGTAGTGTACGGCGGATCGGGCCACCGAAACGGACAAGGGCGCACGTAGAAGATAGGGAGGCACATTTGGGCAAGCACGAACGTACGGCGCTGGACCGGGCTCGAGACGAGCTTTTCAGCCACATCAACCGGTGTGGTGTGCTGGACGCGACGGATGACCAGCAGCAGGAGTGGATGGACGACACGATGAAGTTCCTCGAGGAGCGGTATCCGGAGCTGTCTTCGGCCGAGATGCAGCAGCTCGAGGCTCTCGGACTCCGGTACTGCCAGCCGGTGATCCGGCACGGGAAGGCCCACACGGCCAGCTCGGAATGGAAGGAAAAGGGCACCGAGACCGCCGTCTGAGCGGCGTCACGGCTCCGGCGATGAGCGCCGGCCCCCGACCGGGGTCCGGCGCTCTTTTTTGGGTGGATCCCCCGCTGCGCCGGGTATTCGCTAAATTCCTGGCCGGTACCGGCCGAAGATCAGGGTGACCGGGATAGCCGATGGCAGGCGGGGCGATGTGAAGAACATGAGCCGAGACATGGTGGAGGCCGTGGTGGAGGTCGACGCGACCCGTGGTCACGTCCTGGTCGTGGATGACCAGCAGGCGGTCGCCCGGACCGTGGCCAAGTGGCTGGAGCGCGACGGCTTCGAGTGCCAGACCGCCCAGTCGGCCGCCGAGGCCAAGCGCTTCGTGGGCGACGGCACCTACGACCTCGTCCTCTCGGATGTCCATATGCCGGGCCAGTCGGGTCTCGAGCTGGCCCGCGAGCTCAAGGACGGGGACCCGTCCATCCAGGTCGTCATCATGACGGGCAGCACCACGCTGGAGACCGCCATCGAGGCGCTGCGCATCAACGCCGACGACTACCTGGTCAAGCCCTTCGAGCAGGCCGCGCTCCTGCACGCCGCGCGCCGCGCCGTCGAGCACCGGCGGCTGCTGGTCGAGAACCGGGAGTACCGTCGCACCCTGGAAGACCGGGTCCGGCAGCAGGCGGACCGCCTCGAGGGCCTGTACCTCTCCAGCATCCATTCGCTGGTCACCGCGCTCGAGGCCAAGGATCCGCACACGCGGGGCCACTCCGACCGGGTCGCCCAGTACGCGCTGGCGCTGCTCGACCACGTCGGGGGGATGGACCCCGAAGAGCTCCGGATCGGGGCCCAGCTCCACGATGTCGGCAAGATCGGCGTCTCCGAGGAGGTCCTCCGGAAGGCGGGGCCGCTGACCCCCGAGGAAGTGGCCCAGATGCAGGAGCATCCCACGATCGGCGTGGGGATCCTGGGCCCCCTGCTCGACGACGAAGATGCCCTCGCCGTGGTCCACCACCACCACGAGCGCTGGGACGGCCGTGGATACCCGGCCGGCCTCGCCGGCGAGGACATCCCCCTGGGCGCGCGCATCGCGGCCGTGGCCGACACGTTCGACGCCATGACCAGCTCCCGCCCCTATCGCGCCGCCAAGTCCGCCGAGGAGGCCCTCGCCGAGATCGCGGCGGAATCCGGAACCCAGTTCGACCCGGATATCGCCCGCCACGCCCCGGCCGCACTCGTCCGCCCGGACGTGGCGACCGGCTGAAGCACGCCGACTGGCCTCGCTCCGACTGCCTTCCTATTGTAGCCCTCCCGGCGCGGCGACTCCGCACGCGTCGGACGCCACTCCAACCTCTGTCAGACATGGAATCTCGACGCGAATTCCTCCGGACCGCCGGCGCCGGCGTCGGCGTCGCCGCTCTCGGCTCCGTTCCCCTGGCCCGGCCGCTTTCCGGAGCGCCGTACGTCCGGACCGGCAGCGTAGAGCCGGTGGTCATCGCCAGCGCCAACGGGCTCCACGCCGTCCGCCATGCCCTCCAGACCATCCAGGGCGGCGGTGACACTCTCGAGGCGGTCATCGAGGGTGTGAACATCGTGGAGCTCGACCCGAACGACATGAGTGTCGGGTACGGCGGGCTCCCGAACGAGCAGGGCGTGGTCCAGCTCGATTCGTCGGTGATGCACGGTCCGTCCCGGGGCGCCGGCGCCGTGGCCGCGCTCGAGGGGGTCAAGACGCCATCCCGCGTAGCCGTCGCGGTCATGCGCTACACCGACCACGTCCTCCTGGTGGGCGAGGGCGCCCGGCGGTTCGCCCGGCAGATGGGGTTCGAGATCCACGACACGCTCCTGACGCCCCGGGCCCGGGAGCGATGGCTGCGTTGGAAGTCGCAGCTCAGCGAGCGCGACGACTGGCTCACCCCGGATCAGACCGGCCTCGGCGAGTCGGACTTCCTGCGGGAGCTCACCACCCGGGAGAGCGGGCGCGACGAGGGCCACGAGGGCAGCGCCATGGTGGAGATCGGGGAGGGAGACGACATGGCGCTGGAGGAGGGGATGCTCGAGTCGCACGACGGCTTCCGCCCGTGGGGCACCATCAACTGTGACGCCGTGGACCGGGATGGCAACCTGTCCGGCGTCACCACGACGAGCGGCCTGGCCTGGAAGATCCCCGGTCGGGTCGGCGACTCGCCGATCATCGGGGCCGGCCTGTACGTGGACAACGACGTGGGCGCCGCCGGCTCGACCGGCCGCGGCGAAGCAGTGATCAAGACGGTCGGCAGCCACACCGTGGTCGAGGCCATGCGGCAGGGCCTGAGCCCGACGGACGCGGCGTTGGAGGCGCTGCGCCGGATCGTCCGGTGGACCGAGGCCCAGCCCCGGCTCCAGCGCGACGACGGCCGCCCCGACTTCAACGTGAACTACTACGTCGTGAATCGGGCCGGCGAGTTCGGGGCCGCAGCGATCTGGCCGAGCCGCTTCGCCGTGGCCACGGGCGATACCGTTGAGGTCCGGGACTCCGCGTACATCTACGGGGACCGGTAGGAGGCCGCGACGGGGCGCTCCGGCGGGGCCCGCGGGCACGGCAGGCTCCAACCGTGGTCACGCGAAGCCGCGAAGGCGCGAAGAACGACGGGCTCCCGGCGCGATCCCGGCGCGATCCGGTCTTCGCGGCTTCGCGCCTTCGCGTGAGAACGCTATTCCTTCGCGTCTTTCGCTGGCTTCGCCATGGCGCTGGCCTTGCAGGACGGGTTCAGCCATTCGCTGAGAGAGGAGCGGGGGGACGATGCGGGCCAGGTACGGGCGAACGGAGACGCCGCGGTGGGCGCGGGAGAAGCGTGCGGTTTGGGCGCGCGTGGCCATCGGCGTGGCGGTCCTCGGCCTGACCTACTCGCTGGTCCGCATCCAGGTCGTGCGGGCGGAGGAGTTCACGACCCAGGCCCGGGAGAACATGCTTCGACCGGTCACGGTCCGGGCGCCCCGGGGCACGATCTACGACCGCCGCGGCCGGGTGGTGGCCGAGAACCGGGTCGCCTATCAGGTCCAGCTCATGCCGGCTCCGGTCGACTCGCTGCGATCTCAGGTCGAGCGACTGCGACCGGTGCTCGGGCTGACGGACGCCGACACGGCCCGGGCTCTTCGCCGCTACCGGGTGTCGCCGAACAGGCCCATGGTGGTCCTCGATGACGCGGCTGGCGAGCAGATCGCGCGGCTCGAGGAGCGTCGCCTCGAGTTCCCCCACGTCCTGATCCACGAGTACCCGAAGCGCCACTACCCGGCCGGCTCCGCGGTGGCCCACCTGATCGGCTACGTGGCCGAGGTCAGCCAGCAGGAGCTCGGGCTCGACCGGTATGCCGACTATCGGGCCGGGCGCTGGATCGGGAAGGCGGGGCTGGAGCAGGAGTACGAACGGGTGCTCGGCGGTGAGCCGGGCGTACGCTACATGGAGGTCGACGCCCGGGGCGGCATCAAGCGTTGGCTTCCCGAGTCGGCGGGGATCCCGACGATTCCAGGGCAGGACATCCACCTGAATCTGGACCTCGATCTGCAGCGGTACGGAGCCTTCCTGCTCCAGGAAACCGCCCGATCCCTGGGGATGGAGAAGGCGCAGGGGGCGTTTGTCGCGATCGATCCCAGAACCGGGGGCGTTCTCGCGCTGTACAGCAATCCCAGCTACGACCCGAACCTCTTC
>CAYMLW010000306.1:0-5495 GCA_964391035.1 uncultured Gemmatimonadaceae bacterium
GACCAACGCCCCCCGCCCAACCAAAGCCCCCAACCGCCCGCTGCCCGCCAGCCACCCGCTGCCCGCCAGCCACCCGCTGCCCGCCAACCGCCCACCCGCGCCGCCGTGGGCTCCGCCGCGGGCGGGTCGGTGGGACGCCCCCCGGTCCGGACCGTGCCCCGAGGGACGGCCCAGAACCGGCCATGACGAGGAATGAAGAGGCCCGCGGCCCGGGCGTGGGGCATGGGTCAGGACTCTTGACACGAAGTGGGGCCGCGGCCTACGTTCGTGGTTGTAAGTGGGGAAAAGTGGGGAAAAGTGGCAAACACCTCCACGACGAGGGCGGGGTGACGACCTTTCTGGGGTCCTACACGTACACGCTCGACGGGAAGGGGCGGGTGAGTCTGCCCGCGCCGTTCCGTCGGGGTGTGGAGGATCAGCGGTTCGTGCTTCTGCAGGTGCACGAGCCGTCGCTGTCGTTGTACCCGGACCGGGGCTGGCGGGACGTGGAGGATCGGCTGCGGAATCTGCTGCGGAACGACCCGGACGCCCGGGGCTGGGTGATGGGTGTGTTGTCGAGTGCGGTGGAGGTAACACCGGACTCGCAGGGTCGGATCCTGATCCCGTCGCGGCTGCAGGAGGCGGCCGGGCTCGCGGATCAGGTCTTGATGGTGGGTTTGATCGACAAAGTGGACCTGTGGAACCCGTCCGATTTCGAGGGGGCGGTGGCCGGAGAGGAGGAGGCACACGAGCGGTACGCATCCCAGATATTCCGGTGAGGGGTGCACCTGGCGCGCGGGGGTGAGGGGATGGGGTACCACACCCCGGTGCTGGTCGAGGAGGTCATCCGGTGGCTGGAGCCCCGACGAGGTGGACTGTACTTCGACGGGACGCTCGGCGGCGGAGGCCACAGTGCGGCGATACTGGAAGCGAGTTCGGACGCCCGCGTGATCGCGGCCGATCGCGATCCTGAGGCGCTGGCGGAGGCGCGGGAGCGTCTGGCTGGGTACGGGGCGCGATTCGAGGCGCGTGCGGGGGACTTCGCGGAGGTGGCGGAACGCCTCGAGTCGGAGCCAGCGGGGGCGCTGCTCGACCTGGGCGTTTCGTCGCATCAGATCGACGCGGCCGGCCGCGGGTTCAGTTTCCGGCCGGGGAGTCCACTGGACATGCGACTGGCGGGGCCGGGCTCGGGCAGGACGGCGGCCGAGGTGTTGAACACGTATCCGGAGGAGGAGTTGCTGCGGGTGTTGCGGGACTACGGTGAGGAGAAGCGGGCGCGGCCGATCGTGCGCCGGGTGCTCGCGCGCCGGGCCGAAGCGCCCTTCGAGACGAGCGACGACCTGGTCGCCGTGCTCGAGGCGGTCTACGGCTACCGGCTGACCCCGCAGGACAAGGCCCGCATCTTCCAGGCCCTTCGGATCGAGGTGAACGAAGAGCTCGAATCACTGGAGCGGGCGTTGGAGGTGCTGCGTGGAGCTCTCGCACCCTCGGGCGTCCTGGTGGTCATCGCCTACCACTCGCTGGAAGACCGTCGTGTGAAGAACGCGTTCCGTGAGTGGAGCCGGTCGTGTGTCTGTCCCCCGGATCTCCCGGTGTGCGTGTGTCGGGGGAAGCCGCTGGGCGAGACGCTGACCAAGGGCGTGGTTCGCCCGAGCGAGGCCGAGGTGGAGGCCAACTCACGGGCCCGCAGTGCGCGGCTCCGGGCGTGGAGGAAAGCGGCATGAGGCATCAGAACGTGGGTCGGTGGGCGCTGCTCCTGGCGCTCCTCCTCGGGTCGCTGACGCTGGTGGTCTGGCGGCAGAGTCGGGCGCTGGCGGTGCTGCGGGAGCTGGACGACGTGAAGCGGGAGCGTGTGTTGGAGGAAGCGCGCGGGGCGTCGCTGCAGCGTCGCATCGAGTCGCTGGAGAGCCGGCGCCGGGTCACCGCCGAGGCCCGGGACCGGCTCGGCATGCGGCTGCCGAACGGCGACGAGTTGGTGATCCTGCCGCTCCGGCCCCTGCGGGGCGGCCTCGCGCTCTCGGCACCCGACGATGGTGGTGGGGGATGAGTCAGCACGGCGCGCTCCACGTCCGGCGTCGCCGGGTCCTGCTGGCGACCCTGCTGCTCAGCGGTCTCGCGCTGCTGGGACGGGGGTTCCAGTTGCAGGTGCTCGAGGCGGAGGAGTGGCAGGACCGGGCCGCGCGCCAGCAGCGGGAGCGAGTGCGGCTGCCGGCGGAGCGCGGCACGATCTACGACCGCAACGGTGTCCCCCTGGCCACGACCCGGGAGGTCCTGCGGGTGGCGGTGGCGCCCCAGGAGGTGAACGACCGGGCGGCGGTGGAGACGGCGTTGGGTCGTGCGCTGGGCCTGGACCGCCGGGCCGTTCAGCGGGCGCTGGACCGGTCGCGGCCGTGGGTGGTTCTCCCGGGGCGGTACGAGGTGACGGCGCGGCGGGCCCTGGAGCCGCTCCGAGGCGTGTATATCGAGGGCGTCTTCGAGCGGTTCCACCCCCACCGCACGCTGGGATTGGAGATCCTCGGGCGTGTGGCCCTGGACGGCACGGCTCAGGGCGGGCTCGAGCTCGAGGCGGATTCGCTCCTGGCGGGCGAGGACGGCTACGCGATCCGACGCCGCGACGCCCGGGGCGAGCCGATCCCCGGTCCGCCGGTCCCCGTGGAGAGCCCGCGGCCCGGCCTGGACCTCCACCTGACCCTCGATCTCGGGCTCCAGGAGATCGCGTACGAAGCGCTCCGGGAGACGGTCGAAGCAGAGGACGCGGCGGGCGGCGACCTGATCTTCGCGGACCCCCGCATCGGCGACATCCTGGCGGCGGTCAGCATCCGTCGCAGCGGGGGCAGCCACTGGCGGGGCGTGACGGATCCGTACGAGCCCGGGTCCACGATCAAGCCGTTCATCATGGCGGGGCTGCTGGAGAACGGGCACGCGACGCTGGGCGACACGGTATTCGCCGAAGACGGCTACTACCGGACGGGCCGGCGGGAGATCCGGGACGTGCACGGCTACGGCTGGCTGACGGCGGGCGAGGTGCTCCGGTACTCGTCGAACATCGGCATGGTCAAGTTGGCCGCGCGGCTTCCAGCCGGCGAGCAGTACGACATCCTCCGCAGCTTCGGGTTCGGCACGCCCACCGGCGTGGAGTACCCGTCGGAGTCCGGGGGCCGGCTGTCCCGGCCGGACGCCTGGTCGACGTACTCGGGCGCCAGCCTCGCCATGGGGTATGAGATCTCGGTCACGGCGCTCCAGATGACCATGGCATACGGCGCGCTGGCCAATGGTGGACGTCTCATGGCGCCGCGGCTGATCCGGGAGGTCCGGTCCCCGGACGGCACCACCGTGAAGCGAGCCGAGGCATGGGTCATCCGGGAGGCGGTCTCCCGGAACACCGCCCGGACCGTGGCTGCCGCACTCGCCGACGTCGTCCAGGAGGGCACCGGGCGGCATGCGGGGCTGGGGCACTTCACCGTGGCCGGGAAGACCGGCACCGCCCGGGCCTTCGAGAACGGCGTGTACCGGAGCGACCTGTACACGGCCTCGTTCGCCGGGTTCTTCCCGGTGCGCGAGCCCCAGCTCGTCTTCCTGGTCAAGCTGGACCGCGGCTCCGACTACGGCGGCTCGGTGGCCGCCCCGGTCACCCGCTCGACCCTGGCCGCGGCCCTCGCCGCCCGCGCCACGCCCATCGACCGGGGCGCGATGGCGACGACGGTTCCCGACCAGGCTCCGACGACCCTGGCCTCGACGCCGTGGCTGCCCCCGCGGCCCGGCCCCTTCGTCTTCCGACCGGGCCGGGTGGAGCCCAGGGCCACGAGCGCGTCGGCTCACCGGATTCCGGATGTCCGTGGCAGAAGCGTCCGTGACGCTGCGGCCACGCTGCATGCTGCGGGCTTCCGGGTCCGGGTCGATGGCTCGGGGAGCGTCCGATCGACGGAGCCGGCTTCCGGCGACACCGCGGCGTCCCGGGCCGTGGTCCGTCTCGTGCTCGGGGGTGCCCGGTGATCGCCGCCCGTCCCCCCGTCCCGGTGTCGCTTTCCCAGGTGCTGGACCGGCTCGAGACCGAAGGCCTGGTCGAGCGGGCCCCGGAAGCCGATCTCATGCTCGAGGGCGTGAGTGCCGACAGCCGCACGACGGCCGCTGGCGACCTGTTCTGCGCCTGGGCCGGCCATTCGGTGGACGCCCACGACTACGTCGGGGCGGCGCTGGAGGCGGGGGCCGGCGCGGCCCTCGTCGAGCGGCCGCTCCCGGTGGACATCCCCCAGGTAGTGGTGACGAGCGGGCGGATGGCCGCGGCGCTGGCCGCCGATGAGATCATGGGCCGTCCGGCGGACCAACTCATCCTGGTCGGCGTGACGGGGACGAACGGGAAGACCACGACCGTCTGGATCCTGCGCCATCTCCTGTCCGCGCGCTGGCCGTCGGCCTCCCTGGGAACGGTCGGCGCGGTGACCGAGGGCGGTTCCCCGCTGCCCGGGACCGGCAACCTGACGACGCCCGGCCCGGTAGGCATGGCCAAGGCGATGCGGGCGTTCGTGGACCGGGGTGTCGAGGCCGTGGCCATGGAGGTGTCGTCGCACGCCCTCGACCAGGCCCGGGTCCACGCGCTCCGGTACTCGGCGGCGATCTTCACGAACCTCAGTCGCGACCACCTCGACTATCACGGCTCCTTCGAGCGCTACCGGGCCACGAAGCGGGAGTTCGCCGACCTGCTGCGTCCCGATGGCGCGGTGATCCTGAACGCCGCCGAGACGGCGTGGGACGGGCTCGAGCGGCGGGCGCCCCGGGCGCTGCGTTACGCGGTGGCCGGCCGACGGGGTGCCGAGGACGCCGACGTGGTAGCCAGCGACATCGAGCCCACACGGGAGCGGACGCGATTCTCCGTGGCCACCCCTCACGGTGAGGCCACCGTCGACATCCCCCTCCCCGGGTCGTACAACGTGGAGAACGCCATCGCCGCCCTGGCCGCCGGCCTGTCGCTGGGGATGGAGTTGGACGAGGTGGTGCGCGAGCTAGGTCGGGCGCCGCAGGTGCCGGGTCGCCTGGAGCTGGTGGCGGAGCGGCCGCGGGTCTTCATCGACTACGCCCACACGCCCGACGCTCTGGCCCGCGTGCTCGAAACGCTCCGGGCCGTGACGCCGGGTCGTCTGATCGTGCTGTTCGGGGCGGGCGGTGACCGGGACGCCGGGAAGCGGCCTCGTATGGGCGAGGCGGCGGCGCGGCTGGCGGACGAGGCGGTGGTCACATCGGACAACCCGCGGACCGAGGACCCCGGCGCGATCATCGACGACATCCTCGAGGGGATGGGCGATGGCGCCAACGTGCACCGGGTCGAGGACCGCCGGGAGGCGATCGGGATCGCCCTCGAGTTGGCGGGGGCCGACGACGTCGTGCTGCTCGCCGGCAAGGGGCACGAGATGTACCAGGCGGTGGGCACGGAGACGGTCCCGTTCGACGAGCGGGCGATCGTCCGGGAGTGGCTCGAGGGCGGAGCGGCGTCATGAGCCGCTGGACGGAGACCCAGGTCC
>CAYMLW010000307.1:0-5494 GCA_964391035.1 uncultured Gemmatimonadaceae bacterium
TGTATCGCATCCTCGTCCAGAGCGTCGAGGACTACGCCATCTTCGTCCTCGATCCGGACGGCCGGATCGTGAGCTGGAACCCCGGGGCCCGGCGGATCAAGGGATACACGGCCGACGAGATCATCGGTCAGCACTACCGGGTCTTCTATCCGGAGCAGGCCCGGGAGGCGGGCGACCCGGAGGTGCAGCTCGAGCTGGCCGCCCGGGAGGGCCGGTTCGAGGGCCAGGGGTGGAGACTGCGGAAGGACGGCAGCCGGTTCTGGGCCAATGTGGTGATCACGGCCCTCTTCGACGAAGACCAGCTGGTCGGCTTCGGCAAGGTGACGAGCGATCGCACGTCGGAGCAGGAGGCCCAGCGGAAGCTGCGCCGGCGGGAGCGTCAGCTGGAGGAGGCGCAGGACATCGCCCACCTTGGCAGCTGGGAGTACGACCTCGAGGCCGACCGTGTCTCGTGGTCCGACCAGCTCTTCCGCATCTTCGGTCGCCCGCGCACGGAGGCGGTCGACTACGATGACTACCTCCAGCTCCTCGACCCCGAAGACCGAGAAGCCGTCCGGGAGAAGGTGGCCCGGTCCCTCGCGTCGGGGGAGCCCTACGTCCACGAGCACCAGATCGTCCGGGGCGACGGCCGGCGACGCTGGGTCCAGAGCCGGGGCGAGGTGGATCACGACTCCCACGGCCGCCCGGTCCGGCTGGTCGGGACCACCCTCGACATCACCGACCTCAAGGAGGCGGAGGAGAAGGCTCGCCGGCTCGCCAGCGAGCAGGCAGCCCGGAAGGAAGCGGAGCGCACGGCCCGGCGGATGGGGTTCCTCGCGGAGGCCAGCTCGCTCCTCGGCGCGACCCTCGACTCTCACGAGACGCTGGCCGCCGTGGCCCAGCTCGCGATACCGACCTTCGCCGACTGGTGCGCCGTCGACATGCTCGATCCCGAAGGCCACCTCGAACGGGTGGCCGTGGTACACGCCGATCCGGACCGGGTCGCCCTCGCCCGGGAGATCCACGCCGCCTACCCGCCCGACCTCGAGGCACCCGAGGGCGGGGCCGAGGTCCTGCGCTCGGGGGAGCCATGGCTCATCGAGGTGGTCACCGACGAGGTGCTCGAGGAGGTCACCCACGACGATCGGCACTTCGCCCTCGCGAAGGAGCTCGGCCTGGAATCGGCCATCGCCGTCCCGATCCGCGTGCGTGACCACTCCCTGGGCGTCATCACGTTCGTCCACGCCGAGTCGGGACGCCGTTACTCCGAGGAGGACCTGGTCGTCGCTCGCGAGCTGGCGGCCCGTGCGGCGCTGGCGGTCGAGAACGCTCAGCTGCACGGCGCGGAGCGGGAGGCCCGGCAGCGGGCCGAGGAAGCCAGCGAACGGACGGAGCGGCTCCAGGCGATCACGGCGGGACTGTCCGAGGCCGTCACGCCGGAAGCAGTGGCGTCCGTCATCGTGGAGGAGGGCGTGGGCGCGCTGGACGCCGACAGCGGTGTGCTCGTCCTGAGCCGGTCGGACCACCGACTCGAGATCGCCCGGGCCGTGGGCCTTCCGCCGGAAGTGGAAGGGCGCTTCGAATCGCTTACCCGGGATGCCACGCTGCCCCTCGCGGAGGCCATCCGCACCAACGAGCTCGCCCTCGTCGAGGACCTCGACGGGCGCATCGGTGAGTATCCGGACCTCGAGGAGACCCGGGAGATCTCGGGCACCCGGTCCATGGCCGCGGTCCCCCTCGTCTCGGGAGTCGGCGTGATCGGGAGCCTCGGATTCGGGTACCGGCAGCCCCGCACGTTCTCGGAGCGCGACCGTGAGTTCCTCCTGGCCCTGGGGCATCAGTGTGCCCAGGCACTGGAGCGGGCATGGCTGTACGAGACGGAGCAGACGGCCCGGGCGGCGGCGGAGGAGGCGAACCGTGCCAAGAGCCAGTTCGTGGCCATGATGAGCCACGAGCTCCGCACTCCTCTCTCGGCCATCATCGGCTACCAGGAGCTGCTCTCGGAGGGGATCCCGGGGCCGGTGAACGAGGCCCAGCGGAAGCACCTCCAACGGATCCGGGCCTCCGCCTCGCACCTGCGGGATCTCATCAACCAGATCCTGGGGATGTCCCGGATCGAGGCCGGCCAGGAGGAGATCGCCCGGCGCCAGTGCAACCTGACCGAGCTGGTGGACGAGGTCGCCCTGCTGATGGAGCAGGAGGCCGAAGCGAAAGGGCTGGCCATGAAGACGCGTCTGCCTGACGTAGCGGTCATCGCGGAAACGGACCCGGGGAAGGTCCGTCAGGTCCTCATCAACCTGCTGTCCAATGCGGTCAAGTTCACCGACGAAGGCCGGATCGTAGTGTCGCTGTCGGTGGAAGACGGAGGGTACGGCCAGGAGGCGCGGTTGGCCGTGGCGGATACCGGACTCGGCATCGACCCGGCGGACCGGGAGCGGATCTTCGACGCCTTCACACAGGTGGACCAGTCGACCACGCGGAGCGCGGGCGGCAGCGGGCTGGGACTGGCAGTGAGTCGCCGCCTCGCCCGGCTGCTGGGCGGCGACATCGAGGTCGACTCGGAGACCGGCGTCGGCAGCACGTTCATGCTCCGGCTGCCCCTCGGGCCGGAGACCGAAGACCACTGATGAGCGCGTGCGCTGGCGCTACCTCCGCTCCGTTCGCACTGCCGTCCCGTAGCACATGATCTCGGCGGCGCCCGACATGATCATCGAGGTCTGGAACCGGGCGCCGATCACGGCATCCGCCCCGAGCGACTCCGCCTCCTCTATCATCCGGTCGATGGCCTGCTCCCGGGCCTCCCCCAGCATCTTCGTGTACTCGCCGATCTCGCCGCCGGCCAGGGACCGGAAGAAGGCCATGATGTCGCGGCCGATGAAGCGGGCCCGGATCGTGTTGCCCCGGACGAGACCCAGCGTCTCGATCACCCTGCGGCCTTCGATCTCCGTGATGGTCGTGATGGTCATCGCTGGATGTCCTTGTATGGATCAGTCTTCAGGTCACGGTACCGGTCTATGAGGGTGCTCAGGAAGAGCAGCCCCAGTCCCAGCACCACGGCGCTCGTCGCGAGCTTCTCCCAGACCGCCTCCCCGCCGGCGAGGTAGATGTACACGGCGTAGGCTACCCAGATCAGGGTGCCGGCCAGGAACAGGCCCCACCCGATCGGTCGGGTCAGCTGCCGGTTCACGGCCGCCCATATGCTCGAATGTCGTGTCGGCATGGTCACCTCCAGGCCCTTCAGATCCTCCTTCACCGCCCGGTACAGCTCGATCTCCCGCCGCAGCTCCGTGTCTTCCTCGACGGCCTCCTCCACCGCCCTGCGTCGGTCGGGTGGCAGCTCGTTGTCGACGTACCGCATCAGCTCGTCGCGCCCGATCATGGGTACTCCACCCCCAGCCATTCCAGCGCCTCTTTCAACGCTCGCCGCGCGTGGAAGAGACGACTCGCAACCGTACCCTCCGGAACCCCGATGGCCTCCGCGATGTCGCCGTAGCTGTACCCTTCCAGCTCCTTCATCACGAGCACCTCGCGGTGGTCCACGGAAATCATGCCCAGCGCTCGCCAGAGCACCTCACGGGCGGCCGAACGGCTCCGGTCCCGCTCCGGGTTCGACCCCGAAGGCAGCCGCTCCGCCAGGACCTCGTCCATCCGGCGCTCCTCGAAGCCTGCCTTCCGGCGGCGCAGCATGTCCCTGCACTGATTGCGCAGGATCTGGAGGAACCACGGCCTGAAGCTGCGGCCGAGCCGGAATCGGTTCAGCGAGCGATACGCCTTGATGAACGCCTGCTGGACCGCGTCCTTCGCGCCGTCGGGATCCCCCAGCATCCCGACCGCCAGACGCATGGCCTCCGGCTCGTACGCGCGGACCAGCGGCTCGAAGAAGCTGTGATCGCCCGCTCGACACTTCCGGATCAGCTCCGCCTCGAGCTCCGCCGACTGTCGATTCATACGTTCGCGGGGACGTGGATCTTCACCTGACCGCGACCCCCAGTCCGGGCGCCTCGTTGAAGCGGAGGGTGCCGTCCGGGTCCATGCCGGGTCCTTCGAACGGATCGTCCGCCAGGAGCGCCGCGCCGTCCAGGTCGGCCCAGTCCACCAGCGGCGCGATCTGGAGAGCGGCGGCGATACCGAGGGTGCTCTCGACCATGCAGCCGAGCATGACCTGCAGGTCGTGGGCACGGGCCACGTGCGCCATCCGGACCGCTTCCCTCAGTGAGCCCGCCTTCGCCAGCTTGATGTTGATGCCGTCCACGGCGCCCAGCAGCCGTGGGATGTCGGCCGTCGTCTCGCACGACTCGTCGGCGATCACGGGTACCCGGGCCGCGCGTCGGACGGCCCGGAACCCGTCGATGTCGCCGGCGGCCACGGGCTGCTCGACGAACGCAACGCCCAGCTCTTCGAGCATCGGCAGCGCCCGGATCGCCTCCTTGGCGGTCCAGGCGGTGTTCGCGTCGACGTAGAGGACGGCATCGGGGGCCTCCTCCCGGATCGCCCGCAGCCGCGCCTCGTCATCGGCCCCGCCCACCTTGATCTTGAGGACCGGACGGTCCGCGTTCCGCCGGGCCTTGGTCCGGGTCTCCTCCGGGGAGGCCATGCTCAACGTGTACGACGACGGCGGGGCATCCGCCGGATCGAGGCCCCAGAGCTTCCAGACCGGGGCGCCGAGGCGCTTGCCGACCAGGTCGTGGAGCGCGGCGGAGATAGCGGAACGGGCGGCGGGGTTGCGACGAACCCGCACCTCGATCGCCCCCTCGATCCGGTCGAGCGCGAAGGGATCGTCGACCTCGTCCAGCGCCTCCGCGTAGGCAGCCAGCACGCCGACGACGGTCTCCGCCGTGTCGCCGTAGAAGGCATTGGCCGCCGCCTCTCCCCACCCCTCGTTGCCGTCGGCGTCGCGCACCTTCACCCAGACGTTCCGTCGACCGTGGGGGTCGGACGGCCGGGCGATGTGGAAGGGCTCCTCCGGCCGAAGCTCGAGTATCTCGTGGTCCAGATGCATGCCAGTGTCCAGGCTCGCGGGAGTCGATGGGCAGAGAGTAACCTACCGGCCGGGTCGAAAGCCAGTCTCACACGCCACAGACCGATGTCACGAGTCCACACGGGGGCACTCCGGTGAGCACGGGAGCGGGAGAGCAGCCGTCGGCCGGCCAGGTCGCCCTCGCCCTCGGCGCCGTCCTCTACTCGTGGCGCCGGGCCGCCGGCTTCCCCGCCCCGACCGCATCCCAGTGGCGGGCGGCCACGGTGGTGGGCGGGTTCATGCTCCTGGGCGGCAACGGCGCGGTGGTGTGGGCGAAGATGTGGATCGAGTCGGGCACCGCAGCGCTGATCGTGGCCTCGGTCCCCTTCTGGATGGTGCTGCTGGACTGGCTGCGTCCGGGCGGCCGGCCGCCCGGACCCGCCGTCGGGCTCGGCATCCTCGTCGGGTTCGGAGGAGTGACCCTGCTTCTCGGCCGGCCGGAACCCGGTCCCAACTACCTGGTCGGCAGCCTGGCGGTACTGCTGGCGTCCGTCTCCT
>CAYMLW010000308.1:0-5482 GCA_964391035.1 uncultured Gemmatimonadaceae bacterium
TTGCCACTCATGCCGATCCGTCGCATCTTTACTGGTCGCCGGCTCTCTCAACCCCCTTTCGAGCACCGGGCCGGCGACCGGGGTGCGATGAGTCGCACCCGTACCGGCATGGGCGCTCCCCCCATTCCGGGTGCAACCCTGCGTTTGCGATGACGGTTGGAGAATGATGATGTCCCCGCTCGACACGACCCGGCTGGCCGGATGACCGGACCCATCTACCCGTTCGAGGCAGCCCAGCGGCAGAGGTATCGGGAGCCAGCCCTCCGTGTCCTTGTCGCCGATCACGAGGACCGGCCCCCTCCTCGACTGCGCCCGGACTCGAAGCACGCGCGTGGTCGACTCTCTGAAGCCCGACGTTCGGGAGCCGAGCGCCGGGTGGTGGACCCCTACGTCGTCGCCTACGCGCGGGGGAAGCGGTACGCCGTGACGTGGGACCGGGGCCCCGACGCGGAGGTGGTGGCGCCCGAGGAGGTGTGGGGACGGGTGCGGGAGTGGGTGCGGGAGGCGGTGGGATGAGGGCTTACGCCACCAGGCCGATCGGTTCGTTCAGGACGCGGAACCGCTGGCGCATGTCGCCGTGGAGGTCGTCGAGGCGGCCATTGACCCCGACGACGTGCTTCTCGACCTCCTCGAGCCGCCGGTCGATCCGGTCCAGGCGCTCTTCGATGGCCGCGAACCGGCGCTCCGACCGCTCTTCGGAGCCGGCCAGCCGGCTTTCCATGGTCCCCAGCCGGCCGTCCATGGCGTCGAGCCGGCCGTCGATACCGTCGAGTCGGCTCTCCATGGCCCCCAGCCGGCCGTTCATACCGTCGAGCCGGCCGTCCATGGCGTCGAGCCGGCTCTCCATGGCCCCCAGCCGGCCGTTCATGGCGTCCAGCCGACCTGCCATACCGTCCAGCCGGCCATCCATGGCATCCAGCCGGTCCGTAACCCGGGTCTCGAACTGCTCCATGTGGAGCCGCAGCGTCTTGAACCGCTCCTCGAGGTTGATGAAGCGCTCCTCGAACCGGTGTTCCAGCCGCTCCTGGCCCTTCTCGACGGCCTCCAGCCGCTTCTCCATGCGGCTGAAGCCGGCGTTCATCGCCGTCATGAGCTCGGTGAACATGTCCCTCGTTTCCGCGTCCATGCCCCAACATAGCCTCGCCGTGGGCGAGGAGGCCATGGTGGAATGGGACGTCATCTGCCGGGCCGAGGACTGGGTGCGGGAAGCCGTAGGAAGGTCGGGATGAGGGGATTCCGGAAGGGAACGGCGTCAGGTGGCGGACTCCCCGATCTCGACCTCCACGGGGATACCGGCCTTGGCGAGCATGTTGACCAGCGAGTCGATGGTGAATTGACCGATTCGCCCTCGCATCAGGTCGCTGATACGGGGCTGGGAGGTCCCCATGAGCTCGCCGGCTTCGACCTGAGTGAGTCCGCGGCCCTCGATGAACCGCGTGGCCGCGAGCATCAGCTTGGATCGGATGAGGAGGTTCCTGGCCTCATCGGGCGCGAAGCCGATGTCTTCGAAGATGTTCCCGTCGGCGGGGGTCACGCCCTCCTGGGCGGCACGCGCACCGACGTGATCAAGCAGGTCGAGCAGGGCTTCCCGTTCCTCCCGGCCGGCTGCCACATGGAGCTGGACCGGGTCGCCTCGGAGCGGGTGCTGGAGAGCATCCGGAACGCGCTGCCGGACAACGTGGCGCAGCGCGCGCAGGAGCTGCAGGAGCTGGCCGCGAGGCAGGGCGATGTGACACTCGGGGAGTACCTGAATGCCACCGGCCTTGACGTCGACGAGGTCTACCGGGGCAACCACTGCTGGTCCGACCTCCGGGACCGGGCCGAACTCCACACCGCCCCCGCCGGCGAGCACGAGGAAACACTCCGCCGGGCGTGCGGCCGGTTGCTGCATGTTGATGATCCCGCTCGACTGGCCGCCTGGCGCGGCTGGCTTCAGCGCGATCAGCCACCTGACTTGGGCGACGGCGGCCTCTTCCTGCGTGACGCCCGCCTCTTCCGCATGCTCCTCGGCCAGCTCCTGGACCAGGTCCCCGGGGCCGGCAATCTGAGCCTGGGCGACGGTGCAGCCGTGCTATGGGCCCATCCCCAGGTCCGCCGGGAGCTCGACGAGCTGTTCGACGTCCTCGAGGACCGGGTGAGCCATCTCACGCCCGACCTCGGGATCCTCCCCGACGTCCCGCTCCACATCCACGCCCGCTACACCCGCATCGAGATCCTGGCCGCGTGCGGCGTGGGCGAGGGGGCGAGGGTGATGCCGTGGCAGACGGGGGTCCGGTACGTGGAGGAGCTGCCAGCCGACCTGTTCGCGTTCACGCTGGACAAGACCAGCGGCGGGTTCTCGCCGACGACCCGCTACCGGGACTACGCCATCAGCCGTGAGCTCATCCACTGGGAGAGCCAGTCGGTGACCCGGGCGGACAGCGAGACGGGGCGGCGCTACCAGGAGCATGCGGAGCGGGGGAGTCACGTCCTGCTGTTCGCGCGGTTGAGCACGGACCAGCGGGCGTTCCACTTCCTGGGCCCGGCGACCTACGTCCAGCACGAGTCGGAGCAGCCGATGGCGATTACGTGGAAGCTGGAGCATCGGCTGCCGGGGGATTTGTATCAGTCGTTTGCGGCGGCGGTGGCGTGAGGAACTCTACCAGTTGGTCGGCCTGGACAGCGTGCGGCCTGAGGGACGGGCGCATGGCCGGGTGGGACCGTGTGCCGGACCAGGCCCCCGCGTCGAGTGGTGCCTGCTTGGCGATCCGGGGCACCGACCGTCGCTTCGAGCCGCCCGAGGCCTTCGACCCCGCCGACTACCTGGACGGTGGCCGGGTCTACCACGCCGATACAGCCCTCGCGTCTCCCGCTGGCTCCTCGAGCGCGGGGAGGGGGAGCCCGAAGACGACGGGAGCGTGGTCGTGACCCACACCGTGGCCGACCCGGGGTGGCTCGTGCACCATGTGCTACGGCCCCGACGGTTAGGTGCTGGCGGCGGCGGGGATGCGGGGGTGGATTCGTGCCACTCAAGTCGAACCGAAAAGACGATCGCTTCACACTACCGGTGAGGAGAACCATGGAGGGATTCAATTCGGATCAGCCAGCTTACCAACGACTCAGGGCAATCATTGCTGAGCATACTGAGGCCGTTGTCCCTTGGGTCGGCGCTGGAGCGAGCGTAGATGCGGGTCTCCCGACGTGGCCGCAACTTCGCAGCGGCATCACAAACGCCGTACGAGCCAAGTTCGCAGAATTCGACAAGGATGAACGCCAGGCGAACTTCGCGGCCTTGGAGAAGGTTGAAAGCCTTGAGGACCCTTGGCTCTGTTTCGAGCGGCTCAAGGAGCTGGCGGGCGACACGACGTGGACTACCACGATCCGAGAAGCGTTGCGGCCGGCTTCAAGCGTGAAAGTACCGCGGCTGTATGAGGACCTGTGGAAGCTGAATCCCGCAGGGGTCTTGACCACGAATCTAGATCGGCTTGCGAATAGGGCATTCTATGAGGTTCATGAAGGTGAAATGCCCCACGAGTTCAACGGGAAGAACGTTGGGCAGAACCTACATATCCTGAAGAGTCCTCGCCGTTTCATCGTCAATCTTCACGGAACGGATCAAGAATCGTCAACCTGGGTGCTGACACGCCGAGCGATTAAGGATTTGCTCCGACGTGATGGATATGCCGAGTTCCTGAACACATGCCTGACTGCCCACACAGTGGTGTTTGTTGGTCTGACGGCCGACGATCTAGCCGTTTCCAGCCAGTTGGAGTACCTGAGGAACCTCGGCGACACGGGCACGCACTATTGGATAACAGACCGCACCGACGCAGAAACCGACCGATGGGCGGAGGAGGTCGGCGTGCAAGTTATCCGTTATCGATCTCGCAAGGGGGATCATTCGGCGCTGCGGACCCTCTTCAACGATCTCCTAGGCTACTCACCAGAGGATGCCGCAGCCCCTCCCGTAGTCGGGACCGGAAGTGGTACGGTAGAGGCGTTACCCAGTCCTGAGGAATTGCAGCGGGAAGGCGCGGAGCTTATTCGGGACATGCTGAATACAGCGGCCCGGGAAATGCTCACGTCGAATGACACGGACAAGTACGAGCGGTATGAGGCCTTTTGCACGCTCTACGATCAAGCCATCTACCGGGCTTGGTACACTTCCGCGAACGAGGGCGAAAACGAGCTGTTGGGCTACGTGCTTGAAGAACAGGTAAAGCAGGGGGCGTTCGGCAAGCTATATAGAGCCCACGAACGCGGTCGCTCATCTCCTGTGGCGGTCAAGGTACTCCACGAAGGTGTTAGAACCGATTCCGCAAAGCTGGAATCGTTCCGGCGCGGCGTGAGGTCAATGCAGATCCTTGAGGAAAGAGACGTCGAAGGAGTAGTAAGCTACCTGGACGCTTCAGAGATCCCCGCCTTTGTGGTGATGGATTGGATCAACGGCCCGACACTCGCCGAAGCGGTCGAGCATCGGCAGATTCGCTCGTGGCATTCGGTTCTAGATGTGGCAGTCCAAACGACGAAGATCCTACGTGTAGCGCATCGGTTGCCTGAAAGGGTCCTTCATAGGGATGTTCGCCCACCCAACATCATGCTGAGAGACTACTATGCTACCGACGAGAGAGACATCGTAGTCCTCGATTTCGACCTTTCTTGGCATAAGGGTGCCCTGGAACAATCAATCATACACGGAGCAACGGCGCACGGTTATTGGGCGCCGGAACAGATTCAGCCGATCCCGGGTGTATCGACGCGGCATGGCAGTGTGGATTCCTTTGGGCTCGGGATGACACTGTTTTTCCTGGCTGCCACGAGGGACCCGGCCCCAAATGAACACCGGTCTCGCAGCTGGGAAGGCACGGTTCTCGATGCGTGTAGGGCTTTGGCATCTCCACATTGGCATTCCATCCCCTTCCGTTTTGCACGATTGATTGCCAACGCAACACGAGAAGAACAGGCGAAGAGATGGGACCTGGGCCAGATTGAAGGCGAACTCACGCAACTTCAGCAGGCAGTCTTGGACCCTGAGGGTGTTCTATCGAGCGAACTCATTGCCGAGGAGTTGGCGGCAAGAACAGGGCGTGAGTATCAGATTCAGGATGACGGTGTGGGCGTCATCCTGCCGTTGGCGAGCGGAGCCGTGGTGAGAATCAATGCTGACGAACCTGAGTCTGAGGTTTCCGTGCAGATCAAGTGGGAGTCCTCAGGGCAGTATGACCACAAAGAGGTAGGAAAGTGGCTTCCGCGCGCACGTGATCAGATAACGAGCGAATTCACCAAACACGGGTGGCGGATGCATTCGGCCCAGGCATCCGGGGAGAGGTTAAACACCAAGGCCACCATCCCGACGGCAGCTGCCGCAAGTGATATGGACTCGCACGCTGCAACTCTAGAAAAGGTTGTCGGCCTTACCCGTTTCGACTAATTGTACTTGAGTTCTAACACTACTGTGTCATAAACTGGCTGACCGACTGCCATTCGCCCCGCAGGTGGGGCA
>CAYMLW010000309.1:0-1264 GCA_964391035.1 uncultured Gemmatimonadaceae bacterium
CTGGTCGCTGTCTCGACTTGCCAGCGTCCCGGCGCGCCCCTACGCTGACCTGTCCCTCACCCACGTCTCATGACCCGATCCAACCGCACCGCCCGGCGCACTCACGGCTTCACCGAGTCGGTGATCCGGGAGATGACCCGCGTGGCGGCCATGCACGAGGCGATCAACCTCGCCCAGGGCTTCCCCGACTTCCCTGCCCCGGAGACACTGAAGGCGGCGGCGTGCACGGCCATCCGGCGAGACGTCAACCAGTACGCGGTGACGTGGGGCTCGCCCCGGATCCGGCGCGCGCTCCAGGACGTCTACGACCGCTGGTACGGGCTGGACATCGATCCGGACCGGGAGCTGACGGTGACGTGCGGCGCGACCGAAGCCATGGCGTCCGCGCTGCTCGCCGTCGTGGATCCCGGCGACGAGGTGGTCGTGCTCGAGCCGTTCTACGAGAACTACGGGCCCGACACCATCCTGTGCGGCGCGACGCCGGTCTGGGTGCCCATGGAGCGGTCCCACGCCGATGGCGGGCTGTCCTTCGTGCTGGACCTGGACCGGCTCCGGGCCGCGTTCAGCGACCGGACCCGGGCCATCGTCCTGAATTCGCCCAACAACCCGTCGGGTCACGTCTTCACCGAGGAGGAGCTCGGAGTCATCGCGGAGCTCTGTGAGCGCCACGACGCCATCGTCTTCACCGACGAGATCTACGAGCACATCCGCTACGAGGGTCGCCACATCCCCATCGCCACCATCGACGGCATGCGGGACCGGACCGTCACCATCAGCGGCGCGTCCAAGACGTTCAGCGTGACCGGCTGGCGCGTGGGCTGGATCGTCGCCCCGCCGATGCTGACCGACGCGATACGGAAGGTGCATGATTTCCTGACTGTGGGCGCCCCGGCGCCCCTCCAGGACGCCGTGGCCGCAGGGCTCGAGACTCTCGACGACACCTACTACGAGACTCTCGCCCGGGACTACCGCGAGCGACGCGACACGCTGCACCCGGCGCTCCGCGACGCCGGCTTCGACTGCTCCCCGCCCGCTGGCGCGTACTACATCCTCGCCGACTTCTCCGGACTCAGCCCGGAAGACGACGACACTTTCGCCCGCCGGATGGCCGCCGAGGCCGGTGTCGCGGCGGTGCCCGGCTCGAGCTTCTTCCATGATCCGGACCTCGGACGGGACCTGGTTCGCTTCGCCTTCTGCAAACGGGTCGAAACGCTGGAACAGGCCGGTCGGCGGCTCAGGGAGCTGACGGCTGGGGGCTGACGGG
>CAYMLW010000309.1:1364-5468 GCA_964391035.1 uncultured Gemmatimonadaceae bacterium
TTACGGGTTACGGGTTACGGGTTACGGGTTACGGGTTACGGGTTACGGGTTACGGGTTACGGCTCGGGGATGACCGGAAACCGAAAGGGAAAGGGAGATCGATGATGCGTAGTCATGGACATGCCGCTGGCCGGCACATCGCTGTCGGGTTCGCGCTGCTGGTCCTGGCCGCGGCGCCGGCCGTGGCGCAGCAGGGGGAGCGACCACTGAGCGATCGGCTGGCCGACGCCATCGAGGCGGTCCGCACCCACCAGGACACGAGTGGGGTGGCGGGGCTCAGCGCCGCCGTTGCCGTGAACGGTCGGTTGGCGTGGGCGGGCGGGTTCGGGTATGCGGACCTCCAGAACCGGGTGGAGGCGGGCCCGGCCATGGTCAGTCGGATCGGCTCGATCTCGAAGCCCATCGCGGGCGTGGCCGCCATGGCGCTCCGCGACGCCGGGACACTCGACCTGGACGCGCCCATCTCGACCTACCTCCCGGACTACCCGGCAGCCAGCGGCCACATCACGATGCGCCAGCTGATGAGCCACACGGCCGGCGTTCGACACTACGAGGGCGACGAGTTCCTGAGCAACGTGCCCTACGAGGACGTCATCAGCCCTCTCGCGGTCTTCTGGGAGAGCCCGCTCCTCTTCGAGCCCGGCACGGAGTACAGCTACTCGACCTACGGCTGGACGGTGGTGAGCGCGGTGACGGAAGGGGCGGACCGGGACCGTGCCTGGGTCGACATCCTCTACGATGAGGTGATCGAGCCCCTCGGCCTGATCCGTCTCCAGCCCGAGTGGCAGGACTCGATCATCCCGGGCCACGCCTCGTTCTACGAGCTCGACCGGGAGACCGGCGAGCGGACGAACGCGCCGGAAGTGGACCTGTCGAACAAGTGGGCCGGCGGCGGCCTGGTCGGCACGACCACGGACCTGGTGAACTTCGCCCTCGGCGTCCTCCACGGCGAGGTGCTCAGCGATGCCGCACGGGCGGAGATGTGGCGGCGGCAGACGCCGGAGGGGGAGCCGTCGTACGGGCTCGGCTGGGGCGTGGGCGAGATCGCGGGGCACCGGGCCGTCAGCCACAGCGGCGGCTCCACCGGCGCCACGGCCATGCTGATCCTGCTCCCGGACGACGACATCGCCGTCGCCGTGCTCGGCAACACCTCCGGCGTCGGACACGCCGGAATCGCCCGGCGCGTGATCGAGATCCTCGTGGGTCCGGCCTCCACGGCTCCCTGACCCCCGCCCGCTCACCACAGGCACTCCCGAGACCCGGGGCCGACGCTTGCCGCCTCCGGTCCCGCGCGGTACGCTGTCCCCGGCCGTACCCACGGAACGCCCATGCGGGCTGAAGAATAGAGGCGGATCATGAAACGGATACTGGTGACCGGGGCCGCAGGCCAGATCGGGACGGAGCTGGTCCCGGCGCTCTTGCAGCGATACGGGGGGACGGAGGTCCTGGCCACGGACGTACGGGAGCCGGTGGCGCCGCTCCCCGAGGGGGCCCGGTACCGGGAGCTGGACTGTACCGACGCGGCCGCAGTCGATGCCATCGTCGCCGAGCACGACATCGACACCATCTACCACCTGGCCGCGATCCTCTCGGCCACGGCCGAGGGCATGCCCCAGAAAGCCTGGCACGTCAACATGCACGGCCTCTACGTGATGTTGGAGGCGGCCCGGGTAAGGGGGACGGCCGTGTTCGTGCCCAGCTCCATCGCCGCGTTCGGGCCCGAGACGCCGGCGGACCCGACACCTCAGGACACGATCCAGCGGCCCAACACCATGTACGGCGTCACCAAGGTGGCCGGCGAGCTCCTGGCCGACTACTACCACACCCGCTTCGACGTCGATACCCGGGGCCTCCGCTACCCGGGCCTCATCAGCCACGCCGCACCCCCCGGTGGCGGGACCACCGACTACGCGGTCGAGATCTTCCATGCCGCGCTCCGGGACGGCCACTACACCTGCTACCTGGAGCCGGACACGCAGCTCGACATGATGTACATGCCCGATGCGCTGCGCGCCTCCATGGAGCTGATGGACGCCCCGCCCGACCGGCTGGCCCATCGGAACGCGTTCAATGTGGCCGCCATGCAGCTCACGCCGGAGTCGCTGGCCGAGGCCATCCGCGCACACATGCCGGACTTCTCCATCGACTACGACGTCGATCCGGCTCGCCAGCGGATCGCGGAGAGCTGGCCCCGCCGCGTCGACGACGCCGCCGCCCGCGAGCAGTGGGGCTGGCGCGAGGAGTACGACACGGCCGCCATGGTCTCCGACATGCTGGAACGGCTGGCCGAGCGACTCGGTGTCGAGGGCTCCGTCGGCTAGAGGTCCCAGCTCCGCACGACTACGAGCACGACTACGAGCACGACCACGACCACGACTATGACCACGAGAGGCCCATGTCGCTACACAAGCTGATCCCGGTCCTGGACGCCCAGGTCGACGGGATGGAAGAGGAAGGCCGCGCGAAGGGCGAGGAAGCCGTCGTCACCCGGGTTCTGAAGCCCGAGGGCGATCGCGGGCCCCGGTTCGTGCTGCAAGGCCACGGCGAGAAGCAGTTCCTCCGGATGAACTCGAACTCGTACCTCGGGATGGGGCTGCGGGACGAGATCATCGAGGCCGAAGAGGCCGGTAGCCGGGCCGACGGCGCGGGCCCGGGGGCGGTCCGGTTCATCAGCGGCACCTACGAGGCGCACACCACGCTGGAAGCGCGACTGGCCGGGTTCCACGGTCGCGAGGCCGGGATGATCTTCAGCTCGGCCTACGCCACCATCATGGGGATCATCACGCCGCTGATCACGAAAGAGACCATCGTCATCAGCGACGAGCTGAACCACAACTGCATCATCAACGCGATGCGCCTGGCGCGGCCCGCGGACAAGGTGGTCTATCCCCACCTCGACATGGACGCGCTGGACCGGGCGTGCGAGCAATCGGGCGGGCGGGCGAAGCGGCTCATGGTCGTGACGGATGGGATCTTCAGCATGCGCGGCGACCACGCGCCGCTGGACGAGATCGTGTCCATCGTCCGGAAATACGACGCCCGGTTCGAGGAGAACGCCTTCATCGTGGCCGACGACTCCCACGGCGTGGGCGCCTTCGGCGAGACGGGCCGGGGCACGGAGGAGTACACCGGCGCCCAGGTCGACCTCCTGGTCGGCACCCTCGGCAAGGCCTTCGGCGTCAATGGCGGGTACATCGTCGGGCCCGGTGCCGTGATCCGGTACCTGCGCGAGACGTCGCCCTTCTACATCTACAGCAACCCCATCACGCCGGGCGAGGCCCGTGCGGCAACCGCCGCGCTGGATCTCCTGGACAGCCCGCGGGGCGCGGAGCTGCTGGAGAACCTGCGGTCGCTGACCGGGCGGTTCGAGCGAGGGCTCGGCGATCTCGGGATGGAGACAATCCCCGGCGACCACCCCGTCGTCCCCCTCATGGTCCGCGACACCGAGCGCACCCGCAGGATCGTGGCGCACCTGTTCGATAATGGCATCCTCGCCACCGGCCTCGCCTACCCGGTCGTGCCCGAGGGCGACGAGGAGATCCGGTTCCAGATCAACGCCGACCACACGGAGGCGGATGTGGATCGGGTGCTGGAGGTGCTGGCGGACTTCGACGGGTGAGGCGCGGAGACGGCATCCTAACTGCCCACACAGAGGCGCAAAGGGACAGAGGCACGGAGAACGGCTGGGGTTGATCCGGGTGTGGCAACCTCGCCGGCGAACCACGCGGGCCGAGGGAAAGAGCCCGGCAAGATGGCAGCGGCCGGCTCCGTGTCTCCCTTCCCTTGTGCCTCTGTGCGATCAGTAGCCGTTGATGACCCGTTTCACCCCGTCCTTCATCAGCGGCGCGCCGAAGTTCAGGAGCAGACCGAGACGCAGGTCCAAGAGCTTCAGGTAGGTCATCAGCTGACGTGCGAAGACGGGGTGCAGATCCACCGCGGCCTTCACTTCGACAACGAGTCGCCCATCGACGACCAGGTCGGCCCGGGCGACGTTCTCGAAACGCAGTCCTTCGAACTCGAAGGAGATCGGCTTCTGGACCTCAATGCGGTGCCCGGTCCGCGTCAAGTCGCGGGCGAGGATCCTGCCATAGACGGATTCCACCA
>CAYMLW010000310.1:0-5459 GCA_964391035.1 uncultured Gemmatimonadaceae bacterium
TCGGCTTCAGGAGGATTGGGCACTTAAGACGGTGCTGCTAACACTCTCGACGTGGGCACATGAGAGCACCCACAAGGAGTTCGAGGAACTCTGGGAGAACCAACGGATTTCGGTCAAGGGGACGCGGCAGGGAAACGATGACGAGTTCCTTGAGTACGTTGTCGCCGGGTACATCTACTGGAACGTAACCGAGGAAGATCGTGAGACAGTGGAAGCTCGAGCCCAGGCCCATCTAAGCGAGAAGCTTTCGCTCGCCCTGGACAAGATGGAGTCGAGGGTCAAGGGTCGGCTCAAGAAAGCTCCGGCCGCGGGTCGCAAAGGCGACGATCCCTGGCGCCATATGGAGTATTTCGTCAGAGCTCGGGTGCAGGGCTGGTCCAACGATCGAATCGCCCAACACTACGGGATCACGACTCGTACCGCACAGACGAACGTGAGACGAGCAACAAATGAACTTGGCGCGAGTCCTCGTCCGACGGGCCGGCCCAGGAAACTGCGCCGTTCCGTGAAACCACCGCTCTTGGCTGCCTCCGACTCGGACAAGGAACCCGTGAAGCCGGCCGAGTCCTGGCGGGAGGGGTATGAGGAAGAACGCCGGAAACGAGGCCTTTCGGATCCTCAGACCCGCGAATAGTCCCCAGCAAAAACACGAATCTAAGCACAGGCTGCTTTGCCACCGTTTTTCCTTCCTGGCAGCCCCTTAGGTTTGCCTCCTGTAGCGGTTAGCTAACAACGATCCCAGCAGGAGGCACACTGTGACAGGAGACAGAATCGATCCCGCCGCAGCGTATCTGACTCCCCAGGCAGCTGCGCGGTATCTCGGTATCACTGAGCGGACCCTGCAAGCATGGCGGCAAGCCGGAACGGGCCCAGAGTACATTCGCCTTGGTGGCACTCGGTTTGGCCGCCTTCGCTATAGCCGCACGGCGCTGGACCGCTGGATGGCCTCGCAGACCGTCGGCGGCTCGCCCTCCGCCGGGAATACCGAGGAGGAGTGACGTGGCTCGTGGACGCTTCATCCCCAAGGAACTAGCGACGGACTTGCAGATCAACGCGGTTTCCGCGCAGGCCGAGTTCCTGTACTTGCGGATCGTGCCGCACCTCGATGTCGAAGGTCGAGCCCCCGGGCACCCCAAGCAGGTCCGGGCGATAGCCGTTCCTATGCGGACTGACTTCACGGAGGCTGTGATTGCAAAATTGCTCGAGGAGCTGGAGGCGGAAGGTGTAATCCAGTGGTATGAGGTAGAGGGAACTCAGTACATCGCGGACCCTCGTTTCGACGAATTCCAGATGGGCCTCCGCAAGGATCGCGAGGCTGGTTCCAGGATCCCTCCACCGCCCAATTGCGACCTGCATAACAGCGGATCCGGAGAACTCCGGACCAACTCCGGAGAACTCCGGGTTAAGTGCAAGGGAAGTGAAGATCAAGACGAAGGTGTAAGAAGCCAGGGGGAAAACGATGAAGGCAGAGTACGCGATGAACTAGGGCAAGGCGACGGCGAATTGCCGTCCCGCCTAACAGTCGAAACGGACGACGAGATCTTCTGGTGAGACGCCGCCTGGACCACCTGATCCCCCCGCTCGGCGTCCGATGACCGACCAGGCTCGGGACCAGCTCGCCGTCGTCGCCGCCGATCCAGAGCGGGTGGAGGACGTGCGGCCGGACGAGGTCCCGGTGTTGCTGGGCCGACTGGAGGAATTGAGGGCGCGTCTGTGGGGACGGCTGCAAGCCCCAACTCCCCCGCCGTCCGATGGGGCCCCAGCCGACAGGAGCAAACACGGCCACGACCAACTCCTCGACGCGGGTGAGGCGGCCAAGCGCCTTGGAGTAGACAGGCGTTGGATTTATCGGCACGCCGAGTCGCTCCCGTTTACAACGCGGCTCGGCCCACGGACGTTGCGTTTCTCCGAACGAGGGTTGGACCGTTGGCTGGAGACGCGGAACAACTAACACACTGCACGGGAAGGTGGCGCTCCGTGCTCTTCGTACGCATAATTCGTACATGACGCCTGAAAGGGAGGACGCGGTACGACGGGCGCTGAGGCTCGCTCCCGGATCGCTGCGAGCGGTCGCCCAAAAGGCGGGCGTAAGTGAAGGGCTGCTACGGCACATCCGGGACGGACGACGCAACGCGACTCCGGCCGTCGTCGAGGCCCTGGCCGAGGCGCTGGAACAGCTGTCCGGTCGCTATGCCGATGCCGCGTCGGCCCTCCGTGACGTGCTCGCCGAACAGGAGGAGGAATGAGCAAGGGAACTGGCCGTGTCTACAAGCGGGGCAACATCTACTGGATCCAATACGGCCACCGGGGCAAGACCTACCGCGAGTCCAGCGAATCGACCCGGAAGAAGGATGCGATCAAGCTCCTGGACCAGCGGAAGGCCGAACGCGCCATCGGGAAAGTGACCGGGCCCGACGCCGAGCGGGTGACGTACGAGGACCTGGCGGAGATGATCGAGACGGACTACACGGTCAATCGGCGCAAGTCGATCCGCCGGCTACGCACGTCCCTGAAGAACCTGAAGGGGTATTTCGTCGAGTGGCGGGCGCTAGACATCACGACGGACGCCATCCGCCGCTACATCGCGCACCGGCAGGACGACGGCGTGTCGAACGCCACCATCCGGAACGAGTTGGCGGCACTCAAACGGGCGTTCCGGCTCGCCGTTCAGGCGGGACACCTTCCACAAGCCCCCCATATCCCTGCCATCCGCGTCAGCAACAGGCGGGAGGGGTTCCTGGATGGTGCTGACTTGGAGGCTGTCATCGCGGAGTTACCGGAACCAGCGGACGACATCGCTCGTTTCGCCGCGCTCACCGGCTGGCGAAAGAGTGAGATACTGCCACTGACCTGGTCGGCCGTGGACTTCGATGCCGGCGTACTGCATCTCTGGAAGTCCAAGACGGACGAGCCCCGGGCCTTCCCCTTCCGAGTACTTCCCCCGCTGGCAGAGCTGCTGGAGCGACGTCGGGGGCGCACCAAGGCGTTGGAGAAGGACCAGGGCAGGATCATCCCCCACGTGTTCCACCGGGACGGGGAGCCGGTGAAATCAATCCGCTCGGCGTGGGAGGGCGCGACCGAACGGGCGGGCGTGCCGGACGCCTGGTTCCATGACCTTCGCCGGACGGCCATCCGCAACTTCGAGCGGGCCGGTATCTCGAGGTCGGTTGGCATGAGCCTGTCGGGCCACAAGACCGACTCGATCTACCGGCGGTACGCCATCGTAGACGCGGCGGCCCAGGCGGAAGGTGTGGAGAAGCTGGCGAAGCTGTACGAGACCCGCGGCGACACAGCCCGCAAGGTTGTACCGCTGAAGGAGGCCGCAACCGGCGGCTGATGGAAGGCCTCCCGGCTCGGTTACGGCACAATTACGGCACAATCCGGGAGTTGGACACCGAGAACAGCAAAGGGCCGCAACGCCGTAAGTCGTTGCGGCCCTTCCAGTGCCGAGGGTGGGATTCGAACCCACACGGGCTTGCGCCCAGCGGATTTTGAGTCCGCCGCGTCTGCCATTCCGCCACCCCGGCGCCGACCTGTGATCCGTGACCCGTGATCCGTGGTCTGTGACCCATGATCGGGCGCCGAATATAACGTGGCCGATCCTGCGGCTCTAGGCTCCGATGAGCGGGCCGACCCGCGCTACTCCAGCCCTTTCGGTCTACCCAGCACTTCCGCCAGGACGAATGCGTTCCGCAGGCTCTCCGGATCCTGCAGCGCCCGGCCCACCGCGCTCTTGCGCCGCCGCCGCGTCGGTCTCGGCCGGTCGATGAAGGCGTGGAACGCCCGGTGCCGGGTCTCCGGGTCCGGGACCCGTCGCTCGATCGGCTCGAAGTCGGTCCGTTCGAGAGAGCTCGCCCGGTGATCCGTCCGTTCGAGGGAGTAGGCCTCGGGACCCTCGTACTCGAGGGAGACCGGCTCGATGTCCGGCTCGAGGTCGGCCGCCGCCGGCTCCACCGTGTCCGCCGGCTCCCACGACCGTCGGTCCGCGGCCTCCGACCACGGCGTATCCGGCTCCTCCTCGTCGCCGACCTCGACGTCGACCCCACCGCGGGGTCGGGTCTCGCCGGTGAGGATGGACCAGAGGTCGTCGGGGACCATGTCGGCGGCGGGGGTCGGCTGGCCCTCGCCGGCCCCGGACGGACCCGCCTCCGACCGACCCGCCTCCGGCCGGCCGACCCCGGACTCTCCGGCGTCTGCGTCCGCTCCCCGGGTGCCGGGCTTGCCCGTCCCGGGTGGCCCACTCTTCCCCTTCTTCCGCACCCCTTCGAGGATGGGGAACAGGATGAAGAGGAGGATGAAGAGGATCTCGAACAGGTCCACGGGCTACTGTTCCTGCCCGGTGCCCTGGTCGGGCTCCTCGGACTCCTTCGCGATGGCCGTGCGCATGTCGGTATCGGCTCGCACGTTGTGGTAGCGGACGTAGTCCATGATCCCGAGGTTGCCGCTGCGGAAGGCCTCGGCCATGGCCAGCGGGACCTCGGCCTCGGCCTCGACCACGCGCGACCGCATCTCGACCACCTTCGCCTTCATCTCCTGCTCGGCGGCCACGGCCATGGCCCGGCGCTCCTCGGCCTTGGCCTGGGCGATCCGCTTGTCCGCCTCGGCCTGGTCGGTCTGGAGCTCGGCGCCGATGTTCTTGCCCACGTCCACGTCGGCGATGTCGATGGACAGGATCTCGTACGCGGTGCCCGAGTCGAGTCCCTTGCTCAGCACCGTCTTGGAGATCCCGTCGGGATTCTCGAGAACGGCCTTGTGCGAATTGCTCGAGCCGATGGTCGACACGATCCCCTCGCCGACCCGGGCCAGGATGGTGTCCTCACCCGCGCCGCCGACCAGACGGTTGATGTTCGCCCGGACGGTGACGCGGGCGATGGCGATCAACTGGATCCCGTCCTTGGCCATGGCGGCGACCTTCGGCGTGTTGATGACCTTGGGGTTGACCGAGACCTTCACGGCTTCGAGCACGTCCCGGCCGGCCAGGTCGATGGCCGCGGCCTGCTGGAAGGGCAGCTCGATGTTGGCCTTGTCGGCGCTGATCAGCGCCTTCACCACACGGTCGACGTGGCCGCCGGCCAGGTAGTGGGCCTCGAGCTGCTTCGTGGTCAACTCGATCCCGGCCTTGGTCGCGGCGATGAGGGGCCGGACCACCTCGGCCGGGTTCACCTTCCGCAGTCGCATCCCGATCAGGTCGCCCAGACCGACGCGGACGCCGGCGAAGACGGCCTCGATCCACAGCCGGACCGGCACGGCCCAGACCAGTACGAGAATGAGCAGCGCGATCGCCACCATGAGCAGTGGCGTCATGTACATGGCTACGTCCATCGGTCCTCCGCTGGTTGTCGTTCAATAGTGGTCGGGCTAGGCCCCCGTCGGGCGCTCCGGGTCCGTCGCGTTCCCCGCGTTCCCCGCCCTCGTCTCGGTCCCCGCGTCCGTACGCGCCACCTCCTCGGGGGAGACGC
>CAYMLW010000311.1:0-5422 GCA_964391035.1 uncultured Gemmatimonadaceae bacterium
CGCGCTATCTCTTCGACCGATTCGTGTCCGGAATGGCGCAAGTGCGAGGAGAGACTTGACTTGCCCGACTCGCGCGTTGTAAGGTACCCCTCGCGCTCCAACCCGAGCTAAACACTGACCACGCGGGGATTTGGCGTGTCTCGGCGCTCACTGATCACGGCGACCGCCATCGCCGTACTCTCCCTCATGACGCTGGCCGGCCTCATCATGGCCGTGGGCGTGAGCCCGGGCGGCGGCGGCCTGGGGCTCGGCGGCCGGATCGCACTGGTCGAGGTGGAGGGCGTGATCGCCGGCGACGAGGACTTCCTGCGGGACGTGCGTCGCCTGCGACGGGACGGGTCCGTGGAGGGATGGGTATTCGCGATCAACTCGCCGGGCGGCGTGGTCGCCCCCGCGCAGAGCATGTACCGGACCCTCCGGCGGATCCGGGACGAGGATGGCGCGCCGGTGGTCGCCGCCATTGGCGCCATCGGAGCGTCGGGCGGCTACTACGTGGCGCTCGGGGCGGACTCGATCCTGGCGCTGCCGGGCAGCATCACGGGCTCCATCGGTGTGATCATGGAGTACCCGAACGTGAGCGGCCTGATGGAGAAGGTGGGCGTCCGAATGGAGATCGTGAAGGCCGGCGAGCAGAAGGACCTGGGGTCGCCGTTCCGGGATCTCGACCCGGCGGACCGGGAGATCCTGGAATCGCTGGTCGAGGATGTCCACGCCCAGTTCATCGAGACGGTCGCGCGAGCGCGGGGGCTGCGGATGGACGAGGTCCGACCGCTGGCGGACGGACGTGTGCTCACGGGACGGCAGGCTCAGGCCGTGGGGCTCGTGGACGGGCTGGGGAACCTCGAGGAGGCGATCGGACTGGCCGGACGTATGGCGGGGCTCGGTTCAGACCCGCGGATCGTGCGGCCGCCCCAGAGGGAGGTGCCGTGGATGCTGGACATGTTGTTGGGGCGAACGACGGCGCGAACGCTCCACGAGCTGATCCGGGGCATGGACCCGGGATCGGGGGCGGGTCCGGTGCTCAAGTATCTGGCGCGGTGAGAACGGACGGGGGCGACGCGGCTCCCATGGACACAGAAGGGATGGAGGGATCATGACGAAGGCGGATCTGGTGGAGCAGGTCACGGATGCGATCGGGCCTGGGATCACGAAGAAGGACTGTGCCCTCGTGGTGGACGGATTGCTGGCGTCGATCAAGGCGGCCCTGGCCGATCACGATCACATCGAGATCCGCGGCTTCGGGACGTTCAAGGTGCGGGAGCGGAAGGCGCGGGTGGCGCGCAACCCGCGGACCGGCGAGCGCGTCGAGGTCCCCGCCCGGATGGTGCCGGTGTTCAAGCCGTCCAAGGACCTCCGGGAGCAGGTGACGGAATCGGACGGAGCGATGGCGTCGGGCTGAGGCCGGCCACAGCAAGCGACGTGGGCCCCGCTCGGTCGACCACCGGGTGGGGCTCGGTGTGTTTAACGGAACCAGGGACGTGCCCGTCTACAGGGCAGTGAGAACCGATACGGCAGTGGCGGCGCGCGCGGCAGACGACGATGCCGCCCTGGTGGCGAAGGGGCGGGCCGGCGACGGAGAGGCCCTCGACGCACTGGTGGCTCGTCATCACCGGTCGGTCTACGGTGTCGCGCTGCGCATCGTCGGGGAGCCGGACGCCGCCGAGGACGTGGTGCAGGACACGTTCGTGAAGGCACTGAGCGCGCTGGACGGGTTCCGGGGCGACGCGAGCTTCCGGACCTGGCTGCTGCGCATCGCGGCCAATACGGCCACATCGTGGGGCCGGAGGCAGACACGGCGCAGGGAAGTGGCGCTGGCGCCCGCCGAGCGATTGCCGGGGCCGGGCAGCCCGGAGCGGGACGCGGTCCTGCGCACGGAGACGGAGCGGGTGGAGTCGGCGCTGGCGGAGTTGCCGGAGAAGCAGCGGCTGGCGGTATCGCTCCGCCTCCAGGAGGATCTGTCGCACCGGCAGATCGCTGAGATCATCGGCTCGACGGAGGGCGCGGTTCGGGTGAACTACCACCTGGGGATCAAGCGGTTGAGGGAATGGCTGACATGAACGAGAGGTGCGGACACTACGAGGAGGCGCTGATCGAGCACGGTGCGGGGCGTCTCCGTGGGCCGACGGGTCGGGAGCTGGAGGCCCACCTGGCGGAGTGCGACGCGTGCCGGGCCGACCTGGCCGTGATCCGGTCGGTCCGGCGAACCGCGGTGCGGGTCCCGGACGGGCTGGAGGCCCGGGTCCGGGCGGCGGTCCGGGACGCGACAGGGCGGGCCCCGACCCGGCAGCCCGTGTCCGAGGGGCCGTCCCGGGTCCGGCGGCTGCGGTCCCGCGTCGACTGGCGGGCGTGGGCCGTGCCGCTGGCGGCCGCGGCGATGCTGGCCGCTGTGCTCGTGGTCGGCCGGGATGAGGCGCCGGGGATCGCCGAGTCCGACACGATCGTGGAGTACGACCTCTACGGCGCGCTGCCGGGGTCCGACGGGTTCCTGGCCGGGGAAGCCGTGCTGAGCGAGCTGTCGGTCGAGGAGCTGGAGCGTCTACTGGAGGAGATGGAATCGTGAGCAGGATACTGCTGATCGGCGTGATCGCTGCTGCGGTGGCCGGCCCGCTGGCCGCCCAGGTGGAGGGGACGCCGGAACGGCATCGCCGGCAGCTCGAGGCCCGCGTCCGGGGCCAGTTCATGGAGCAGGTGTCCCGGCGCCTGGACCTCGACGAGGCCCAGCGGCGCGAGTTGGGCGAAATCCTGCGGGAGGGAGCCGAGTCGCGCCACGAGCTCGCGGCGCAGGGCCGGGAGCTGCGCCGGAGGCTGATGGCCGCCGTGACGGACGAGGACACGTCGGAAGCGGAGCTCGAGTCACTCCTCGACGGCTTTCGGGAGATCCGGGAGCGGGAGTGGGCGCTACAGCGGACGGAAGAGGAAGCCCTCGCGGCCGTCCTGACCCCGCGCCAGCGGGCCCTGTTCCTCTTCATGCGGATGCAGCTCAACGATCGGATCCGGGGGATGCGCGGGCCGCGGCGAGGGCCTCCGGCAGGGGGTGGCGGCCCGCCGAACCCTTGAACCCCCGGGTGGGGTCCGGGTATGTTTGCGAGTGCACATCCGAACCCTGCTATTCGCGACCTACCGGGACCTTGCCGGTACCGGTGAGCTCGACCTGGAGCTGCCGGCCGGTGCCACGGCCGCCGACCTCGTCCACGAACTCCGAGCCCGGGAGGGCCTGAGCCGGATCCCTGACGCGCCCGCCCTCGCGGTGAACCAGAGCTACGCACCCCTGTCGACCCCCCTCGCCGATGGCGACGAGGTCGCCCTCCTGCCGCCGGTGGCCGGCGGATGAACCGGGCGGAGATCACGCGGTCGGCCATCGATCCGGGAGACGTACTCGCCCGGGTCCGGGCAGACGAGGACGGCGCCGTGGTCCTGTTTCTGGGCGTCGTCCGCGACCACAACGAAGGTGCGCCGGTCACCGGTCTGTCCTACGACGTGTACCACGAGATGGCGGCGAAAACGCTGGTCGAGATCGCGGCAGAGGCGGCGGAGCGCCTGGGCACGCCGCGGGTGTTCGCGGTCCACCGGGTGGGCGAGCTTGCTATCGGCGAGGTGAGCGTGGCGATCGCGGCGTCGAGCCCGCACCGGGCCGAGTCGTTCGATGCCGCGCGCTACGTGATCGAGGAGATCAAGAAGCGGCTGCCGATCTGGAAGAAGGAGCACTACGTGGACGGCGGGGCGGATTGGCTGGAAGGGATCACGCCGGGGAGGGAGTCGGGGGATGGGTAGCGGAGCGAGGGGGAACGGCGGACACCCGATGCACGACCAGTTCGGGCGGAGGATCGAGTACCTGCGGATCTCCGTGACCGACAAGTGCAACCTGCGCTGCGTCTACTGCATGCCGATGGGCGGGCTGCCGTGGCTGAAGCGGGCGGAGCTCCTGACCTACGAGGAGATCCGGGACATCGTGACCACCATGGCGCCCATGGGACTGCGACGGATCCGCATCACCGGCGGCGAGCCGCTGGTCCGCCGCGACGTGACCACCCTCGTCGAGCTCCTGGACGCCGTGCACGGGATCGACGACCTGGCCCTGTCGACCAATGCCGTCCTTCTGGCCGACATGGCCCAGGAGCTGCGCGACGCCGGCATCGGCCGGGTCAACGTGTCGCTGGACTCGCTCCGTGCCGACCGGGTCGACGCCATCGCCCGCAGACCCGGCTCCTTCGACAGGATCATGGCCGGGCTGGACGCCGCCGAAGCGGTCGGGTTCGCGCCCATCAAGATCAACGTGGTCGTGATGCGGGGGCGGAACGACGACGAGCTCGAAGCATTCGCACGCATCACCCTCGACCGGCCCTGGCACGTCCGGTTCATAGAGGTGATGCCCGTCGGTCAGAACCTGGACGTCTCCGCCAACGAGTTCGTCCCGGCCACCGAGATGCTCCGGCGGATCCGGACCATCGGCGACCTGGAACCCGCACCCGGACCGCCGGGCAACGGGCCGGCCACCTACTACCGTTTCCCCGATGCGGCCGGCACCGTGGGCGTGATCACGCCCATGAGCCACAACTACTGCGACACCTGCAACCGCATGCGATTGACCGCCGACGGGAAGTTGCGGCCGTGCCTGTTCGGCGATCTGCACACCAACCTCCGCGACCCGCTCCGGGCGGGCGAGCCCCTCGAACCGCTGATCCGGAGGACGCTGCGGATCAAGCCGGAGCGCCACGAGCTGGTCCAGGGCAGCGCGGAGGGCTCGGGCGGGCTCCAGGCGCTGTCTCAGATCGGCGGATAACGCTGTTGCGAACGGGGTGAGTGTGACGGCCGTCACACAAACGCGGCGGCTTCGTTGACACCCCTGAACGGGCCTCCTACGTTGCCGGGTGCAACGGGCACGAATCCACGCACAGACCCAGAGGCAACCATGGTTGGGAAGATAACGGTGGTGGGCGCAGGACACGTCGGCGCCACGGCCGCGCACAGCGTTGCGCGCATGCACCTGGCCCGGGACATCGTGATGGTCGACATCGCGGAGGGGATCCCGCAGGGCAAGGGGCTCGACATGTACGAGACCTCGCCGATCGAGGGCTGGGATGCCCGGATCGTGGGCTCGAACGGGTACGAGGAGTCGGCGGGTTCGGAGATCGTCATCATCACGGCAGGGCTCGCGCGGAAGCCGGGGATGAGCCGGGACGACCTGTTGATGAAGAACACGGAGATCGTGCGGGAGGTCTCGCAGAACGTGAAGGCGACGTCGCCGGACGCGATCATCATCATGGTGTCGAACCCGCTGGACATCATGTCGTACGTGGCGAAGGAGACCACCGGGTTCCCGAAGGAACGGGTGGTCGGGATGGCCGGTGTGCTGGACACGGCGCGGTTCCGGACGTTCCTGTCCATGGAGATGGACGTGAGCGTGGAGGACATCCAGGCGCTG
>CAYMLW010000312.1:0-5413 GCA_964391035.1 uncultured Gemmatimonadaceae bacterium
GGGCGGCGTAGTCGACGGCGTAGAGGGAGTCGCGGCCGCCCTTCTCCGCGATGGCCTTCCCCCGCGGGTACGACCACACGATCAGCGGCATGCCGTACTTCTCGCAGTCGTTGCGCACCGTCATCAGGCGACGGAAGTCCTCGTCCTGGTTCGGCGAGCCGACGTACAGCGTGTAGCCGACGGCATCGGCGCCCAGGGAGACCGCGTTCTCCACCGTCGCGGTCGGCGAGGACAGCGCCTCGGCATCGCTGGGGATGTTCGTCTTGCCATTGACCTTCAGGACCAGCGGCACGCGGCCGGCGTACGCCTTCATGTAGCGGCGCGCCATGCCCCAGTGGCAGGCGATGGCGTTGTAGCCGCCCTCGACCGCCAGCCGGAACTGGTAGTTCGGGTCGGCGGACGGCGGGTTCGGCAGGAAGTCGATGGGACCGTGCTCGATCCCCTGGTCGATGGGCAGAATCAGCAGGGTGCCGTTCCCGACCCCGTGTTCGTAGAGCAGGCGACGCAGCCGGACCCGCTTGCCGAGGGGCAGGTCGAGCTCGTCCAGGACAGGGCGCTTCACGGCCTCCGCCGTCGCGGTCGCGTTCATGGTATCCTCCTGTAGCGTGAATCGGGTCTGCGCGGTGAGCCTCGATCGCCTCGTCGAAGGGCGTGCAATGTAGCGCTCCGCCCCCGGCGGGCGCAAAACAGAAGCGCCCGACCGGAATGGCTCCGGCCGGGCGCCTCGCGCTCGCAGGATCCGGCGACGCTACTTCTTCCGGACCTGCTCAATCTGACGGACCGCCTGGAACACGCAGCCGGTGGACCGCAGCGGCACGTACAGGTACTGGATGTCCTCGACGGCAGCCGCCAGCTCGGCGTCCTCCTCGAGCATGGCGTCGAGGGCACCACCCATGGCCGCCCGCCGGGCTTCCATGATCCGGGTCCACACGTCGCGGACGTCATCGGTGGCCGCGTAGACCGGCAGACCGCGGGCCGTGCCGAGATACGTCAGCTGGGCCGCCGGGATCACCCGGGCCGACTGCCAGGTCGTGTACTCGAGCGTCGCGTCATCCGCGATGGCGATCTGGAGCGGCTCGCCCTGCACGAACCAGTCGGCCTCGTTCGCCACGGTCACCCGCGGCACGACCGTGCTGAAGTCGCGGCGCATCTCACCCTCCATGACCATGGTGTCACGGGTGACGGGCAGGTAGATCGCCTCCACCTCGACCAGGCCGTTGTCGGCCGATGGGTCGACCACGCAGACGACGATGTCTTCCTCGACCGGCTCCGGCTCACCGCCACCTCGCTCGACGGGCTCCGGCTCCGGCTCCGGCGGCGGCGGCGCCACGGCCACCACTTCGGGCGCCTCGAGACCGAGCAGCACGTGCGCGCCGAGCTGCAGGTACGGCTCGAAGGTCAGCTTTCCGATTTCCTCCTCCAGATCGACCTGGAACCCGGAAGCTTCCCGCAGGGGCGCACCCCAGAAGCGCGTGCCGAGCTCCGTCCGGATCGCGAAGTTCCGGGCCAGCCGGAAGTCCGTACCCAGACCGAGCAGCCCCATGAGCTTGAACTCCTCGACCAGGGCCCCGTCACCGTTGGCGAAGTACGTGACGTTCTCGCCGTTCACTTCCACCTCGACCGCCGGGTTCCACTGCTTGACCCCGACACCGGCCGCGAAGTACGGCAGGGACCGGATCCCGCCCATGGAGTAGCCATCCTCGGTGAGGCGGAACAGGATGTCCCCGCTCGCGCTCCACACGTTGATGTCCTCGAGCAGGTCGCTCTCCGAGTCGGCGCCGATGTCGCCCGCGATCAGGGGACGCTCGGTGTACGCGCCATTGGCCCGGATCCCGAGCCGGTCGGTGAGCCAGAAGGTGAGCTGCGTCCCGAACAGCCAGCCCGGCTCCAGCCGCGCATTGTCGTCCGTGGTCAGGTGCTCATCATCCAGCGAGGCCGTGTACCAGGTTCCCCCGGCATTGATACCGAGGTCCACCCGGTAGTCCGGCCAGTCCTGGGCCTCCAACGGCGTGGCCCCGACCAGGCCCGCCACTGTCAGCGCCAGTGCCGCCAACAGGATCCGTCTTGCCATCGCGATCTCCCCTCTGAACGGGTGGTTCATCATCCTTGTTCACTACCGATCCAAAACTCCAGTCCGACGCCGCGTCCTCCTTGCACGAACCGGACCAGGCCCAATCCCACACCGATCCCGACCGGGTTGGAGTCTCCGGCGTCACCCTCCGTCGTATCGCAACCCCAATGCCAATCCTCAGGTTGGCTCCCCGGAGCCGCCCGTGTCAAGAGTACCTTCGCACCGGGAGCCGCCTCTAATCCTTCGTATCGCCGTCCGGCGACCCGGCGTCTCCGCCTACGGCTTCGGTCGCGCCCTCTCGTTCATCGGTCGAGCCGGGCTCCCCGTCCTCGGGCGACACGCGCTCTCCGGCGCCCGCGGTCACCGCCTCGCCCCGTGCCGCGACCAGGCCCGAGCCGTGGGCCGGGAGCACATCGTCGGCGATCTCGGCCAGGGCGAAGTAGTAGGTCACCTCGGCGATGGATTCCCGTACGTCCAGCGCGTCCAGGTAGAGATCGACGGCCTTCTGGTCGTCGAGCTCGTCTTCGTCCGCCAGGGACTCGACGAAGTGGAGCGCGTTGTCGACGTGGGTGTGGATCAGGGCGACCTCGGTCCGGGCCGCGATCAGCTCGATCCGTCGTCGCAGCTGCTCGTTCTCCCGACCCCGCATCCGGTGCGTGATCTGGCGGAACCAGGAACGTCCCCCGGATTCCTCCGCGTCTGGGGCCGGCTGCGGCTCGGACAGCCAGTCCCCGCGCTGCCCCGCCTGCTTCCCGAGCGTGGCAAGGGCGCGGGTACGGACGTTCTGGGCGTCGTCCTCGTCGAGGCGCATGAGGCGGGTGTAGATCTCGACGGCATCGGTGAAGTTGACATCGTCGTCGACGAGGGCGATCAGGTCGAGAGCGTGGTCGACGTGGTCGGAAAGGAGTTTTTCCTGGGCCACGGCGACCGCCAGCTCCACGCGCTTGCGCGCCGATTTCGGCAGACCGCTGGAGAACACGAGCGACTCCTGGTACGGGGATCGGTCGGGGTGGTTCGGTCCCGACCCGACTCAGCGCCGCCCCGAGTGCAATATCCATTCCCCTGCGGGGGTTCCACGGGTCCGACCGTTCGGCTATCTTCGCGCCATGATCGACGAGATTATCGGGAAGCTGGAACAGGAAGTAGACCGACTCCAGCACGAGCTCAATGTCGAGCTCCCGGAGCGGATCAAGGCGGCGGTCGAGCTGGGCGACCTGCGTGAGAACGCCGACTACAAGTCCGCGCTGGAGCGGCAGCAGTTCGTCCAGGCCCGGCTGAACCACCTGACGAAACGGGCCCGGGAGCTGTCCAACATCGACACCTCCCACATCCCGGACGACCGGGTCGGGTTCGGCAGCTGGATGAGGGTCCGGGAGAGGACGTCCGGGGAGGAGTACGAGTATACGATCACGGCGGGCGACTTCATGGACCTCGAGGCCGGCCACATCTCGATGGCCTCGCCGCTGGCCAAGGGGCTGATGGGGTCGAAAGAAGGCGACGAGGTCGCGATCGAGCTGCCCGCGGGCGGACGGGTATTCGAGATCCTCGAGCTGAAGACGCTGCCGCAGATGGTCGATTAGCGGCGTCGTCTACGCCGTCAGCCCAGCTCCGGGGCCGGGTAGCGCGCCTCGGTCCCCGCGGTCCACTCGATGAGCGTGTTGTCGATGGGCGCCGTCGCCACCAGCTCGCCGGGGCCGCCGTCATCGGCCAGGGTGAAGATCTCGACGACCCGGGCCTCCTCGTGTATGCGGACGTACACGTTCCGGTAGTCGTCACCCTCCAGCTCCAGGATCACGACGCGTACGGCCTTCCCCTCCTCGCGGGTCATCATCACCTCCAGTCCGATCGGCTCGCGTACGGAACCGCATGATGGGCCCGCCGACGGGATCCGTCCAGTCCCGGCGGCTGGCGGCTGGCGGCTGGCGGCTGGGGGCTGGGGGCTGACGGCTGACGGCTGGCGGCTGGCGGCTAACGGGCAGTCGGGGTCAATTGGCGTGCGTGCCCAGGGCTCCACGCACCCGAGGCCACCCAGGGTCAGCCCTCGGCTGGCAGGTTCTGGGGCTGCAGCATCATGTACGGCCCCTCCGGCTCCTCACCCGGCGGGACCATGGCCGGCACATGCTCGCCTGTCGGCCCCAGGGACTGGATATACCGGTAGAGGGCCCGCGCATCGGACTCGTGCATCTGGTTCACGTTCATCCACGGCATCGGCGGGTTGGCATGACGCGTGCGAAGCTGCTCGACCCACTCGTCCTCGGTCATCTCCTGGACCCGGAGCCGCAGGTTGGCCCCGTAGGTGGTGCCCCAGGGACCTCGCCAGCCCATGACCGAGCCGGCCAGCCACTGGTCCTCCGGCACGTTGCCCTCACTCTGGAGGTAGCCCTCCGTGTGGCAGTCGTTGCAGCCGCCCACGATCGCGATGTAGCGACCGGCCTCGACTGGCGACGCCGCCACGACGTGCGGCGCGGCGTCCTCGGCCATCCCGGCCTCCGCGGCGGGCTCGCAGGCGGCCAGGCTGAAGAGCAGGAGCATCCCCGCCGACGATCGGACGAGGGCGTGGTACCACAACGGTCCGGGTGTGTGCATGGGTTCCTCTGGGTAGGGGGGTGGTAAGACGCTCAAGAAATGGGGTCCGGCATCGCGAGTCAACACTCTTCGATCGGCCTCTCCGACTTTCACGAGCGACGGGCGGCGGCTATGGTGGGGCTCGAGGCGTCGGAGGGCGGACCCACACGGAGACGAGGATGGGCAAGCGGTCGACGAAGGAGCTGGTGGACGAGCTGATGGCGGAGGCCGGGCCAGAGGACGTGGCCCGGGCGGGTCTCGTGGTGGGGTTCGAGGATCGGACGGAGGTGGTCTGGTCGTCGGACCCGGAGCCGCTGAAGTCGCTGAATTCGCACGTACGGGAGGGCGGCATCCCCGTCGGCATCGCCCGGCTCAAGGAGGGCGGCGTCCATGTCTCCCCGCTGCCGGAGCTCGACGGCGCCGAGTGGGCGGAGAAGTACCTGGCCACCATCACCGGCGAGATCATGCGCGGCCTGGCCGACCACCTCGGGATGGACGCCCAACAGGTCCACGGCACGGACGTGGACGAGATGCTCCGGCAGATCGAACGGAAGGCGGCGGAGTAGGCGCCCCGTCACGCCAGTATCCGGTATCCGGTGGCCAGAGTCCGGTGGCCAGAGTCCGGTGGCCAGAGTCCGGTGGCCGGTATCCGGCGGCCGACAGCAGGAGCGAGCCCCGTCGTCCGAGGACGGCCGGGGGCGCACCGTACAACGGGGCCGCTGTTCGCAGACCCGTTTGCAGAGGCGCCGGGCGGATTCGAACCGCCGAATGGAGGTT
>CAYMLW010000313.1:0-5371 GCA_964391035.1 uncultured Gemmatimonadaceae bacterium
AACGTGGACCCCAGGCCGGGACGTGGGCCCGCGACGAAAGTCCGCCGCTCCACCCTATCGCGGCGTCGAGGCGGTGGTTGCCGGAAAGGCCTCTCCGGCGGGCCAGGCGGTTGCCGTGCCGTGGGAAAGGCCTCACCGGCGGGCCTACTCGTCCAGCCGGTAGAGGAGGCCGAGGGCGGCGCCGAAGGCCAGGTGCGAGAGGGGGCCGGCGTCCTCGTCGACGGGGCGGGCGAGGCGGTGGAGCGGGAACCGGATGCCGGGGGTCCGGGTGATCATCTGGACCAGTCCGCCGCGGGGTGCGGCCGCGATCTCGATGGCGCCGAAGACCAGTCCCTTGAAGAGGGGTGGCCCGGGGATCCGCGGGTAGAGGAGGGCGGCGTAGCCGGCGGCGGTGGCGACCCCGGCGCCGAAGCGGTCCTGGAGCTCGTCGAAGTCCCGGGCGAAGGGCTCCCGGCCGGCCTCCGGCGCGGGCTCGGCCAGCCGGCCGACCAGGTCGGAGACGGTGGTGGCGGCCACGCCGGCCAGGATGACCCGGGACCAGCGCACGCTCCGCGGGCGGAAGACGCTGGACAGGATCCAGGCGATGGCGATGAGCCCCGCGGAGCTCGTGTCGTCGTCGGCTTCGGAGTCCGGTTCATGGACGGCGGTGGCGTCATCGTCGTACACTGGGACTTCGCTGCCCGGATCGTTTCCGGCACTGCCCTTGCCCACGAGATGGGCTTCGAGCGTTCCGGCCGCGGAGCCGAGTCTGTAGAACAGGTCGCCTAGCACGATTCCTCCTGGTTTCGGCCGGGGGGGTCCGGCCCCCGACACGGGTGCAACCGTCATGCCTCCAGGAGCCACAGCTTGAGCACACTCGACTTCGTCATCGTCGGCGGCTACATGCTGCTCACCCTGGGCCTGGGAATCTATCTTGCCCGGCGCGCTTCCGGGAGCATGGTCGACTTCTTCGTCGGCGGGCGGTCGCTTCCCTGGTGGCTGGCCGGGACCTCCATGGCCGCCACCACCTTCTCCATCGACACGCCCCTCTACGTGGCCGGTGTGGTGGGGAACCGGGGCATCGCCGGCAACTGGGAGTGGTGGGGCTACGCCATCGCCCACGTCATCCTGATCTACGTCTTCGCCCGGCTCTGGCGCCGGGCCGAGATCGTCACTGACAACGAGCTGACCGAGCTCCGCTACGGCGGCGCCCCGGCCGCCACGCTCCGCATGGCCAAGGGCTTCCTCTTCGCCGTGGTCATCGGCTCCATCGGGATCGGCTACGCCATGCTCGCCATGGTCAAGGTGGTGGTGGCCCTGGGCGTCTTCGAGAGCCTCGGCCTCGACCCGGACGCCATCACCCTCTTCGGCGCCACCTTCGACACCAAGCTCTGGAGCGTGGTGGCGGTCTCCGCCTTCGTGCTCCTCTACGCCGGCGTGTCCGGCCTCTGGGGCGTGGTGGCCACCGACTTCTTCCAGTTCTTCCTCGGGCTCTTCGGCGCCATCGTCGTGGCCTGGGTGGCCGTCGACCACGTGGGCGGTCTCGGCGAGATGGTCACCGGCGCCCAGCGCCTCACAGACTTCGACGTCCTCAGCTTCACCCCCATCGAGTTCGGCGGCGACACCCTCATCGGCTGGTCGAAGACCGCCGGGATCAGCTTCCTGACCTTCTTCAGCTACGTCGCCATCCTCTGGTGGGCGTTCCGTCGCAGCGACGGCGGCGGCGAGTTCATCCAGCGGCTGTCGAGCGTGAAGGACGAGCACGACGCCGAGAAGGCCGCCTGGTTCTTCAACATCATGAACTACGTGGTCCGGACGTGGCCGTGGGTGGTCGTGGCCGTGGTCGCGCTGGTGATCTACCCGAGCCTCGGCGCCGACGAGTGCGCCGCCCTCGGCGCGGCCGCCGCCGACAACCCGGGCTGCGACCGGGAGCTGGGCTACCCGAAGCTCATGCTCGACTTCCTGCCCAGCGGTGTGCTCGGCCTCGTCGTCGCCTCCCTCGTGGCCGCCTTCATGTCCACCGTCTCGACGCTCATCAACTGGAGCGCCAGCTACATCACCAACGACCTCTACGCCCGCTTCGCCCGGCCCGACGCCAGCCAGCGGGAGCTGGTCTGGTTCGCACGGGTCGCGTCCGTCCTGGTCACGATCCTCGGCGCCAGCGCCGCCTTCTACGCCGACTCCGTCGCCACCGTCTACCGCCTGATCCTGGCCATGGGCACCGGCCCCGGCCTCGTCCTCATCCTCCGCTGGTACTGGTGGCGGATCAACGCCTGGGCCGAGCTGTCCGCCATGCTCGGCGGGTTCATCGTCGGCGCCCTGACCTCCCTCGAGAACCCGATCTACAACCTCCAGATCGAGGACTTCGGCCTGCGACTCATCGTCACCGCCGGCATCACCCTCGTGATCTGGGTACCCGTCATGATCTTCACCCGCCCCGAGAGCGACGAGGTCCTCGACGACTTCTACATCCGCGTCCGCCCCGGCGGCCCCGGCTGGCAGCGGCAGCGCGAGCGCACCGGCGTCCAGCCGGCCCAGGACATGGCCAAGGACATCCAGCGCATCCTGGCCGGGCTCATGATCCTCTTCGGCCTCATGTTCGGCACCGGCGGGTTCTTCCTGCTCCGCCACGGCGTCATGGCCGGCAATCTCGCCGCCGCCGCCATCGGCTTGCTCTGGCTGCGACGACTCGGCCCGCCCGAGATCGCGCCGCCCGCGCCGGAGCCGTCTACCCATCCCCACCCGTCCAGCTGACATGGGGGACCACCCCGACTCGCCGCCCGTCCGCCCGACATGGGGACGATACGGGTCCGGGCTGGCTTGCCGGCGCGATCGCACCCTCCCGTACCACGGCGACGTGGGGGACTGGGGGGAGCCCTGTCCACCCCACGCGGTTACCCCCAGTCTCCCAGACGCTGACGCGATGAACGAGGACGGTACGCTATGAGCACAGCTCCGCGACGAACCCTGTCTCCCATGTCCATGGCGGTCGCCGCGATGGTGGCCATGACAGCCGCCTGTGCCACCGCACCCGGCCCGGCCGCCGCGCCGGCTCCGACGCCCGGGCCGCGGCCACCGGCGCCCACCCTCCCCCCGATCCCGGCCGTCCACGGCGACCTGGACCTCCGGGTCAGCTACCCGGCCGACTCCGGATACGTGGCCACACGGGGTCGCAACTTCATCTTCGGCTCCACCGGCACCGGCGCCGCCCGGCTGTGGATCAATGGCGAGCCGGTCGACGTCGAGCCGAACGGCGCGTTCCTCGCCTTCCTGCCCGTCCCCGAGGACTCCGTGTACCGGCTCCGGGCCACCCTCGACGGCGAGACCGCGACCCTCGACGTTCCTATCAAGCTGCCACCGCCGCCCGGACGCCCCACGGCCATGGCCGGGGAACCGCAGGAGGCCGGGGAACCGCAGGAGGCCGGGGAGCCGCAGCAGCCCGCCGCCCTCGGACGGCCGGTGGCGGATCCGGCATGGATCGCCCCCGGATCCGTCTCGCCCGCCGGTGCGTGGGTCGCCCGGCCCGGCGAGCGGATCGCCGTGCGCTTCACCGGCACCGCCGGCGGCGAGGCGTGGCTCGAGCTCGCCGACGGCGTTCGCGTGCCGCTGCTCCCGGAACGCGACGCGAGCGGCGGGGCGACGGACTTCGGGGTCCGCCCCGGCGATGAGCCCGCCGACACCGGCGACCCCGCCGACCCGGCCGACCCCGCTGGCCCCCGTCCACGCGTCGCCACCTACGCCGGGTTCTTCACCGCTCGTCGCGTCCTCAGCCCCGACCCGACGACGCCATGGCCGACCCTCACCGGCGAGGGCGCCCCCGCGAACGCTGCGTCCGGCTCGGCTGCCGCGTCCGACCGGGAGCCGGGCACGACGGGGGCCGCATGGCAGGCTCGCCGCGCGGCTCCGCACGGCGCCGCGGTGGTGCTGGCCGTCGGCGGCGATACCGTCGCCCGGCCGCTGCCGGTCAACCTCCTGGTCGCGGACCCCGAGCGGCCCCGCGTGGGCATCGGCTGGGACCCCGACCCGCCCGCACGGAACGGCGACGGCCACGTCATCGCCCGGCCGGGTCCCGGCGGCGGGCCGTACCACTACGTCTGGCGCAATGGCGTCGAGCTCGAACTGACCGGCGAGCGAAACGGCGTCTACCGGGTCGGGCTCACCGACGACCTCTCCGCGTGGACCCCCGCCGACGAGGTCCGGCTCCGGCCCCCGGGCACGCCGCCGCCACGGTCCCGCGTGGCGGTGGTCCGCCTCGACCCGCAGCCCGGCTGGGTGGACGTCCATGTGAACCTGGGCCGTCGGCTCCCGTACGCGGTCACGGAGAACGAACGTTCGTTTTCTCTGGATGTCTTCGGCGCCACGAGCCGGGCCTCCTTCCTCCAGCACGGGCGCGTCGACCCGTACATCGACCGCGCCGAGTGGCGCCAGCCGACGGATCGGCGCTTCCGCCTGGAGCTGCACCTCACAGGCCCGGCCTGGGGCCACGAGGTCTTCTGGCGGGGCGACGACCTGGTCCTCCGGCTGAACCGGCCGCCGGCCATCGACCCGGCCGCTCCGCTCCGCGGGCTCACCATCGGCGTCGACCCGGGCCACGGCGGCGTCCAGGCCGGCGCCCTCGGGCCCACCGGCCTGCGCGAGGCCGACGCCAACCTGGCCATCGGGCTCGCGCTCCGGGACCGGCTCCAGGACGCGGGCGCCGCGGTCGTCATGACGCGGACCGCCGACTCCACCGTCACCCTGGTCGAGCGGACCGCCCTCGCCCGGGAACGCGATGTCGATCTCCTGGTCAGCGTCCACAACAACGCCTTCCCCGACGGCGTGAACCCGTGGGAGAACAACGGGACGAGCGTGTATTACAACCATGCCCGGGCCGCCGGGCTCGCCTGGTCGGTCCAGCGCGCGCTGCTGGCCGAGCTGGGGCTCCGCGACATCGGCGTCGGCCGCGCGGACCTGCACCTCCCTCGCTTCACCTGGGCCCCCTCCATCCTCACGGAGACCGCGTTCATGATGGTGCCGATCCAGGAGGCTTTCCTGGCCAGTGATGAGGGCGCTCGCCGGATCGCCGAGGCCCACCTGCGCGGTCTCGCCGCCTGGCTCGCCGGGGTCGCGGCGTCGGCCGATACCGGCAGCGACGAACCATGACGCACGAACCCGGAGGACGGGTCGCGGTATTACGGACGCATGAGAGCCGCTGACACCGAAGAGGACCGCCGGGGCCGCCCGCGCCACCGCCACCGCCCCGCCCGACCTGGCCGTGAACGGCACCGGCGCGGGGCCGGGGGCGCCGGGGGCGCGCTCCTGCTAGCGCTGGGCCTCTTGCTGGTGCCGGGGATGACGCTCGTGCCCGTGCCGGGAGCGGGACCGGACTGCGTCGACAGCGCCCAGTCGCCGC
>CAYMLW010000314.1:0-5369 GCA_964391035.1 uncultured Gemmatimonadaceae bacterium
GTACCGGCCCGTGGCCTCGTCCCAGCCGAGGAAGACGAGGGCCTCGTAGGCCCGCCCGCCCGACGCGTCCGTCTCCCGTGAGACCTCGTGGATCCGCACGTAGTGGCCGAGGACCCGTTCGACAGCCACGTCGTGGACCACCGAATCCCCGCCGATGACGCCCTCCATCACCCACGCGCCCACCATCCGGTCGAGCAGCGGGTTGGCCATGCCCCCACCCTGTGCCGCGGCCGACCCGGCCGCGACGCCGAGGGCCAGGGCCAGGGAAAGAACGACCCCCAACCATCCGGTCTTCACCATCGTGATCCTCCCCGTATTCGCCACGACCGGATCGGGAAGCGCCTCAAGGCCCGTCGGGAGGACCTCGAACTCACCCAGGAAGAGGTCGCGGGGCGGATGGGCCTGAACCACCGCCAGACCCTGGGCGCCATCGAGAACGGGGAACGCAACATCCAGCCGGCGGAGCTGGCCGCCGCTGCACAGGCCCTCGGTGTTCCCCCGGAATATTTCACCGACCGGTTCTCCGCCGGCGGTGAGGCATCGTTCTCGTTCCGGGCCGAGCCGGTGCCGGAGGACGCACTTCGTTCCTTCGAGGACCGGGCCGGCCGCTGGCTGGCGACGTATCGAGAGCTGGGCAGACCGTCCGTGGTCAGGCGGTCGCTGGCCCTGACGCAGGAGAGCTCGTACGAGGACGCCCAGCAGGCCGCCGAGGCAACCCGCCGTGAGCTCGGGCTCGGAGACTGTCCCGCGTTCGAGCTCGAGGAAGCGCTCGAGCGCGAGTGGGGGATCCTCGTCCTCTACGTGGACCCGCCCTCCGGCGTGTCCGGAGCCGCGTCCCGCCTCAACGAGGTCCAGGCGATCCTGATCAACCGCAACGAGCCTCGGGGGCGCCGTCATTACGACCTCGCCCACGAGCTGTTCCATTTGCTTACGTGGGACACGATCCCGCCACCCCGGTTCGATTCGATGAGCCCGCGCCGGGGCGCCAGGCGGATGGAGGAGCTGGCGAACAACTTCGCGGCCGCGCTGCTGATGCCGCGGCGGAGCATCGAGGAGAGCTGGGCCGAGCACGAAGGGCTCCCGCTGGTGGACCGGATCCGGGCCATGGCGGCCCGATTCGGCGTGACCGGCCCGGCCATGAAGTGGCGCCTCCTGAAGCTGGATCGGGTGAGGCAAACGGACCTGCCCGAGGACCCGGAGGTCGGCGGCGTTCCCATCCCGGGGGACCCGCAGGACGGCGTGCGGCCTCATCTCTTCAACACACGGTTCGTGACCCGGCTGCACCATGCGGTGGAGGAGGGTCGGCTCTCCGTCAGGAAAGCCAGCCGGATCGCCGGCACCGACACGGCCGGGCTCGCCGACCTCTTCCGGTCGTACGGCCGGACCCTTTCCTACGACGTGTGACCGACCGACCCGCGGCGCGGATCCACCTCTTCGCGTACGCAATCGACCTCGCCGCCGACCCGCCGTGGGTGATCTGCTCCCTGGATCGTGCTTCGGTCCGATTCGCCGTGGCCGTCGGCTGCGAGGATCAGCTGATCTCGCTCGAAGAGACGATGGCTGCGGTCGGCGCACGGGCGGCACCACCGCTACGGGGCCACTTCACCTCATGGTGGCTGTCCGTGGAGCGGACGAAGGCAAAGCTGGGGAGCGTTTGACGAGCCGCCCCATTGAGCCCGTGAATGGCAAAGACAACCGCGCTGCATACTGAATTGTCAACAGAAGTGTCGACCCAACCGTTGACAAATGCGTACGCGGGAGGCAACGTTCCAGGCACTCCCCCGCAATTGTACCGGAGGAAGGAATGGCACCTCAAGCGAGACTCAGTCCGGAAACGCATTCAAAGGTGGTCCGGCTCGCTCAGGAGACAGGAAAGACGCAGCAAGAGGTAATCGATCTTGCGGTGAGCAAATATGAACGGGAAACCTTCCTCGAGCAGCTCAACGAGGATTTCGCGCGCCTTCGTTCCGATTCTGAGGAGTGGCAGAAGGAGCAGGAGGAAAGGCGCGAATGGGAGGCCACTCTCGGCGATGGAAATGAAGAGTGAGCAAACCGTCCCGCGGTGAGGTCTGGTGGGTAGACCTCGACCCCACCAAAGGCCGCGAACAGGCGGGGCGACGCCCAGCTCTGGTCGTTTCCGTGGACGTGTTCAATCACGGGCCGGCAGGGCTGGTCATCGTCATACCAATAACCACCAGGGACAAGAACATCCGCACCCACGTGCGCGTTGAGCCGCCATCCGGCGGGCTTGACCGAACGTCCTTCATCAAGACGGAGGACATCCGCTCCATATCAAAGGAGCGGCTCCTCAATCTCTCTGGCACGGTCGACAGCAAGACAATGGCCGAAGTGGGACGCCTCGTCTCCATCCTCCTGGACCTGTAGCAACCCCACCAGGGGCTGGTGTCCCTCACGCTGTCGCACGGGCTCGTGTCCCTGACCCGGCCCCGATGCCCGATTTCACGGGCGTCCCGCGGTTCTCTGGTCCTCCCGGTCCATGCGCATTACAATACAATTTCAATGCGCACAGGAGGACGAATGCCGAAGGACCGGGTCAATCTGACGGTGGACCAGGAGGCGCTGGAGCGGGCCCGGCGGTACGGGGACCGTCACGGCCTGAGCCTGTCGCGTCTGGTCAGCGACTACTTCCGCACGCTGCCCGATCCCGCTTCCTCGCCTCTCGATCTCACCCCCGCGGTGCGACGACTCCTGGGCAGCGGCCTCGGGGGCGGGGACCGGGCGGACTACCGGCGGCACCTGGAGGAGAAGTACGGCGCGTGAAGCTCCTCGTGGACATCAACGTCATCCTGGACGTGGTCCTGGCGCGGGAGCCGTGGGCGGCGGACTCCGCCCGCCTGCTGGCCGCGATCGAGCGACGGGAGCACGAGGGTTGGCTCGCCGCACACACGGTCACCACCGTCCATTACCTGGTGGCGCGGGCGCGGGACCGGAAGGCCGCGGCGCTCGCCGTGGCCGACCTGCTGGACATCGTCGGCGTGGTGGAGGTCGGGGCGGAGGAGCTCCGGCGCGCCCTGCTCCTGGACCTCCCGGACTTCGAGGACGGCGTCCAGGCGGCGTGCGCACAGCAGCTCGGCGCCGACGCGCTGGTCACCCGGGACGCGAGCGGTTTCGAGGGGCTCGACCTGCTCGTGCTGAGCCCCGGCGCGGCGCTCTGAGAGGCGCCGCGCGGTCAGCGGATGCTCGATCGTCCCGCCCCCGACGGTTGCGCCCGCCCCCCTGGGTGGCGCCCGACGCGATCCGGCTATCCCTCGTCCAGCACCGTCCGGGGGTCGATGCGTGTGGCCCGGAGCGCGGGGTACGCGTCGAGGCCGGCCACGGCCAGGACCACTCCGGTCACGGCGGTGAGGACCCCGGGGTCGGCGCTGTGAGCGCCTGGGCCTCCGGGCCCGTGATCCAGACGGTGAAGTCCCGGGCGGCCTCGGGGTGCGACCCGCTGTCGGTACCGGTCCCTCAGGCGTCTCCCGGGACGTCGGTCCGGGCGTCCGGCTCTTCCAGAACGCATGCCGCGTCGGGTCGAACGGCCAGATAGACCCGTTCCCCCGGCGCCAGCGACGCGCCGTCGGGTGTGAGGGCTACCACCGTGCCACTGTCGCCTTCCAGGGCCACGGCCACCCAGCGGCGGCGTCCGTGCTGATGGATCCTGCGGACCACGGCGGGCGTCCCGCGACCCGGATCCGTGGAGAGGGCCAGGTCCTCGGGCCGGATCAGCACGCGGGCCTGTCCCTCGCGCGGGCCGGCCGCGTCGGGGATGAAGCCGACGGGGGTCTCCAACCCGCCGGCCACGGAGCGTCCGAACAGCACATTGGTCTCACCGAAGAACCGGGCCACGTACTCGTTCCGCGGGGCTCGATAGAGGGCGTCGGGCGTACCGGACTGGAGGACGCGTCCCGCCCGGAGCACGGTGACCCGCTCGGCCAGGAGGAACACGTCCTCGGCGTCGTGGACCACGAGGAGCGTGGGCACCGCGGTGCGTCGGAGGATGTCGGCCAGCTCGTCCCGCAGCTCGGCCTTCAGCGTCGCGTCCAGGTTGCTGAAGGGTTCGTCGAGGAGCAGGAGCCGGGGCTCGGGAGCCAGGGCGCGGGCCAGGGCCACGCGCTGCTGCTGGCCGCCGGACAGCTCGTGAGGGTACCGTCCCCCGTAGTCCGCGAGCCCCACCCGGGCCAGCATCCGCTCCGCCCGGGACCGGCGGTCACGCCGGGGCAGGGCGTGCAGCCCGTACTCCACGTTCTCCCGGGCACGGAGGTGGGGGAACAGCGCGAAGTCCTGGAACACCATGCCGACCTCGCGCCGCTCCGGCGGCACCCATTCCGACGGGCCCGCCACCACGCGGTCCCCGATGCGGATGACCCCATCGTCGGGCGTCTCGAGGCCGGCGATCATCCGCAGCAGCGTGGTCTTTCCGCACCCGCTCTCGCCCACCACCGCCACGACCTCGCCGGTCGAAACCGTAACGTCGACGTCCCACACCGCGGGCCGCGTTGTGCCCCGGAACCGACGCGTCAGTCCGACGGCGGCGAGCACGGTGGTGCCCGAGCCGTCCGGTGCCTCGTTCCCGCTCATCCTTCCTCCCCGAAACTGCGGTGCAGCACGCCCACCACCAGGCTGGCCGTCAGGATGACCAGGAGCGCCGCCGGCGCGGACGCCGCGAGCTGCTCGTCCGACGCGAGCTGGAACGCCCGCGTGGCCAGCGTGTCGAAATTGAACGGCCTCAGGATCAACGTCAGCGGCAGCTCCTTGAGGACGTCCACCACCACCAGCGTGGCCGCCGCCAGCGTCGCGCCCTTCAGTAAGGGCAGCTCGACGCGGAACAGGGTGCGGAGCGTGCCCGCGCCCAGCGTCCGGGACGCTCCCGTCAGGTTGTCGCCGATGCGGGTGAAGCCCGCTTCCACGGGAAGGTAGGAGACGGCCATGAACCGGACCACGTACGCGAAGACCAGACCGACGGCGCTCCCCGTCAGGATCAGCGTGGCAGCCGACCCGGGCAGCGCCCGGTCCACCGCCAGCACGGTCGTGAGTACGCCCACGGCGATCACGGCGCCCGGAACGGAGTACCCCAGAACCGCCAGCTTGGAAGCCGCCGCGGTCAGCGGACCGCGCTCCAGCCGGGCCGCGTACGCCAGCACCACGGCCACCACGACGGCGATGGCCCCGGCCGCAGCGGCCAAACCGAAGCTGTTCAGCGCGAGGCGGAGGAACCCGGCGTCGAGGACCTCGGGGGCGCTCCGCACCGCCCACGCGCCGAGCTGGGCCACGGGCAGGGCGAAGCCGAACACGAGGGGCAGCGCGCAGAAGGTCGTTGCGGCGACGCCGGAGACTTCGCGGCCGACCGCGTCGACGTCGTCGTGCCG
>CAYMLW010000315.1:0-5298 GCA_964391035.1 uncultured Gemmatimonadaceae bacterium
GACCTGAGACCTGAGACCTGAGACCTGAGACCTGAGACCTGAGACCTGAGACCTGAGACCCGAGTACTCGAGGTGCCGTCCGAAGCCCACCCGTCGCGACTCCGAGCCCGTCCCCGACCTCGACCTCGATCACACCCACGGCGACCGACGGCGGAGCTGCGTTCGGCCGGCGCTCGACGCAGCGTTCCGGTCCCCACGCCGCGGCTAACGCTGCGGCTCGACGCGTTCAGCCCGGCCCAGCCCGCTCCCGTGCTCCCGGGCCCCCTCAGCCGCCCCTTGCCATCATTCTTGACCCGCGGATCCTCCTCCTCGCATGATACGGGTGGACGTGCGCGGTGGCGGCCGCGGCGGCCGCCGATCCGCTTCCCTCAGCGAGGAGGAACAATGGCAGAGTCTGGACGCGCACACGGCCCGTCGCATGAGCCGGTCATCGAACAGACGGGATTCCGGTTTGGCTGGGCAGCGGCGCTGGCCGGGATCGTCATTGCGGTGGCGCTGCAAGCGGTGCTCGCGCTGCTGGGGCTCGCCATCGGCTTCACCTGGTGGTCACCGGAGAGTGCCGGCGACCTGAGCCTTGCCACCGGTCTCTGGACGCTGGGTTCCTGGATCGTATCCCTGTTCATCGGCGCTATGGTGGCGGGTCGCCTGGCCGGGATCCTGACCCGGGGCGACGGCGCGCTCCATGGCCTCGTCGTTTGGGCCGGCTCCGTGGTCATCGCGGGCTTCCTGCTGCTCGGCGGCGTCGGGTTCCTGGCGGGCACGGCGTTCGACCTTCTGGGTCGGACGGTGAGCGCCACCGCCTCGATAGCGATCTCGGGTGTGACCGGGCTGGCGTCCCAGGGCGTTTCCGAGCTCGGTTCCCTGGACTACGAGTCGCTGGAAGACGACATCGAGCGGCTGCTCCGGGAGACGGAAGTCGCCGCGCTCCAGCCGGACACGCTGGCGGCCATGGGCGAGCAGGCGGCCGAGCGGGCCACCGGCGAGGCGCCGACCGAACGGGCGGCCCGGGAGATCGCGGAGCGGATCGAGGGGGCCGCGGGCCAGGTGGACCGGGAGGCGGTCCTGAACGTGCTGGTCGCGGAAACGGATCTCAGCCGGAGCGAAGCGGCGAACGTCGCAGATCGGGTGGAGCGGTTGGCGCAGCAGGCGAGCCGGGCCGTGGAGTCCCGGCTGGACACGCTCCAGACCCAGGCGCGTCAGACCGCCGGCGGCCTGGCGGGTGGCCTGGGCAGCGCCGCCTGGTGGGTCCTGCTCAGCCTGGTGCTCGCGGCCGGCGGCGCGGTGCTCGGCGGGATGACCACCGCCCGGCAGTGACCGCTCGTCGGGATCGAGCAAACCCCCAGGCCCCAGACCACAGCTCGTCCTGGCGAACTCCAGCCGGACGCGCTCCCGTCCGTGGCGCCCGGGCATGCCCCTACCCCGATGGAGTCCTCCGTGCCCAACTACGAGATCGAAACGAGCGAAGGCGTCATCCGCGTGTGGCACAGCTTCTGGAACGAGCGGGACCGCGTGACGGTGGACGGTACGATGGTCGCCGAGACCCCGAAGAGTCCCTGGCCGTGGGTCATGGACCACGAGTTCCGGATCCAGGGGCCCGCAGGCACTACCCGTTTCGAGCTCCGCCAGGCCGGCCCTCTCGGCTACCGGCTGCGGCGGAACGGAACGGTCGTGGCGGAAAGATACTCCCGCGCCACCGGGTTCGCCCTCGGGCTCCTGACCGTGCTGGTGCCGTTCGCCCTCCTCTCCGACCTGTTGGCACTGCTCGGCGCGCCCGTGTCGGCGGTCGATATCGTCGAGGAGGTCGGGTTCTGGGGCTCCCTCCTGGCGGCGTTCACCACGACGTGGTGGCTGCGCCGGAGAGCCCTGGACGGACCGCCTTCCCCGCCCCCGGCGACGCCCGCCCACGCCCACGACCGGGACGAGACGGCCTGACCTCTACCGAGAACCCTCTACGACCTCGCCGGGTCGTCCTCATCGGCTGGGGACCCCTCGTCCCGCCGCCGACCTGGCCCGTGACCCGCCGGCTGGCGGAGACCGCCGCGTTCGCCGCGTAGGTCGCCGCGCTTCTCCAGTCCAGACCCAGATGCCGGATGATCTGGCAGCGACAGCCCTCCACGACGGCGGCGCCACTTGTGCCCGGGACAGGAACGTCGCATAGATTTCGCGTTCCGGTGGAAGCCGAGTTTCCCACCTACAAACCAGCGGGTCCGGCCGCCGCAGGCCTGAGCCAACGAGGCGAATGCGGCCCGCGGGCAAGGAGCAGCATGGCGAACGAGAGCGCAGGACCCGCGGGCTCGCAGGGAATGTCGACCGGGAAGAAGCTGGCGATCGGGTGCGGCGTGTTGGTTGCGCTGGGCGTGCTGGCCGTGGTGGCCCTGGTCGGCGTGGGCGGGTTCATGCTGAAGGACCGGGCGGAGGACTTCGTCGGGGGCATGGAGGAGCAGGGTCAGGCGCAGGAGGAGGCGTCGCGGATCCTGGAGCGGCTGCAGGAGGAGCACCCGTTCGAGGTGCCGGAAGACGGCGTGGTGGAGGAGCGGCAGGCGCGCCGGTTCTTCGCGACCACGGACGCGGCGTGGGAAGAGCTGGAGCAGTGGGCCGAGGAGCTGGAGACGCTGGACCAGCGAATGGAGGACCGGGAGAGCCCGGGCGTCTCAGACCTGATGGCGGGCATGCGGAGCATGGGGCAGCTGGCCCGGTCCCGGCTGGTGCTGGCCGAGGCCCTCGAGGAGCAGGACATGGCGCCATCGGAGTACCTGTGGACGGGGCTGGCGCTGACCCGCGCCTACCGTAGCCTGGAGGCGGGCGGCACGGACAGCGGCGTGCCGGAGGAGAACCTGGAGCTGGCCCGTGAGTACCGCGATGAACTGGCCGCCCTCAGCGACGACGACGACGAGGCCACCGACAAGGGCGCGGTCCTGGCGCTGGCGATGTTCTGGGGGATGGGGGATCTCGAGACGTGGGAGGTGATGGGGTTCGATACGTTGCGGTAGCGTTGGCGTTGGCGTCAGCATTGAGGGTCGAGGTTCGAGACTCGAGCCTCGAACCTTGATGCCTGTGTTCTCCGACTCGTAATCCACCCGCAACGCCGCCCCACGCCGCGCACGCAGACCCGTTCTCAGTTCCTGGTTCTCGGTTCCTGGATCTCTACGACCGTCCACCCGTAGGCTTCCAGCTCCACCGTGCCGCCCCCCGGCGCTTCGTCCCCCAGCAGCGGCTGGGCGCCGCCGAAGTCGATCCCGTCCACCGTCACCGTCACCGGCTCCGGCCGCACGTTGACCAGCACCACCACGTCGCCCCGGCGGTAGGAGATCACGTCTTCCTCCCGGTCGGTGACCAGCAGCTCGACGCCCCCGCCCACCAGGTCGCCGTGGGTGCGGGCCAGCTCGATGACGCTGCGGTAGAAGGCCCGGGCCTCGTCGGCGCCCGGCCGGTCCCAGTCGACCGGGACCTTCTCGAACAGCCCGAGCACCTGGGGGCTCTCGACCTCCTGGCCGTTGTAGAGGAGCGGCGGGCCGGGGAGCAGCGCCATGGCGACGAAGGCGGCCCGGGCGCCGTCGGAGCCGCCGAACAGCTCGACGGGCGGCGCGTCCCAGGCCGTCTCGTCGTGGTTCGTGGTCATCCGCATCCGGTAGGTGCCCTCGGGGAACCCCTCGAGCTCCCGGACCTCCTCGCCGACCCACCGCACGGCGGGCTGGCCCTCCCAGACCTCCTTCAACCGCCCGTACGACGCCCACGGGTACATGAGGTCGAAGCCGACCTCGAGGAGCCACGGGTCGTCCCACTCTGCCAGCATCAGGAGCGGCGCCTCTCGCACCGACCGCAGCTCCGGGATCGCCTCCCGGTAGAACCCGGCCGGGATGTGGCCGGCCACGTCGACCCGGAACCCGTCGATATCGAACGCCTCGACCCAGTACTTCATGGCGTCGGTCATGGCCCGGCGCAGCCCCGGGTTCGAGTAGTCCAGCTCGGCCACGTCCGTCCAGTCGGTGAGGTTGCCCTCGAGGTCTCGCGGCACGGTCATCTCGCCGGCCTCGTTCCGGGCGTAGTACTCGGGGTGCTCCTCGACCCACGCGTTGTCCCACGCCGTGTGGTTCGGCACCCAGTCCAGGATCAGCATCATGTCCCGGGCGTGGACCGCCTCGACCAGCGCCCGGAAGTCGTCCTTCGTCCCGAACTGCGGATTCACGTCCGTGTAGTCCCGGACCGCGTACGGCGATCCGTACTCCCCCTTCCGCTCGACCTCGCCCACCGGGTGGATCGGCATCAGCCAGATCACCTCGACGCCGGTCGCCTCGATCCGGTCGAGCCCGTCGATCACGCCCCGGAACGTGCCCGCCTCGGAGAAGTCCCGGACGAACAGTTCGTAGAGGGCGGTCCGGGCGGCGAGCTCCGACGAGGTCGGCGCCGACGAGGCGGAGTCCGGCGAGGCGGTCCCGGCCGACCCCCCGTCGCCGGTATCCGGCGCGCAGGCGCCCAGGCCCATGGCGATGACGAGAGCGGCGATCAGGCTGTGCAAGCGGATCGACATGGCGGGGTCTCCACGGGTCGCGTTGAATGGTGAAATCGCCCGGCGCATCGGGCGGGTCCATAGAAGATAGAACGGGTCTGCCGCCGGGGGGAGTGGCGCTCCCGGCGCTCCGGATCCGGAGCCGTTGCGCGTGTCCCTTCTCTCCATCAGCGCTGTTTGCGGACCCGTGCCCGGTTGACCGACCCTTCGGTCGGGGCGAATGGTGTGCGTCTTGCCAAGGAGTTGACGCCGGGTTGTGCCCCCGGCCACGTTGACGGCCTCGGATGACCCACACGTTCCCGCAACAGCGAAGCGACGGTGAAGTTCCTCCCAGCCCAGTTCTCGTACTTCGTCGAGACGACGCCGATGCGCCGGAACGTCCGGCTCCTGGCCCGGTTCATCATCATCCTGGTGGCCCTGGTGGTGGTGTACAGCGTTCTCTTCCACGTCATCATGGAATACGAGGGCCAGGACCATTCCTGGATGACGGGGTTCTACTGGACGCTCACGGTGATGTCGACGCTGGGGTTCGGCGACATCACCTTCCACAGCGACCTGGGGCGGGCCTTCTCGATCCTGGTGCTCGTCTCGGGCGTCATGTTCCTCCTGATCGTCCTCCCGTTCACCTTCATCCAGTTCTTCTACGCTCCGTGGCTGGAGGCCCAGACGCGGCGGCGGGTGCCCCGGGAGCTGGACGCTTCGGTCTCCGATCACGTGCTCATCGCGTCTCACGAACCGGTGGCCGTCACCCTCGTGGAGCGACTCGCATCCCTCGATCGGCGGTACTACCT
>CAYMLW010000316.1:0-5282 GCA_964391035.1 uncultured Gemmatimonadaceae bacterium
TCTTCACCTATGCCACCTACGACCTCACCAACCTGGCCACGCTCCGGGGCTGGCCCCTGGGCATCGTCCTCATCGACATTCCCTGGGGCATGGTCCTGACGGCCACCACGAGCTTCGCCGGGTACCACATCGTGCGCTGGCTGGGCGCGGCGCAGGGGGGCTGACGGCTGACGGCTGACGGCTTTCGGCTGACGGCTTTCGGCTGACGGCTGACGGTTTTCGGCTGACGGCTTCGAGATCGCCGGGTGCGGGGGGCGTTACCGTCCTCGGGCGATGGTCTCGGCCACGTGCCGGGCGTCTTCGCCCACGCCGCCGATCAACGATGAGCCGGGGCGGTGGAGGAAGCGCAGGCCGAGGAAGTGGAGGCCGGGGACGGGGCTGACCCCGCGGTCGTGGAGGGGCTGGCCGGCCTCCATGGCGCCGGGGACCCGGACCCACCCGAAGTCGTTGCGGAACCCGGTACACCAGACCACGGCGGCGGGGTCGAGGGTGGCGGCGCCCCGGCCTGCGGCGCCCTCCTGTGCCTCCCCGTTCTCGACCACGGGACGGCCGCGTTCGTCGACGCCGACGGTCCGACCCACCCGGCGGACCCCGGCCTCGACCATGGCCTCGTGCTCGGGCCGGAAGACGGGGTCGCCGCCGGCGGTCATCCTGGCGCGCAGTCGTCGTCCGAGGAACGAGGTGCTCCGGACCCGGAAGAGGGTGGGCACGATCCAGCGGTAGATGTCGCGGCCGAGGAGCCGACGGGGCAGGCGGCCGGTGTCGCGGCCGGACAACCAGACGGTATCGTCGGGGCGGGCGCGGCCCAGCTCGGCGGCGATCTGGGTGCCGGAGTTGCCGGCACCCACCACGAGCAGGTCGCCCGGCGGGAGCGCGCCGGGGTTCCGGTACCCGGACGAATGGAGCTGTCGGATGTCGGGATCGAGGGCCCCGGCGAAGGGCGGGATCCAGGGAGTCCGGTACGCGCCCGTCGCCAGCACGACGTCGCGGCAGCGGACCGGCCCGTCATCGGTCGAGAGCTCGAACCGCTCGCCCGGGCTGCCGCCCACGCAGGGCTCGACGGCCTCGACGCGCGTGCCCAGCTCGATCGGGACATCGAGCGCTCCCGCGTACGACTCGAGGTAGTCGGCCACCTCGTCCTTGACGGGCAGGTACTCGGGGTGGTCGGCGGGGAAGGGCATGCCCGGGAGGCCGTTGTAGAAGGCGGGAGTGAAGAGGCGGAGGGAGTCCCAGCGCTGGCGCCAGGTGTCGCCCACGCGCTGGTCCGCGGCCACGATCCGGACGGACTGGCCGAGACGGTCCAGGTGGTGAGCGACGGCGAGGCCCGCCTGGCCCGCGCCGATGACAGTGGTCCGCATGCTCATGGGGCTTCACGGAGATTGGGGCGCTTCAGAGACCAAGATGAGGACGCTCGGGCGCGGTCGGCAAGTCGGGCGGGGAGTCAGCCCGATTCCGGTCGCGGGTCGACGGAGCGGACGAAGTCGAGGAGGGTGTCGAGGTGGCCGGCGCTGCGGCGTCGCAGGTCCGAGAGGTCGATGGCGTCGTACCGATCGAGCTCGGCCCGGAAGCGGGCCGGGGAGAGGAGCGTGCGGAGGAAGCGTGGGAAGCCGCGGGGGCGGATCACGAAGCGCTCGAGCCCCGCGTCCTTCATGAAGAGCCGGGATTTCGCCTCCCCGAACAGGGAGAAGAAGGGGACGCCGTAGCTGAGGGCGGTGACCCCGAGGTGGAGCCGACTCGAGAGGACGGCGTCGAGGGACGCGACCCGTGCGAGGTCCGCCGGCAGGTCGGCGCCGAACTGGTGCGTCGACGCGTTGGCGGACCGCCATGGCGGCCGGAGCCCGCGAAAGGGCGCGGTGCTCGCATGGGTCGTGTCGAAGAAGACGAAGTCCGCGTCGCGGCGCAGCAGGGGCAGGGTCCACAGGAAGGGGATCGCGAACCAGCCGTGCTGCTCGATCAGGTTGGCCGTGTAGGCATCGACTCCGATGGTCAGGCGCTTCGCCCGCCGGGCCGATACCGGGAAGAACGCGGCGGTCTGGAGGACCACGTCGGGGAAGTACCGGACCGGGGCGGCGGCGTCGAAGAGGGCGAGGTCCTCGGGCAGCCGGGTCGTGGCCGAGGTCAGGGCCCGCACGAGACGCCGCCCGCGCTCGTGGAACTCCTCCGGTCGGGCTCCACTGCCGCCGATCGACACCGCGTGGAAGGGTACGCCCTCCTCCTCGATCCTCCGGAGGAGATCATCGCGGATCCGCCTGTACTCGATGATCCTGCGGCGCATCGGCGTGGGCAGGCGCATGGGTCGCGGCTGGACGAGGGTGCCGCCCCCTCCCCAGACCACGGCATCATGGTCTTCGACCAGCTCGGCCGCCGAGTCGGTTCGGGGCAGGCCGAGGGCCGTCGCGTAGTCCCGGGCGAGCCGGTGGACGGTGAACGGGACCCCGTTCCGCTCCAGGAAGAGCCCAAGGAGGACGGCCATCAGGTCATCGCCGAAGTTGCCGGCGCCATAGAATCCGGCGATGCCGATCCGCGGGGACCGGATCCAGCCGGCATCCGGGCGTGGTGGCGCGGCCGGTCTATGGGCGCGGCTCATGGCGATTCCACTGCTCCGACTCCGGGTCGCGGCGGCGCGAGGCCGCCAGGATACAACGGACGATAGGGAGAACGGCGGGGTTCGTCGACACCCGGCCGCTTCGATGCGCCGGCGGGGCTCCGACGGGGGCGACTTGGCGTACTGGCCACGGGAACGTTACCCTGCCCGTCGATTCCATGGACGACCACGGCCCCTGACGGGTCGACCGATGTCACTCCGAACCCCGAGAGACCGGACACCAGCCTGATGTCGCTCGGCCTGCCCACGTCGATGCTCCTGGTCTTCGTCGCCACGATCCTGGCGGGGTCCCTGGGCGCCATCCACTACGTCATCGTCCACGTCCTGCTGGGGCGGCCGTTCGCCGAGGTCCCGCCCCGGGCGGTGCGGGGCGCGCGGGATCCGGCCGACGAAGACGAGGGCAGCCCCGACCGGGGCGATCCCGACGGCTCCGAACGCCATGCCGACCCCGACGCTCCACGTGGCTAGCGTGAACCCGTGGTACCTGGGCGCCTTCACGGCGTACCTGCTGGTGGTCCTGGGGATCGGGGTGTGGGCGTACACCCGGACGAAGAACGTCATGGATTTCTGGGTGTTCGGCCAGGAGATGGGCCCGCTGCTGGCCACCTGGTCGCTGATCGCCAATTTCGTGAGCTCGGTCAGCGTGATCGGGTTCATCGGCGCCGTCTACGCCGAGGGGTACGCGATCATGGGCCACACGATCCTCGGCCTGATGCTCGGGCTGAGCGCCCTCTATTTCGTGGTCGGGTACGTCCGGCGTCTCAACGTGCTGACCTTCCCCGACCTGGTGGCCCGGGTGACGGGCTATCAGGCCTCGAGGCCGCTGGCCGGGGTGATCCTGCTGCTCAGCAGCTGGCTCTATCTCATCATGCAGCTCGTGGGCGCCGGGCTCCTGATCACCGCCATCACCGGCGTGCCGTACGAGTACATGGTCTGGGTCATCGGCGCCGTATTCATCATTTACACGGTGCTGGGCGGGCTGGTGAGCGTGGCGTGGACGGACCTGCTCCAGGGCATGCTGATGGTGGGCGCGGTGGCCGTGGCGCTGGCCTACATGGTCGGGGATCTGGGCGGGTTGGCGTCCATCAACGAGGAGTTCGGCGCCCTCGACCCGACGCGTGTAAGTCCCACCCACGGCGGTAGTTACACCCTACTGGGCATCGCCGGGACCTTCCTCGCCTTTTTTGGCACGATCCTGACCGAGCAGGACATGCTGATCCGGATCGCGGCGTGTCGCGACGTGCGGACCGCCAAAATCCACGTGGCCGGCGCCGGCGTCGTGCTCTCCATCTTCTACGCCCTCCTCATCATGCTCGGCGGGGCGACGACGGTGGCGCTCCTGGGCGCCGGGCTCGGCGTCGACAATCCGGACGCCGCGTTCCCCATGCTGATCACCTCCTACGTGCCCACCGGCGTAGGGGTGGTGATCATCCTGGCGGTCATGAGCGCGATCCTGTCGACGACGGACACGCGGCTGCACGCCACCGGCATCACCGTGGCCCGGGACATCTACAGCTACTTCCGGCCCCGGGCCGATGACGCCCGGCTCCTGCGCGTCTCGCGCGTGGCCACCGTCATTCTCGGGCTCACCGCCACGGCCGCCGCCGTGGACCCGCCGGGCACGATCATCGTCATGTACGGCTTCCGGGCCGTCCTCCTGACCACGGCGTTCCTCGTGCCCGTCTACGTGGCCGTGTTCTGGACCCGGCTCGAGGGCGGCGCGGTGCTCACAGCCATCGCCGGCGGCGGGCTGGTCGGTCTCGGGACCCACGTCCTCGGTGACGGCGGCCTCGGCTCGATCCCGTCCACCTTCCTCGGCGTCGGCGCGGCCACGACGCTACTCCTCGTGACCCACGGGCTGCTCCGCCTCCGTCGCTCGATCTGAGCCGCGGTCGAACCGCACCCCGTTTCGCGGCCGTTCTCGAGCGGCGGGCCGCTTCACCGCCTGCGCCCGCCGGAACGGCCTCTGTACGGGCCACCCTCACCCTGCCGAGACGGAGTCGAGGGGAGCTCATCGCGAGGCCGCCCTCGCCGCCCTCTCCTCTCTCGGGAAGGTCCCGGCGACCGGCGAAGCGGCCGCTGGCCGGTACCCCGCCGCCCCTTTCCGGCCGCCCGGGCACGGCACCCGAAGCTGTAGCCCTGCCGGGGGACATTGCCCCGACGGCGGCGTCGCGCGATGCTTCGGCGTACTCGCGGACGGAGCCAGACCCCTGATGAGGATCTCGCCATGCACCCGTTTCCACCCCTGCCGGGTCTCGCAGTCCTGGGCGGTGTCGCGGCCCTGGCTCTCGGCATGAACGCGGGCGACGCGGCGGCCCAGCACCCCGGGCCGAGCAACACTCTGACCGACGTGCCGGGGCTCCAGGTGGGCCACGAGACCCGGATCGGTGACGGCTACCGGACGGGCACGACGGTGGTGCTGACGCCGGAGGGCGCCACCGCGAGCGTGGACGTGCGGGGCGGTGCGCCGGGGACCCGGGAGACGGATCTGCTGCGGCCTGGGGGGCTGGTGACGCAGGCCCACGCCATCGTGCTCAGCGGCGGCAGCGCGTACGGCCTGGATGCTGCGACGGGGGTGATGCGCTGGCTCGAGGAACGGGGCCACGGATACCCGGTTCCGGATGGGGTGGTGCCCATCGTGCCGGCGGCGATCCTCTTCGACCTGGGCCGGGGCGGC
>CAYMLW010000317.1:0-5264 GCA_964391035.1 uncultured Gemmatimonadaceae bacterium
TCTCTTTATATCAAGGCTTTACGAATCTTCGGTTGACGTGTCATCGAGCCCTCCCGTCCAGCCCCGGCCAGGCTGGTCCAGGACTCCGGCGGAGCTTCCCGGGCCCTTCCGGAGCGGGGAGGTTCAGTGGAGAAGGAACGCCAGGGACGCCCCGCCACGTTGACGCCAGTGTCCGGCGTCGGTAGCTTCCGGCCCGCGATGAGAAGGCCCTGCGTGAGCACGGCCTTTGTTCTCAGGTATTTCGAACGCGGACCCATGGCAAAGAACCCCACTTCCTCTCGCGGGCACAAAGAGGATCACGGCCCGGACGACGCCTTCGTCACGGGCATCAAGAAGCTCTACGCCTGGGGCGAAGAGAACAGCCGGATCGTCACGATCGCCCTGGCCGTGATCCTGGTGGGCGCCGCGGCGTTCATCTGGTACACGGGCCAACAACGGCAGCTCGAACAGCAGGCCGCCGCCCGCTTCACCCAGGTCCAGCAGACCGTGGCCAGCGGCAACCCGCAACTCGCGATCCGGGATCTGCGCCAGTATATCGACCGCTTCGGAGCCACCCGGACCGCCGACCAGGCCCGCCTCGTCCTCGCCAATCTCCTCATGGGACAGGATCAGGCAGACGACGCCCTTTCCGCCCTGGAGGGCATCCCTTCCGATATCGACGCCCCCTTCGGCCTCCCCGGCGCCCGGCTCCGGGCCGCAGCACTCGAGGAGCTCGGCCGTTCCGACGACGCCGTGGCCGCCTACCTCCACATCGCCGACAACGCACGCTTCCCCTACCAGCGCCGCGAGGCCCTCGCCGACGCCGCCCGCATTCGCCTTCAGAACGGCCAGCCGGACCAGGCCGCCCGACTCTACCAGCGAATCGTCGACTCCTTCGAGGAAGACGGGCCCCAGCGCAGCTACTACCAGATGTGGCTCGCACAGGCCCGCGCCGAGGCCGGAAGGGCCATGCCCGTCCCCACGAACGCACCCGATACCACCGACCAGCCCGCCGACACCGGCGCCGGCTGAGCCCGCCCCCGGCATCTCCCCAACAGTACACGCCATGGCCCCGGGCCGGGCACTCGCCCGGCTGCCGGGGCCCACGACCCGTCCCTGACCCTCCGGCGTCCGCCCACCTCTCCACCAGCTCCACCCGACACCTCCTACCGCCGCAACCGGCAGGGGGCAGGGGAGACGCGGCCTGGCTCATCGCTCTCTCCTTTTGCTCGAGTCTGCGCCCCGGAACCCCCGGATCTCGGGAGCCGGGACAGATTCGCATAATATACATTATGTAAACTACCCGGCCAAAACGGGGGCCCCCGAACAGGTCGGATCCAACGGGTCAGCGTTCGGAATCCCGCGGGCCGCGGTCCTCCGCCCGCTCGACATGGGCGAGGCTGGCAAGGGTGCCCATGAGGCGATCGCAGGCGTGGTCGAGGGCCGCGTCTCGCTCGGCGCGGCTGTCCAGCTTCGGAAACCGGAGCGGCTCCCCGAAGCGGATCCGGACGGTGCCGCGTCTCGGTCGGCTCCACCGTGGCCAGACGCCGTATGCGCCGGAGATGCCGCACGGGACGACGGGAACGCCGGCTTTCAGGATGAGCCGGACGGTACCCAGTCGAGGCGGCTGGAGGCGCCCATCCCAGGTCCGCTCGCCTTCGATGTAGATCCCCACGCCGTGCCCGGCCTCCAGATAGCCGAGTGCGACCCGGACGGCCTGGGGGTCGATCTCGAACCGGCGGACCGGAAACGACTTGAGACGCTCCATGACGCGTCCGATCACCGGCTTCGAGAACTCGGTGCTCTTAGCCATGGTGTACACGGGGCGCCGCACCACGGCCTGGATCAGGATCGGGTCCAGGAAGCTCTGGTGATTCGCGATCAGAAGGAACGGTCCCCGGTCCGGGATGTGTTCGCGCCCGTCCAGGTCGAGGCGCCCGAAGAGCGGCCAGACCGAACGGACGAGGAGCTGTGCGGCACGATAGAGGCTCATCGGGTGACGATCCTCGGCTGGAACTCGCGAATGGTCCCCCTCCCCGTCCGCCCGTAGAAATCCCGAAGCGCCGCCCGCACCAGGCGCTCCCAGAGGTAGATCGCGTCGTCCAGGAACCGGAACGACACCAGCGGTCGGCCCCGCCGCTTGAACTGGAGGGCGCCCGAGCTGGCCTGCACGGCGGTGAGGCGCTCGAAGGGCCAGTCCTCGGCGGAGGAGTCCTCATGCTCTCCGGGGTTTTGCGTCGCGAAAGCGCCCTCGTCCACCGTCCCGGCGCCTCCGGCAGGGGGCCCGTCCCAGCGCACCCGGAGGCGGTCGGGATAGAGCTCGAGGATGCCTTCGGTCTCGTCGCCGAAAATCTCGACCCGGTTCAGGTACCCGCGCTCGCCATAGACGCGCCGGTCGCCTACTACCGGTCGGATCCCCACGCGGGCGGTTCGGACCGGCGTCTTCCGGCTCAGGTCCCCGAGCAGGTCCGCGGGTTCCGGCAGCCGGTCGAGCCACTCCGCGGGCGACCGGACCTCGACGGTGCCGTTGCGTGTGATCGCCCGGATCGTGGCGCCATCGCCCCGCTCGAAGCGGGTCCCGCAGCGCACGCACCGGCCATCCCGGTCCAACCCCCGGTCGGCGCCGCAGCGCGGGCATGCCCAGAAGAAGTCGGCGAGGGCCATGGGGTCACAGTCGTCCGAAGAGGTCCATGAACCGCAGAGCCCAGACCCTCCAGACGGCCTCCCAGACGATCCGGTTGGAGATCTTGGACTCCCCTAAGTCACGGTCCGAGAACACGATGGGAATTTCTCCGATAGCGAACCCGGCCCGCCAGGCCCGCAGGCTCACTTCGATCTGGAAGGCGTAGCCCTCGGAGCCGATCCTGTCGAGGTCGATGTTCTCCAATACGGTGCGGCGAAAGCACTTGAATCCACCGGTGGCGTCCGACACGGGGAGACGTGTGACGAATCGGGCGTAGGCATTGGCGAACCAGGAGAGGAGGAGCCTTCCCATGGGCCAGTTGACCACGGTCACGCGGCCGTGCAGGTAGCGTGCGCCGAGTACGAGGTCGAATTCGCGGATGGCGGATAGGAATTCCGGGAGGTGCGCCGGGTCGTGGGAGAAATCGGCGTCCATCTCGAAGAAGAGGTCGTACTCGCGGGCGAGACCCCACTTGAACCCGGCGATGTATGCGGTGCCGAGGCCGAGCTTGTGCTCCCGGTGCATGACGTGGAGGCGGGGCTCATCGGCGGCGAGGCGGTCGGCGAGGTCGCCGGTGCCGTCGGGCGATGCGTCGTCGATGATGAGGACATCGAGGCGCTCGTCCTGATCGAGGATCAGGGGGATGAGCCGGCCGATGTTGTCCCGCTCGTTGTACGTGGGGACGACGACCAGGGCACGTTGAGGGTGATCTGCCATGCCGCCTTGAAGTCGGATTGGGTGCCCGCTAGGTTGCGGGGTTCCCGAAGTTACCCGGTCGCCCACCCCGCTTCAAGTGAAGGTTCTCTATATCGTCACGGCCTGGGACCGGCATCCCGGTGACGGGATCACGCCGTGGCTGGTCGAAACCCTGCGTCGGCTGCGGCGTCGGGGGATCCAGACGGAGGTGCTGGCGCCGTCGTATCGAGGTCTGGGGAGCGGCGTGGTGGACGGGACGATGGTGCACAGGTTCCGGTACGCCCCGAAGCGCTTGGAGGACCTGACGCACGACCAGACGGCGCCGGATCGGCTCCGGGACCGGCCGATCTACTTCGGCCTCCTCCCCGGCTACATCGCCGCATCGGCGCTCGCGGCACGGAGGCTGGCGGCCCGGGGCGATTTCGATGTCGTCCACGCCCACTGGCCCCTTCCCCACGTCATCCCCGGCTGGACGGCGGCCTCGAAGGGCCTCCCGCTGGTGCTGACGTTCCACGGGGTGGAGCTCACCTTCGCCCGGAGCGCGCCCGTCCCGTTCCTGGTTCCGCTCCTGCGCCGGGCCGTACGTAGTGCGGACGCCGTGACGGCCAACTCGACGTACACGGCAGGGCTGATCCGGGAGCTCCATGACCGACCGGTGGAGATCGTGCCGTTCGGGAGCACGATCGACGTACCCGACGACAGTGCGATCGCCGACTCGTCGCCCTCATCCGGTCCTGCGTCACCGCTACGTCTCCTGTTCGTGGGTCGACTGGTCGAGCGGAAGGGGGTCCGCTATCTTCTCGACGCCCTGGCGCTGGACCCGGACGCCGATGTGCGCCTCGATATCGTGGGTGAGGGTCCGCTGCGGGCGGCACTGGAATCGCGCTGCAGCGCCGCCGGGCTGGCGGACCGGGTGACGTTCCACGGCTTCGTGGACGCCCACGAGCTCCACCGCCGGTACGCCGAAGCCCACGCCTTCGTCCTGCCGGCGGCGGTGGACGCCAAGGGGGACATCGAGGGGCTGGGCGTCGTACTGATCGAGGCGGCCTCGTTCGGGCTCCCCCTGATCGCGAGTGACGCCGGCGGCATCACGGACATCGTGGTCGACGGCGATACGGGCGTTCTCGTCCCGCCCGGCGACGCTACGGCCCTGGCGGGCGCGATCCGGGAGCTGGCCGGGGACCCCGACCGGGCTCGACGGCTGGGTCGGAGAGCCCGCGAACACGCCTCCCGGCGCTTTTCCTGGGACCGCATCATAGCAACCCTCGAGCGAATGTACCACGACCTGGGAACACCCGATGGGACTGACTGAGAGGCTCGGACTGCTGGCGCGGGCCGGTCGGAACGTGCTGCTCGGGACCAACCTGGCGGCGCTGCCTCTGGTCCGCCGGCCCCGTGACCTCCTCCGCTACACCAGCGAGGCGCTGTTCCACCGGCGACTGGGCCGGGCCGGCGGGCTCCCCCGAAAGGCCGTATTCGAGGCTTTTCCCCTCGACGCCACGGATGTCCGTCTCGCGAATCTGGACGGCTACACCTGGCTCCACAGCGAGACGTCCCCGTTCGCCATCGACCTGCTGAGCCTCTGCCTGCTGTGCCGTGCGACCGGGCCCCGGGTCGTGTTCGAGATCGGCACGTTCCTCGGCTACACGGCGCTCCACATGGCGCTGAACGCCCCCGAGGGCCGGGTCCACACCCTCGACCTGCCGCCGGACGGTCGGGACACGCGGCTGCGGACCACGGCCACGGACCACAAGCTCATCGACCGGGACGTGGGCCCCGCCGTATTCGAGGGCTTGGAGGCGGCCGACCGCATCGAGCGGCTCTACGGCGACAGCGCGACCTTCGACTACTCGGAATGGCACGGCGCGGTGGACCTGTTCTTCGTCGACGGCGCCCACTCCTACGC
>CAYMLW010000318.1:0-5260 GCA_964391035.1 uncultured Gemmatimonadaceae bacterium
GACCTCCCCGCGCGCCTTCCGGACGACCCCTGGATCACTCAACGGATCCCCTTCTCTCAGCCTGCTGTTGGGACGGTGCTCCACAAAAAGCTAGTGGACCGTCTCCCGGGAAGCGATGGCCTCGCCGGGTCGGCTCCGGGGCCGACGGTACGCGTTTTGACAGGGAGTTTGACCGGACCACGCGCCCCGTGAGGGCGCCTGCTACTCCCAACCGACCGAGGAGCCCGTGAACATCACGACCCCCGCTACCCGAATCGCCCTCGCCTCCGCGTTCCTCGTGCTCGCCGCGTGCGGCGACGCGGACACCGGCGAAGAGACCGCGATCCCGATGGACACCGCGCCCGCCATGGACACGATGGCGCAGCCCGGCTCACCGATGACCGACCGGACCGCCACGGCACGGCTGAGCCCCACCGAGGGCAACGACGTCGAGGGCACGGTCACCTTCACCGCGTCCGACGGCGCTATCGAGGTCCGCGCCGACCTGACCGGGCTCGGCGAAGGCCGGCACGGCTTCCACATCCACGAGACGGGCGACTGCAGCGCCCCGGACGCCACCTCCGCCGGCGGCCACTTCGCCCCCGAGGGCAGCCGGCACGGCAGCTCCGACCAGCGGCCGCCGGAGGCCCACGTCGGCGACATGGGCAACATCACCGCCGACGCGTCGGGCAACGCCACCTACGAGGGCACCTTCGACGACATGGCCCTCGACGGCCCTCGCGGCATCGTCGGCAAGGCCGTGATCGTCCACGCCGGCGCCGACGACCTCACCTCGCAGCCCACCGGAAACGCGGGGGCCCGCGTGGCCTGCGGCGTCATCGAGGAAGGCGGCGGGATGTAGACCGGGCCGCGCCCTCGATCACACCGTGACCACCGTCCACTACCTCGCCGCCTGTTCCACCGCCTCCATCACGGCGCCGATCCGGGGCTTGCGGGCGAACCAGAGGACGTGGCCCGGCCACCCGGCGGCCGGGTCGTCGGGGTCGGCCCCCTGGTCGGGGCTGGTGGAGGAGGCGTCGGCCCCCGCCGCGAGCCCCCGGTAGACCACGAGGACCAGGTTGTCGAGCCCGGCCCGGCGGATCTTGTCGAGCTTGGCCTCGAGGTATTCGGGCGTCCAGAAGCCGACGATCTCGACGAGCGCCTGGCGGCCGTCGTCGTGGCGGAAGGTGAAGTCCGGGAGAAAGACGTCGTCGCCGGCGGGGACCGGCGTGTCTTCCCGGGCCAGCGACCAGCCGCCCCGCCGGGCGCCGATCTTCTCCTCGAACTCCGCGGCCAGCCCCCGCTCCCACGCCGAGTCGTAGCGGGCGCGTCGAGCCCGGGTGCGAAGAGGCCCACCGGCCTCGAGGGTGTAGTCCGGGCGACGTCCCTCCCGCTCGATCACGGCGTCGATCCGCCATCCCGGGGCCCGGGTCACCGCCGGCACCACCCGGGCGAACCGGACGCCGTAGCGTCGGGTCCCGGTCACGAAGGGCGCGGCGGGACCGGTGAGGGTGACCCGATAGCTCGCGTCCAGCCGCTCGATCCGGTACATCAACCGCCCGAGCTTGATGGCCCGGAAGATGTCGCCCCAGCCGCCGCGGGCGGTGACGGTCATCTCGACCGCGTCCAGGAGCACGGCCCGGGCCAGCTCGAGGTTGTAGCGGTGCAGCAGGCGACGGCCGCCCCAGCGAGGCGCCCGGGCCAGCCGCCACCGGCCGGGCCGATCGGCGTAGAGCGCCTCCCGGGCCTGGTCGGCGGTGATGGAATCCCGGCCCGGGTCGGCGCGGTCGGCGAGGTACCGGGCCGCCTCCCGGTAGGGGACGTCCTCGTCGCCGGGCACCGGCGGCCAGCGCCGGCCCCGGGCGAGGAAAACGGCCTCTCTGACCTCGGGTGCCCGCCCGGCCAGCGGGTCGGGCGCGAACCGGGCGGCGTCGAGGAGCGTCTTCGAGAGCCCGGCCAGGCGGCGGGCGTCCCGGACGCGGCGCTCCTGGCGACGGAGCGCCTCGAGGACGGCGCTCCGGGGCCGGCCCTCGAGGCGTCGCATGAGCCGGCATAGCCGGTCGAGGAAGCCGGTGACGCGCCCGTCCGGGTCGTCGAGGAACAGGACCGTGATCCGCCCGTCGGCCTCCGTGGTGAACGGCAGTACGTGCGTGCGACGGAGCATCAGAGCCCGAGCCCGAGCTGGGGGTCCGGGCCCCGGGCCAGCCCGCCCCGGCGCTTCTGGGACGCGAAGAACTCGTAGGTGTCGGCGGCGACGACCTCGTAGAGCGACGCGATCCGGTCGCCCTGCCGGCGCAGGATCCGGCCGAGGCGCTGGGCGTGCTGCCGGCGGCCGCCCCGGCTGCTGTCGCCGAGGATCACGCCCAGCTTCGCGGCCGGCACGTCCCACCCCTCGTCCAGGACCCGGACGCTGGCGACGGCCCGGACCCGGCCGTCCGCCATATCCTCGAGGAGCCGCTTCCGCTCCGACGCCGGCGTGTCCGCCGTGATCATGGGCACCGCCAGCCGCTCCGAGAGCGCCTCCGCCCCGGCCACGCTGCCGGCGAACAGCACCGCCCGCTCGGCCGGGTGCAACGCCAGGATCCGGTACGTCTCCCGCAGCTTGTTCTCCGCCAGCGCCACCACCCGCTCCCGCTCGAGGAACGCCCGGAACGCGCGCCGGGCCGCCGGCGAGCGTCGGGTCTCCGCCATGAACACGCGCCACGCGTCCCCCGGGTCGGGGTACCGGTCCCGGAAGCCCTTCCGGGCGACGTAGCCCTCGTACTCCGACTCCGCGGCCGCGTACCGCTCCCGCTCCGCCGGCGTCAGCGGGATGAACCGGCGGGCCAGTGCGAAGCCGGCCAGCTCCGCGTCGGCCATCTCGCCCACCGCCCGCCGGTAGACCACGCCGCCCACCAGCCGCCGCAGCTCGGCGTCCCGTCCGTCCGGGTAGGTCGCGGTCAACCCGAGCCGGAAGGGCGCCGGCGCGATCCGGAGCGCGTCGTGCCACGCCTTCGCCTCCCCAGCCGCGGTGTCCTCGAGGTGGTGCGCCTCGTCCAGGATCAGCAGCCGGACCGCCGCGCCCTCCCGCTCCAGCAGGTCGAACGCCGAGTGGTAGGTCGTGACCGTCAGCCCACGGACGTCCTTCTCGTCCGCGTAGTACGCGCCCACCCGGTCCGCGCCGAAGGCATCGGCGAGCTGGGCGTACCACTGGGCCACCAGCGCCCGCGTCGGCGCCACCACAACCGCCCGGCCCTCGCCCCCGCCCAGCGTCCGGTGGATCGCCAGGATGGCGACGAAGGTCTTCCCCGACCCCGTCGGCAGCACCACCGACCCCCGCCGCTCCGCCGCCTCCCACCGGGACACGGCGTCCTCCTGGTAGGGCCGGGGGGAGCGGGGGTCGTAGAAGGGGAGCGGGTCGGAGGCGGAGGCCGGATCGCCGGCGAGCTCGATCCCCCGGCTCTCGGCCCACTCCCGGAGCTCGGGCAGCCGGTGGCCCGGGGCCACGTACGCGCCGGCCCGCTCGTCGTACCGCATCCACGGCGGCGCTTCCCGGACGTGCCGGAGGACGGCCAGGCCGTGGCGGTAGTAGTAGACGGGGGTTGCTCCCTCGGCGTCGCTCATGGGACGATGGGCGTACGTCGCTCTCTGTCTGCAGGACTTGTTGTCCCGATCCGCTATGGTGATCGCTCCGGTTCGTCCCCGAAGCGGGCGTCGACCTCCACCCGGAACCCCGGTCGCCCGGCCACCCGCATGGAGACCTGCTCCCCAACAGTGGACCCGGCTCGCGGTCGGGGGGTCGGCAGCGGGGCCGTGTCGCACGTCGCTGCCCGGGACGGCTTCACCGGTCGCCCCGGAGAATGATACCGCGGCCGCCTCCGGCCCGCACCCGGGCCGGGGCCCGCTCGAGTATGGCAGGGGCAGGAAGCCGTCCGATCGGATGACCGTCACGGGCGGGCCCGCCGCGCCTTCACGGAGCCGATGGCGGACGAAGCGGTCCTGGTGACCCGCCGGTACGTGCTGGTGGAGACGTGTGCGCTGTTCGGCGACGCGGCCCCCGAGAACCTGCGGGACCGGGGAGACCGGACCATTGACAGCGAACGCCCATACCGCGACCTTGTCTTCGGGCGGAGAACATCCGGCGAGGTCCGGACACCAGCAACGATGAGAACCTGGGCGCTTTGGCTCCCGGGTTTTGTTGTTGTCCGCCTGTACACGGGTGAGTTCGAGAGGTACGGAAATGCCGCACCCCGAGAGCACCGGAACACAGGGAGTACGGTATCATGCGTACCAAGGGAACCGTGAAGTGGTTCAACGACGACAAGGGCTTCGGCTTCATCACCCCGGAGGACGGCGGCAAGGACTGCTTCGTCCACCACAGCGCCATCCAGGCCGAGGGGTTCAAGAGCCTGTCCGAGGGGCAGCAGGTGGAGTTCGACGTGGTGCAGGGCCAGAAGGGCCCGGCCGCGGAGAACGTGCACCCGCTCTGACCGGGAACGCCTAGCGGCTTCCGGGCCGTGAGTGCGTAGCGGCTTCCGGGCCGCGATCGGAAGGGGCCGTCCGGGTAGAATGCCCGGGCGGCCCCTTCCGGCATCGGCGGGTCGGCGGGGTCGGCCGGCCAGAGACGTGGGTTGGAACTTCCCGGCGGGCGGGGGTTAGCAGGGGCGTCGCCCGGAACGGGGGCGACGCAATCGTACGCGAGAGAGCCTCGGCGGACGCCGGGGCTCTTTCTTTGTGCGCTCCCTTCCCGAATCGTGGGTGGCCGGGGCGCGATCCTCACGGAAGGAACCGGATGACGAAGCAGGACGAGTTTGCGAAGATGGCGCTGGACCCGCGGCTGCTGGCCGCGGTGTCGGACCTCGGGTTCACCACGCCGACGGCCGTGCAGCAGGCGGCGATTCCCGAGGCGCTCGAGGGCCGCGACGTGCTCGGGTGCGCGGCCACGGGCAGCGGGAAGACGGCGGCATTCGTCCTGCCGATCCTGCACCGGCTGGTGAACCGGGAGCGGGGCTTCACGCGCGCGCTCATCGTGGTGCCGACCCGGGAGCTGGCCATGCAGGTGGAGGCCCACGTGCGGGAGCTCGCCGCCCACACCGACATCCGGGTGGCGGCCATCTTCGGCGGCGTCGCCATGGGGCCGCAGGTGAGGGCGTTCCGGAGCGGCGTCGACGTGATGGTCGCCACGCCGGGTCGCCTGCTGGACCACATGGGCAGGCGCCATGGCGCCCTCGAGGGGATCGAAATGCTCGTGCTCGACGAGGCCGACCGCATGCTCGACATGGGATTCATCCCGGACATCCGC
>CAYMLW010000319.1:0-5258 GCA_964391035.1 uncultured Gemmatimonadaceae bacterium
CGTGGGGTGCTGTGGGTGGGCACGGATGATGGCAACGTGCAGGTCACCCGGGACGGCGGCGCGACGTGGACGAACGTGGTGGACCGGATCCAGGGCGTGCCGGACAACACCTGGGTGCCCCACATCGAGGCGTCGAAGCACGTGGCGGGCCGGGCCTACGTGGTCTTCGACGGCCACCGCACGGGGGACTGGGAGACGTACGTCTACCGCACGGACGACTACGGCCGGAGCTGGCGGGCGCTGAGCCCGGCCCAGGTCGATGGCTATGTCCACGTCATCGAGGAGGACCCGGTCGAGCCCGGCCTGCTCTTCCTCGGCTCGGAGTTCGGCCTCTACTTCTCGCTCGATGGCGGCGAGAGCTGGCGGAAGTGGATCCACGGCGACTACCCGGCGGGCGCGCCGACCCGGGCCCTCGTCGTCCACCCCCGGGACGGCGACCTGGCCGTCGGCACCCATGGGCGCGGGGCGTGGATCATCGACGACATCCGCCCGCTCCGGGAGATGGCGGCCGGTGCGTCGCTGGCCGACGCGGCCGTGCACCTGTTCGAGGTACCGGACGCGATCCAGCACGACCGGGGCATCACCGGGCCCTTCTACTTCCCGGGTGACACGAAGTACCAGGGCCCCAACAGGCCGTACGGCGCCCTGATCAGCTACTGGGTTTCGCCGGAGGCGGCTGCCTCTGTCGAGGACCAGGACACCGGCGCCGGCCCCGGCTCGGCACCGGCCGGGTTCGCGGGCTTCTTCGGCGGGGGTGGGCCTCGCTCCAGCGGGCCCGTCACGATCGAGATCCTCGAGGCGGACACCCTGGTCCGGACGCTGAAGGGCCCGGCGAAGGCGGGGGTGAACCGGATCGTCTGGGGTCTGGAGAGGAAGGGCATGCCGGATCCCGATGCCGACGAGGACGACCCGGAGCCCGCCGGCCCCGAGGTCTTCCCCGGCGACTACGCCATCCGGGTCACGGTCGGGGGCCACGAGGCCACCGGGTCGGTCGAGGTGTTACCGGATCCACGTCGCGAGAAGTCGGTCGAGGTGCTGCGGGAGAACCTGGCCGTCTACTGGCGGGGCCAGGAGTCGATCCGGGGGCTGCGGGACGCGATCGATCGCCTGAACGAGACCCGGGAGACGCTGGAGCTCTACGCCGACCGGCTCGAGGACTGGGACGGCGCGGACGAGGTCGTTCGGGACTCGCTGATCGAGCGCACGGAGGGCCTCCAGACCCGGGTGGGCCACTTCCTGGACCGGCTCCGGATGCCGCCGGGCAAGGGCATCCGGGATGACACCACCGTGACCGCGCGCCTGCGGCAGGGCGTCGGCCGGGCCGCGGGGACGCCGTACGCGCCCTCGGCGGGTCGCGTCGCCGAGCTCGAATGGGCCATGGCCGCCGCCGACGGGCTGCTCCGGGAGATCGAGGGGTTCTACATGGACGAAGTGCCCGGGTACCGGGAGGCCCTCGAGGCAGCGGGCTTCGACCTTCTGTGACCCCGCGGCCGCCCGACCCCTGGCTGACGGCGGACGAGCCGGGAATCGGCGGCGTGTACAAGGCGCGCTGGGAGGACTTCGAGGTCCGGGAGATCCTCGGCGTGGAGCCGGAGGACGGGGGGGACCACCTGTGGCTGGAGGTGGAGAAGCGGGGCCTGGCGACGCCCCGAGCGGCCTCCGACCTGGCCCGGGCGCTCGGCGTGAAGCCATCGAGCGTGGGGTACGCGGGGATGAAGGACGCCCGGGCGATCGCCCGCCAGTGGATGAGCGTCGAGAACGTCGACCCGGAGCGGGCCCGGGCCCTCGACATCCCGAGGCTCCGGGTGCTCCGGGCGGCCCGGCACGGCCGCAAGCTGCGCCGGGGGTGGCACCGGGGGAACCGGTTCGTGATCCGGCTCAGGCCGCCGGGCCGCCCCGCACCCGACGGGGGAGAGGCTCGCCCCTCGGCCCCGGGGGTGGACGAGTCGCTGCCCCGGGCCGCGATCGCGGACCCGTGGGAGTGGGCGGCGCGGGGGGCCAACCGGGCGGGTGCGGTCTGCGATATCCTCGCCCGTCGCGGCGTGCCGAACTACTACGGTCCCCAGCGGTTCGGGACCCGGGGTGATACCTGGCGGGTGGGGCGGGCGCTGGCCCGGGAGGAGTGGGTGGAGGCGGCGTCGCTCATCGCTGGACGGCCGCTGCGGGAGGGCGACGGCGCGGTGGACCCGGCGGCCGGGGTTTCCCCGGACACGGGCGACATCCTCCGGGCCCGGGAGCTCTTCGATGCCGGGGAGTTCGCCGCGGCCGCGGAGGCGTGGCCGCGGGGCTTCGGCCAGTGCGCGCGGCTGGCGGAGGCGATGGACCGCACCGGGGGCGACGCGGCCCGATCGATCCCGGTCGTCGGCAAGCGGATGCTCCGGCTCTACGCGTCGGCCTACCAGTCGTGGCTGTTCAACGCGGTCCTGGCCGAGCGGATCCGGCGAGACGCCATGGACCGGCTCATGCCCGGCGACCTGGCGTGGAAGCACGACACGGAGGCGCTCTTCCCGGTGGCGGAGCCGGGCCGGGAGCAGTCCCGTGCGGACGCGTTCGAGATCTCGCCCACGGGGCCGCTCGTGGGTCGGCGGATGCGGGAGCCCGCGGACGAGGTGGCCAGGCTGGAGGCCGGCGTGCTCGACGACGCGGGCTTCCGACCATCGTCCCTCGAGTCCGCGGCGCTGCGCCCGCTCACGGGCCGGCGCCGCCCGCTCCGTTTCGCTCTCACGGAGGTGGGCGTCGAATCCGGCTCCGATGACCTCGGGCCGTACGTCGAGCTCCGATTCGCGCTCGCCCCGGGATGCTACGCCACGGCGGTACTCCGGGAGCTCGGAAAGGGCGGGATCGTCGAAGGCGCTTCGATCGGCCCCGCGTAGGCCGTCGTCCTATGTCCCGTCCGACCGGTGGACGAGGTCCTTGATCCGGCGGATGCCCAGGTCGCCGGTCAGCTCGCCATCCACGATGGAGGCGATCTCCTCCTCCTCGCGCCAGCGGGCCTCGAGCTCGGCCAGCTCCATCTCCAGGAGGCGCCGCTCGTTCTCCTCGTTGAGCGCGATCTCGAGGGCCACGGCCCTGGTCCGGCGGTGCCTGTCCAGGAGGGCGTCGAGACGCAGCCCGGTCTTCGACAGCTCGTCCACGACGGCCCGAGGGGTGCCGAGCTCGTCGATCCAGTCGGTCGCGCTCCTGACCCGCTTCTCGGAGGCGCCCTTGAAGTGGCTGTGGGTCACGACACGGCGCAGCACGTGCTGGGCGACAGCGCCCTCGAGCTGGAACTCGCCGTCCTCGCCGAACAGGCGACAGCGACGGCACCGGAGGTGGAGCGCCGGACCGAGATCGTGGTCCCGTGCCAGGTGGAGCCGTCGCGCCTTCTTGAAGGAGAGGGAGGTCAGCGGCGTGTCGCACCGGATGCAGCGGACCTCCCCGCGCCAGGCGGTCGACCCGAAGCGGCGCCACCGGAGGAAGTCGTTCACGGTGTCGCCACCGAGGAAGAGATAGAACATCCCGCCGGTGGCGATGGCCGCACCGACGGCGGCGGTCCCCTCGGTCCACTGGAGGACCCGGGCCCGGGTGCGACGGCGCATGAGCTGCCGGCCGTAACGCCACCAGGCTTCCTCGACCAGGCGCGCGTTGCCCACCCGGACGAGCTCGACCCCGGGGGCCCGGATCAGGGCAATGTGCTCCGTGCTGGCCAGGACGCGCCCCTGGTCGACGCGCAGCTTCTCCAACTCTTCCAGCGCTTCCCACCGGTCCTCGAAGGGCGCCAGGTTCCAGCGGTGGCACGACGGACAGACGGCCCACAGCCGGCCCCGGCGCGGGTCGAACGCCACCCGGCCGCCGACGGGGAAATGCTCCACCGCTTCGTTCGCGGGGATCGCCCCGTGACAGAAGATGCAGTGCCGTGCGGGCGACACTCGGGCTCCACCTTTCAGAGGAAGCTCGGCCCCGGCCGCTGCCATCAGCCACCGGGGACGTCCACTGATGATATGCTCCGGAGCCCGAAAGGGTTCAATTTCGGATCGTGCCACCTCCGGGACCGGCTCCATGAGCACCCGCCCGGCCACTGCGGCCGGGCCGAGGTGCGACCCATCGACGGTTGGAGCGCGGAGCCGGTCGTTGGGACCGGGACCGCCAGCGCCCTATATTGTCGCCCATGACCGAGCCTACCTCGCGGGACCGCCGGGACGGGACGCGCGGCGTAGCGGACACCGCCGACCGCGCCGCCGGCCACGCCGCACGCGCCACCTTCAATGCCGCGACCGCCATCCCCCGCAAGGTCGCGTGGAACGCGCTCCTGAGCGCCCGCAAGCTGCGCAGGGGCCTGCGTCGCGCCGGGGTGCCCCTCCCGCGGATCCACACGCTCCGCCGCCGGTCACCGGTGGGGGCGGCGCCGGGGACCCTGACATCGGTGCCGGATGCCCCACCGCCCACGCTGTACGCCATGGGATACGGCCCGGACGGATTCCACGAGCAGGTTCTCGATTCGATCGAGGAGATCGCCGGGCTGAAGGGCCGCTGGGAGGTCCTGTGGATCGATGTCACCGGCGTCGGCGACGCGGAGGCCGTCGCCGCGATCGGCGATTCGTTCGGTCTGCACCGGCTGTCCCTCGAGGACGTGGTGAACGTGCATCAGCGGCCGAAGGTCGAGGAGTACCCGGACCACCTGTACGCCGTGGCCCGGATGGCGATGCTCCACGACCACGTCGATACCGAGCAGATCAGCCTGTTCCTCGGCGATGGGTGGGTGCTGACGTTCCGGGAGCGGGAGGGCGATATATGGGAGCCGGTGCGGGGGCGGCTGCGGCTGGGCCGGGGCCGGATCCGGACGGTCGGCGCCGACTACCTCCTGTACGCGCTCCTGGACGCCGTCGTGGACGGGTACTACCCGCTGCTGGAGGAATTCGGGGCCCGACTCGAGCTCCTGGAGGAGGTGGTGGTCGACGACCCTCGGGAGGAGCTGGTGGGCGTGATCCACGCCGCCCGACGCGACGCGCTGGCGCTGCGGCATGCGGTCTGGCCGATGCGGGAAGCGATGGGTCGGCTCTTCCGGGACGAGATCCCGCTCATCTCGGACGAGAACCGGATCTACATCCGGGATGCGTATGACCACACGATCCAGGTGATCGACCTGCTGGAGAACTACCGGGAGATGACCAGCGCCCTGTTCGACGTCTACCTGTCCAGCGTCAGTCACCGCATGAACGAGGTGATGAAGGTCCTGACCATCATCGCCACGATCTTCATCCCGCTCACGTTCATTGCGG
>CAYMLW010000320.1:0-5221 GCA_964391035.1 uncultured Gemmatimonadaceae bacterium
GACGGCTGGCGGCTGACGGCTGACGGCTTGCGGCTGACGGCTTGCGGCTGACGGCTGACGGCTGACGGCTGACGGCTGACGGCTTGCGGCTGACGGCTGACGGCTGACGGCTTGCGGCTGACGGCTTGCGGGGCCGGCCTGGTCGGGGCTTGCGGCGGTACCGGGGCTGCCGGGCGTGGCAGACCCCGGTGAACCCATCGCGTCCTCGCCGCGGCCGCTTCACCGGGGACAGCGTGTGCCGTTGGTGGCGGGCGAAGCCGCTACAGGAGGAGCACCCAGAGCATGCCCAGGGCCCCGGTCGCGACCAGGTAGTAGAGCGTGGGCAGGATGGTCTTCCGGAGCGTCTCGCCTTCCCGGCCCAGGAGCCCGACGGTCGCGGACGCGGCCACGACGTTGTGGATGGCGATCATGTTGCCGGCCGCGGCGCCCACGGCCTGGAGCGCCACGACGGCCATGCTGGGCAGGTCGAGTCGGAGCGCGACGCCGTGCTGGAACGCGCTGAACATGAGGTTGCTCACCGTGTTGGAGCCGGCGATGAAGGCGCCGAGGGCCCCGACCACGGGTGCGAAGAGGGGCCACATCGGGCCCACGCCCCCGGCGACGTACTCGGCCATCGCGAGGGGCATGGAGGCGAGTCCTGCATCGTTGATCCCGGAGTTGATGTAGATCCGGACCATGGGAACGGTGAAGACCAGGACGAAGCCGGCGCCGAGGATCATGCCGGCGGAGTCGGCGAGTGCGCGTCGCATGGCCGGCCGGCGCATGCGGTGCAGCGCGGACGTGGTCCCGGCCACGAGGACCAGGATGGCGCCGGGCAGGTAGAGGGGCGACGTCGCCGCGCCGATCCCGGTCCCGAGGATCCGGGGCCATTCGAGGCTCACGGCCCGGAGCCAGCCGCCGACGGGCAGCTGTGGGAGTCGGGTCACGACGAGGAGCAGCGCGACCAGGAGGTAGGGGGCCCAGGCGAGGGTCGGGGCGATGCGACGCGGCGCGGGCTCGTCGTCGCCGGGCAGATCCAGCCCGCTTCGCCACCCTTCCGGCCATGCCGCGTCGGGCGGGAACTCCCACCGGTCCCGGGGCAGGAGGAACCCGCGTCGGGCGGCGGACGTGACGATGGCGAGGCCGACGAGGGCACCGATCAGCGACGGGAACTCCGGTCCCAGAAGGACGCCTGTGAGGACGTAGGGGACGGTGAAGGCGAGGCCGCCGAAGAGGGTGAACGGGAGCGCGCCCAGGCCTTCGGACCAGGACCGTCGTTCGCCGAAGAAGCGGGTCATCATGACGACCATCAGCGTCGGCATCAACGTGCCGACCACGGCGTGGAAGACGGCGGCCCGGGCGGCGACGCCGCGGAGGTAGTCGCCCATGTCCATGCCCGCGGCGGCGAGGTGCGCCTCGAACGTCCCGCCGCCGAGTCCGCCCTGGACACCGACCAGGATCGGCGTGCCCACGGCGCCGAAGGTCACGGCCGTGCTCTGGATCATCAGCCCGATCATGACGGCGGCCAGGGCGGGAAATCCCATGGCGACGAGGAGCGGGGCGGCGATGGCGGCGGGAGTGCCGAAGCCGGCGGCGCCCTCGAGGAAGGAGCCGAAGAGCCAGGCGATGATGACGACCTGGACGCGGCGGTCGTCGCTGATGCCGTGGAAGCTCCGGCGGATCGCGGCCACGCCGCCGGACTGCTCGAGGGTGTTGAGGAGGAGCAGGGCGCCGAAGACGATGAACAGGATGTCGAAGGTGATGAAGAGCCCCTGGATGGAGGCGGCGGCCACGTGCGTCAGGCTCATGGACCAGGCGCCGAGGGCCAGGATCACGGCGGCGGCGTAGACCGCGGGCATCGCCCATTTCGCGGGCACGCGGAGCCCGACCAGGAGCACGGCGGCGAGGAAGATCGGGAGGACGGCGAGGAGCGCCTGGATGGCTACGGGCATCGCGGCCTGTCTACGGTTGGAGGGTCCCCGACGCGCTGGCCGGGCCGGCTCGGTGCGTCGCGTTCGGATCCACGACCACGACGTGCAGGGTGCGGGGCCCGTGCACTCCTTCCACCCGGGACAGCTCGATGTCCGACGTGGCCGACGGGCCGGAGACGAGGGTGATGGGGCGGCCGGCGATGGCCGGGCCCCGGAGCGCGGCCATCGCTTCGGGTACCGTCGTGACCACCTGGTCGGCGCGGACCACGCACAGGTGGTAGTCGGGGACCAGAGTCAGGACGCGCCGGCCCTGGGTCGGGCCGCCGTCCAGGACGATCGTGCCCGTCTCGGCGATGGCCAGGCCGCAGCCGGTGAGGGCGCCATCGACCGCGTCTAGCGCGGCGGGGGTCAGAGGCTCCGGCAGCGGGCCGGGGACGTCGGGGCCGGTGCCCTTCGACCGGGAGGCAGGCCCCGGCACATCCCGGAGGAGCTCGAGGCCGGCTTCCTCGAGCGCCGCCAGCCACGCCGCCGGCAGGTCGGCCGGCACGGCGAGGGTGCCGATGCCGCGGTCGCGCAGGGCGGCGGCCAGGGTCGCGGACAGGCTATCGGGTGGCACCCGGACCACCGTGGCCCGGTAGTCCTCGACCCGTTCGGCGAAGCGGTCGACCGCGGACGGGGCCGGTCCGGGCTCAGCCGCCGGGGCAGAGTCGCCCGGAGACGCCGCCGCCGCTTCGCGTCCGGGTGGGGAGCCGCTCCCGGACGCTCCCGGCGCCCCGGGCTGCCCCGTCCGTCGGACCTCTCCCGCCCGTTCCCGGGCCCACCACGTCTGGAATGGCGGGGGCGCGGCGGGCAGGTCCCGGCTCCGGGTCCAGCCGCCGAGGGGTCCCGGCAGGCGGTGGATCCAGCCATTGCGGGTCAGGACTCGCTGCCCGAGGCGGAGGAGGCGCTGGGCCGTGCGGTACCGGCCTGGGGAGTGGAGGGTCCAGGCGAGGAGTCGCATGGTGAGCCGCTCGAGGCGGGGGGTGCCGGCGTCGAGACGGACGGTGGCGGGCCGGCGGGTCCGCGGCGTGGTCGCGGCGCGCTCCCGGAGATGGACCAGGACCCGGGGGATGTCGATGCCCACCGGACAGACCTCGGCGCACGCGCCGCAGAGGGATGAGGCGAAGGGCAGGGAATCGGCGTGACCCGGCCCCAGGAGCTGGGGGGTGAGGATGGCGCCGATGGGGCCGGGGTAGACGGAGTCGTAGGCGTGGCCGCCGACCCGTGCGTACACCGGGCAGGCGTTCAGGCAGGCGGAGCAGCGGATGCACCGGAGGGCCTGACGGCCGGCGGGGTCGTCGAGAAGTCGTCGTCGTCCGTTGTCGAGGAGGACGAGGTGGAACGTGTCCGGACCGTCGCCGGGGGTGACGCCGGTCCAGAGGGTGGTGTACGGGTTCATCCGCTCGCCGGTGGCGAAGCGGGGCAGGAGCTGGAGGAGCACGTCCAGGTCCCGCCACTCGGCCACCACCTTCTCGATCCCCATGACGGTGATGAGGGTCCGGGGCAGGGTGAGGCACATCCGGCCGTTGCCCTCCGACTCGACCACGCCGACGGTCCCGGTCTCCGCGACGGCGAAGTTGGCGCCGCTCACGGCCACCTCCGCCTCGAGGAACTTCCGGCGCAGGTGGCGGCGGGCGGCCTCGGCCAGCTCCGCAGGGTCATCCGACAGGTCCGGCCGGGCCAGCTCCCTGCGGAACAGGTCCCGGATCTGCCGCCGGCTCTTGTGGATCGCCGGGACCAGGATATGCGACGACGACTCCCCCGCCAGCTGGATGATCAGCTCCGCCAGGTCCGTCTCCACCGCAGCGATCCCGGCCCTCGCCAGCGCGGCATTGAGGCCGATCTCGTCGGTGGTGATGGACTTCACCTTGACGACCTCGTCGGCGCCGGCCTCCCGCGCGAGCCGGGCGACGAGGGCGTTGGCCTCGTCCGCGTCCCGGGCCCGGTGGACGGTGCCGCCGGCCGCCGTCACCGCGGCCTCGAGGCGGTCGAGGCAGGGGTCCAACCGGTCCAGCGACCGGTCCTTGAGGGCGGCCGCCGCCGCCCGGAGCGCCTCCCTGTCCGGCAGCTCCTCCATGGCCTCCGCCCGCCTGGCCCGGATCGTCGCGGTGGCGTGGCGCAGGTTGCGGCGCAGCACGGGGTCGGCAAGGGCGCGTTCGGCCCGCTCGGGGAAGCTGCTCACCGCCGCCTCGCCGCGTTGTCCGGCCCGGCCGGGCTCGCCACACGCGCACGGGACCCCCCGCTCGACGGGGACCCCGTGCTCGCCAGGATCTCGGCGATGTGAGCGATCCGCACGCGGCTGCCCCGCCGGTGCAGGCCACCGGCGACATGGAGCAGACACGAGCTGTCGACGGCCGTGCACACCTCGGCGCCGGAGGCCTCGAGGGCGCCGAGCTTGTCGTCGAGCATGGCGCTGGAGACGGCGGCGTTCTTGACGGCGAATGTGCCGCCGAAGCCGCAGCACTCCCGGGCGTCGGGGATCTCGACGAGCGAGAGGTCCCGGACCGCCCGGAGCAGCCGGAGCGGCTCGTCGGCGAGGCCCAGGGCCCGCAGCGAGTGGCAGGTCGGGTGGTAGGCGACGCGGCGGGGGAAGCGGGCGCCCACGTCGTCGACCCCCTGCTCCCGCACGAGCCAGCGGGTGAGCTCGAAGACCCGGGGGCCGAGATCCGAAACGCGCTGCTCGAGCGAGGCGTCGCCCGACTCCCGGGCCAGGCGCGGGTAGGCGTCGTGGACCGTGGCGACGCACGACGCCGACGGCGCCACGACCGCGTCCGCGTCGGCGAACACGTCCACGAACCGGCGGACCAGCGGGAGCACGTGGCGGCCGTAGCCGGTGTTGTAGTGGATCTGGCCGCAGCAGGTCTGGCCGGTGGGGAAGACCACGTCGTGCCCGAGCCGCTCGAGGACGCGGGTCGTCGCGATGGCGGCCTCGGGGGACAGGGTGTCCACGAAGCACGGGACGAAGAGGTGGACGCGCACGGTGCTAACGGGGACCGCGGGCATCGAGTGACCCGCGATCCGGTGTGAGCGGCAGGGCGCGGCCGAGGCGAGTGCGTTCCATTGCGGTGGTTCGATCCGGTGTGGGCTATGCTAGCACACCGGACCGCCGCCGCAACCTGCGGTCAATGCTCCGCCCCCGCGGGGCTGCCGGCGGGGTCCCCGGCAGATCCGACTTCGAACGGCGGTCACGCGGAGGCCCGAAGGGTCAGGGTACGAAGGCGATGATCCGGAGCGGGCCGCCGCTGCCGCCCTCGATCTTCATGGGCAGCGCG
>CAYMLW010000321.1:0-5204 GCA_964391035.1 uncultured Gemmatimonadaceae bacterium
GGTCGATATCGGCGTCGTGCGGCACATCCACTTCGCCGTCGGCCGGGATGCCGAGAGCCTCGAAGCGGAGGTGCGGTTCCGGGCCACTCGCTGACGCGCGAGCTTCGGACGCCTCGCTTCGCTCGGCTGTTCGGGCGGGCGGGGCCTGACGGCCCGCCCTGTTCGGCCGCGTCGGGCTCCGCCCTCGCTGTTCGGTGCGTTCACCCTCCACTCTCAGGGAGAGCCGGGTGAGCCCGACAACGTGCCACGAAGTCTACCGCCGCCGCGAGTCCCGCTCCACCGCAGGCCGAAAGCTGCACGCCTGCCCGCTGGACAACCCCGGCGCATCTCCCTACCTTGCGTGTTCTTCAAAAACCGGGAGACCCGACCGGGCAGGATCCAGATCCGCACTCGCCTCCAAGGAGTCGCACGTAGATGGACCGGAATACACCCAAGGTGATCGTCGTCATGCCGGCGTACAACGTGGCGGGGGTCCTGCGGAAGACCGTGGAAGGACTGCCGTCGAACTGCGCCGACGAGATCATTCTGGTGGACGACTGCAGCACGGACGGCACGCCGGAGCTGGGCCGCGAGCTCGGCCTGACCGTGGTGTCGCACGAGCGGAACCGCGGGTATGGCGGAGCCCAGAAGACCGGGTACACGGAAGCGATCCGGCGGGGCGGCGACATCGTGGTCATGGTCCACGGCGACAACCAGTACGACCCATCGCTGGCCATGGAGTTCGTCACCAGGATCCGGGATGAGGGCCACGACGTGGTCACCGGCACCCGGTTCATCCTCGGCGATGTCCTCGAGAACGGGATGCCCGTCTGGAAGTTCATCCCGAACCGGTTCCTGACCTGGCTCGAGAACCTGGTCTTCCGGACCAACATCTCCGACTATCACAACGGCTACCGGGCGTATTCGGTCGACTTCCTCCGCCAGGTCCCCCTCGACCTGCTGAGCGAGCGGTTCGACTTCGACACGGACATCATGATCCAGGCGGCGATCCGGGGCGCCTCCATCGCGGAGGTCCCGCACCAGACGCGCTACGACCAGGAGAACTCCCAGATGACCTTCGCCAAGGGTGTCCAGTACGGCCTCAGCATCCTGGGCACCGTGGCGAAGTACCTCCTGCACCAGACGCGGCTGAAGCGGGACCCGCTCTTCGAGGCGTCCGAGCCCCTCACGGAGAAGCCGAGCCATGCCTGAGAGCCTGGTCACCGGCGGCGCCGGCTTCATCGGCTCCCACGTCGTCGACTCGCTCCTGGAGATGGGCCACGACGTCGTCGCCCTCGACGACCTCAGCGGCGGATTCGAGGACAACGTCCCCGCTGGGGCCGAGTTCGTCGAAGGCTCCATCCTCGATGTCGAGCTCCTCGAGTCCCTCTTCGAACACCACCACTTCGACTACGTCTTCCACCTCGCCGCCTACGCCGCCGAGGGGCTCAGCCACTTCATCAAGCGGTTCAACTACCAGAACAACCTGATCGGGTCCGTCAACCTGATCAATCTGTCGATCCTGCACGGCATCGAGTGCTTTGTCTTCACCTCGTCGATCGCCGTCTACGGCAAGAACCAGCTGCCCATGACGGAGGCGCTGAAGCCGGAGCCCGAGGACTCCTACGGGATCGCCAAGCTGGCCGTCGAGCAGGAGCTCGAGGTGACGCGACAGATGTTCGGCCTCCCCTACATCATCTTCCGGCCCCACAACGTCTACGGCGAACGCCAGAACCTGGGCGACAGGTACCGCAACGTAGTCGGCATCTTCATGAACCAGATCATGCAGGACCAGCCCATGACCGTCTTCGGCGACGGCACCCAGAAGCGGGCATTCAGCTACATCGGGGATGTCGCCCCCGTCATCGCCCGGTCCGTCGACGTCGAGGCCGCGTACAACCAGGTGTTCAACGTGGGCGCGGATGTGCCCTACACGGTGAATACACTCGCCGATGAGGTCGCCCGGTCCCTGGGCGTCGAGCCGAAGATCACGCACCTGGACGCCCGGAACGAGGTCCACGAGGCGTACTCCGACCACTCCAAAGCGCAGCGGATCCTGGGGGCCGACGCCGGTATCTCCCTCGAGGAAGGCCTCGACCGCATGGCCGCCTGGGCACGCGACCACGGCGTTCGCTCCAGCAAGGAGTTCGAGGACATCGAGGTCCCGATCAACCTGCCCCCCTCCTGGCGGTGAATCCGAGCGCTCGCTGACCCTCGCTGTCCGGAGCGCTTCCCGGCTTCCGGGTGTCTTCCCGACTCCACGCGCCTCCACCCGCGCGTTCCCCGAAAAAGTGTCGCGATCCCCGGAATCTTTTCACGGCCCGCCACCTCGCGGCCGGAGTGAAGAAGCGCCGATTGTCCCGGTTCTCCCTCGGAAACAGGGGGGCGCAGGGGCTGATGCCGTCCGTGTGCCCGGATCCTGCAATGTGGCAGGGCGGTACGCAGTGCAGCCCCCTTGGATGACGTGGTGGAGGGATCGGAGACGAAGATGCGAGACGATGGGATCACGCTGGCTCTGGCCGGCCTGTTTGCCGTGTCCGTGGCGCTGTTCCAGGCGATGATCGCGCTGTCACCAGAGCGGAGCCTGTACTTCGGGGCGCCCGAAACCCTGATGAGCCAGCCGGTGGTCCTGACCATCGCCGGCCTCGCCGCCGCGCTCGTGCTGGCGGTCTTCGGACTCTACGGGCTGTCCGGCGCCGGCCTGGTGCCTCGCCTGCCGTGGCTGCGACCCGGCCTCCTCACGATCGGCGTGATCTTCACGCTCCGCGGCGTGATCGTGATCCCGCCCGCGCTGGCGACGGCGTTCGGCTTCGAGCCGCGCATCGTTCTCAGCGACGCCACCTGGTCGACCTCCGTGGTCGCCCTGTCCCTCGGGCTCCTCTACCTCGCCGGCACGATCATCGGCTGGAAACGACTCGGCTCGCGGACGATCTGGAGGGAACGCGGCGGCTCCCGCCGCCCCAGTCCGGCGGCCCGGGCCACGGCGATGTGAGCTCGGGCCCGGACGCGGAAGACCCCCGCTAGACCGCCAGAGCTCCCCCGTTTCCAGACTGCCCGTGCGTCGCATGGGCCCGTTGTCCGGTCCCGGACCCTGGAAGCCCGACCCGCGGGCAGCCCCCCACGTTGGCGGGGCGGCGGGGACTCAGGTCTCAGATGTCCGGCCCAGCCGCCCGGATCGCCTCGCTGCTCCCCTCCGCGTACTTCTCGAAGTTCTCGCGGAAGAGCCCGGCCAGCTTCTTCCGCTGCTCGTCGTAGGCCGCCGGGTCGTCCCAGGTGTTGCGCGGGACCAGGATCTCCGACGGGACGCCGGGACACCCGGTCGGCGCCTCGAAGCCGAAGACGGGATCTGTCTCGGTGGGCGCGTCCACCAGGTCGCCGCTGTGGATCGCATCGACGATGGCGCGCGTGTGGGGCAGGTCCATCCGGTGGCCGGTGCCGTACGGGCCGCCGGTCCAGCCGGTGTTCACGAGCCAGACCCGGGCCTCGTGCTCCTCGATCCGGTCGGCCAGCATCTCGGCGTATTTCGACGGGTGCCAGACCAGGAAGGGCGCGCCGAAGCACGCGGAGAAGGTGGCCTCCGGCTCGCTCACTCCGACCTCGGTGCCGGCAACCTTGGCGGTGTAGCCGCTGATGAAGTGGTACATGGCCTGTGCCGGGGTCAGCTTCGCCACGGGAGGCAGGACGCCGAACGCGTCGGCCGTGAGGAAGACCACATCCTTGGGGTGGCCGCCCATGGCCGGGACCTTGGCGTTCGGGATGTAGTCGAGGGGGTACGAAGCCCGTGTGTTCTGGGTGATGGAGGTGTCGTGCCAGTCCACCGCCCGGGTCTCCTCGTCGAACCCCACGTTCTCGAGGACGGTCCCGTACCGGATCGCGGCGTAGATCTCCGGCTCCTTCTCCGCCGACAGGTCCACCGTCTTGGCGTAGCAGCCGCCCTCGATGTTGAACACGCCGGAGTCCGTCCAGCAGTGCTCGTCGTCCCCGATGAGCTTGCGGCGGGAGTTCGCGCTTAGGGTGGTCTTGCCGGTCCCGGAGAGGCCGAAGAAGAGGGCGACATCGGACGGGTCGTCGCCCTCGTTGGCCGAGCAGTGCATCGACAGCACGCCTCGCTTCGGCATCAGATAGTTCATGACCGTGAAGACGCCCTTCTTCATCTCGCCCGCGTACTGCGTCCCCAGGATCACCATCTGCCCCCGCTCGAACGACACGTTCACCGACGTGGCCGAGGTCATCCCCTCGGTGTACCGGTTCGCCGGGAACCGGCCGGCGTTGATCACCGTGAAGTCGGGGTCGCCGAACTCCGCCAGCTCCTCCTCCGTCGGCCGGACAAGCATGTTGTGCATGAACAGCGCGTGGTACGGCCGCTCGGCGATGATCCGGACCTTCAGCCGGTAGTCCGGGTCCCAGCCGGCGAAGCCGTCCACCACGTACAGCCGCTCGGCCGTGTTCAGGTAGTCCACGGCCCGCTGGTAGTTGATGTCGAAGACGTCCGGGTCCAGCGGGATGTTGATCGGGCCCCACCACACGTCGGCCTCGCTGTCCGGGTGTCGGATCACCCGCTTCTCCGTCGGACTCCGGCCCGTCTTGGCCCCGGACGTGAGCACGAGTGCGCCGCTCTCCGCCATCCGGGCGCCGTCGTGCAGGATGGCGTGCTCGTAGAGGAGTGGCGGCCGCGCGTTGCGGTAGATACGGGGAACGTCGGTGATGTCGCAGGCCTTCAACAGGTCGCTCGAATCTGGCATGGAGTGCGTCTTCCTTGAGTGCCGTTCGGGGTTGGTTTCTTGCCGGTCAGCATGTATTGCGAGAATCGTGCGAGCCGGTCAACCCCCGTGCGCCCCGGCCACGGGATCCCCATCTTGTCGGCGCCTCATCCACGTCTCCGTACCCTCGAGCCCCGACGAGCCATGACACGAGCACGCCTCGCCCCGACCCTCTTGGCCGGCTTCCTCGCGCTCCAGGCCGCCGCCTGCGTCGGTCCGTCCGCCGACCCGGAAGCCGATGCCGACGCCGGGACCCGCACCGGGATGGCCCCGGAGGCCCGGAACCCGGACCCCGGACTGATCGCCCTGCGCAGCAACGCGAGCGTCGACGTCACCTTCGATCGCCTCCGGACCGCCGTCGAAGCGAACCCGAACCTCCGGGTCCTCGCCACCGTCGACCACGCCGCCAATGCCGCCGGCGTCGACCCCGAGCTGCCTCCCACCCGGCTCATCCTCTTCGGCAAC
>CAYMLW010000322.1:0-5197 GCA_964391035.1 uncultured Gemmatimonadaceae bacterium
GTGATGGCGATGGCCGCCACGTTCATGATGAAGTTCGTCATGAGGAGGACGAAGAAGGCGATCCCCAGTACGAACAGGATCCAGTGGGCGTTCTCGAACATGTTGAGCCAGTGGACCGCCATCCATGACGCAGCGCCGGTCTGCCAGAGGCAGAAGCCGAGGCTCATGGCCCCGCCGAAGAGGAGGATGATGTTCCAGGAGGTGCCCTCCAGGTCGTCGATGGAGACGATCCGGAGCACGAAGAACAGGACGGTGGCTGCGAGGATGATGGCGGCCTTGTCGATCCCGGCGAAGGCCGGGACGAAGTTGCGCAGGCTGAGCAGCACGATGGCCGTCAGCACGAGCACGAGGGCCAGAACCTCCTGCCGGGTGATCGGTCCGAGGCCGTCGTACAGCTTCTGCGCCCGATCCCGGAGCCCCGGGATGGTCTTCCGCTCGGGCGGGTAGTAGAGCATGAAGTAGCCCCAGAGCAGGAAGACCATCAGTGCGCCGATGGGGAACATGTAGTACGACAGCTCGAAGAAGCCGATGTTGCCGTCGACGATCTGGTTGTAGAAGCCGATGGCCACGGCGCCCCGGGCCGCGCCCAGGAGGGTGATGATGCTCCCCGCCCCCGCCACGAACGCCATCCCCATGAAGAGGCCCTTCCCGAAATTCGTCGGCTCGGGGTCGTCGGTGTAGAGGGCGTATATGGCCATGAGCAGCGGGAAGATCGTGGCGGCGACGGCGGTGTGCGCCATGATCAGGGTGAGGGCGGCCGTCATGACGAAGCAGCCGAGGTAGATCATGCTGGTCCGCTCACCCACGATGGTGAGCATCTTGTACGCCAGCCTGCGCGTCAGCCCCGTCTGGGTGAAGACCATGCCGAACATGAGCGACCCGAAGATGAACCAGACCGACGGGTCGAAGAAGTCGGTGAAGGCGGTGCGGGCCGGTCGGATCAGGAAGAGCGCCTGGATCACGCCGATGGCGATGCTGGTCACGCCGATGGGCACGACCTCCGTGATCCACCATGTGGCGGCGAAGAGGAAGAGTCCCAGCGCCAGCTTCCCCTCCCAGCTCAGCGCGAATGCCTCTCCCATCGGGTCCACCGCGGGACCCGGGTTCGGCATGAAGTACGCGATGGCGAAGAGCGCCAGGCCCAGGAGGGCGAAGATGTACCGGCGCCGCTCCGCGCCCGCCCCATCCGGCGGGGCGGGGGGCGAGGGCGGACTCTCGCTGCCATCGCCCGGGCCCGGCTTTCGGACCCGGACCGCGGGTGTGTCCTCGATCGCGACCGTGGCGTGACCGACGCCCCTCGCTTCTGCTTCCCCGGCCTGCGGGGTCATCGTGGAACTGGCCATGTATTCTCCATCACCGGTCCCGGGAGAGACCGGCTACTCGAGTAGCTTTGCCACCTCGTGGAAGACGTCCACCGACCGGACGACGCCCACCAGCTCGCCCTCGTCCACCACCGGGATCAGGCTCACGTCCATCGAGACCATGGTGGAGATGGCCTTCATGACGTGGTCCTCCGCCCGCAGGATCGCGTCGATCGGATGCATCACCTCGTTCACGCGCCGCTCCGACTGCTCCCGGATCCCCCTGGACATCCGGTCCACGGGCAGCTCGGCCAGGTTCGGGTCGATGGCGACATTGAACGGCTTGTCCCGGTACTCCAACGGCTTCGTCACCAGGAACCGGGGCTCCAGTCCCCGAAGGATGTCGCGCCGTCGCACGTAGGCCACCAGCACCCCGATCCCGTCGAAGACCAGCACGTAGCGAGGGAGTGACTTCCGCAGCTCGACCTCGAGCTGGGCCGACTCGATCACCCGGACCGCGTCCCGCAGCGTGTCCGTGTCGCGGACGGACGGGTACTGGTCGATAGGGACCATGATCTCCCGCAGTGTCCTGAGTCCCATCCTACCACCCTCTCTTCCGCGTGATGTCATCGATCCGACTCTGGATCCGCTGGTCATCCAGGGTGGCCCGCCGCCGCGCGGCGTCGTCGATCAGGGTGACCAGCTCGTCCAGGTCCGCGGGCTTCTCGACGAGGTCGAGGGCCCCCGCCTTCATCGCCTCGACGGCCTGGGCCAGCGTGGCCCGGCCGGTCAGGACGATGACCTGGATGTCCGGGGTGATCTCCCGCAGCCGCTTCAGCGTCTCGATACCGTCGAGGCCGGGCATGGCCATGTCGAGGAGGACGGCATCGTAGGCCCGCTCCCGGGCCTTCTCGACCGCCACCTCGCCCCGGAACGCCGTGTCCACGTCCAGGTCCCGCTGCGCCAACCGCTCCGACAGGACCATGACGAAGTCTTCTTCGTCATCCACCAACAGCACTCTCGTCTCACTCATGAGCCCCCTCTTTCCGCTCCGATGCCCTGCGGAGCACCTCTTCCAGCTTCTCGATCGGGACCGGCTTGACCAGGTAGTCGAATGCGCCCACGGACCTCGCTGCCGCCTCGTCCTCCGCGGAGGTGCGTCCGGTCAGCAGGACCACAGCGCTGCCGGGGTGGCTCGTCGCGACCCGCCGGGCCAGATCGAAGCCGTCGATCCCCGGCATCCGGATGTCCACGACCACCACGTCCCAGTCGATGACCTTCAGCGCCTTCAACGCCGCAGCGCCGCTGGTCACACCGCAGGCCTGGAAGCCCCGGATCTCGAGCCGCTCGGTGAGCGCGCTCACGAGCTCCTCCTCGTCGTCGACGATCAGTACGTTCGGTCTGGCCATGTCCGCTCTACCCTCCCGTGCCCCGGATCGGCAGCCTCACGGTGAACGTGGTGCCCGCGCCTACCTGGCTCTCGACACTGATGTCGCCGCCCAGCTTCTGGACAATGCCGTACGTGATCGAGAGGCCGAGTCCGGTACCCGACCCGCCCTTGGTCGAGAAGAACGGGTCGAAGATCCGCTCCAGATTCGCTTTCGGGATCCCGATCCCCGTATCGGAGATCTCCACGGCCACCGTCCGGTCGTCGGCCCGCCGGATCCGGATCCCGATCTGACCCCCGTCCTCGACGGATGCGAAGGCGTTGTTGATGATGTTCAGGAACACCTGCTGGAGCTGGCCCCGGTCACTGGTGATGGCGGGGGTGCCCTCCTCCTGCCTCAGCTGGACGTCGATCTCCCGGTAGTTCGCCTCCTTCTCCAGGAAGCCGAGGACCTCCTCGATCAGCACGTCCAGGTTGATGGTCTCCCGCTTCACATCCATGTGCTTCGCGAATCCCAGCAGGCGATGCGTGATGCCGCCACACCGCTCCGCGGACTTGAGCACCGAGTCCACCAGCCCCAACATCTTCTCCCGGGGCGGTGGCGGGTCGGACCGGCTCAGGAGATCGTGGAGCAGGCCCGCCTTCTGGGTGATGATCGCGAGAGGGTTGTTGATCTCGTGGGCCACACCGGCCCCGAGCCGACCGATGGCCGCCAGCTTGTTCGTGTACTCCATCTCGTGGAATAGCCCGGTACGCTTCCGGTCCGCCTCCCGCGCCGATCGCACGAACACGATGGCGCCCCCGATGACCAGTGCCAGAATGATGACGCCGCTGATCAGGGTGAGGAGGAGCAGATCGGTGCCGAGCGAAGCCCACGGCGTATGGAACTCGTCGCGCGGGCTCAACAGCACGAGGCTGAACGGGGACCGGTCGATGGAGGCGTAGGCCGCCACGATCGGCCGCCCCCGACCGTCCGTGAGAGAGAGGAATCGGGGGCTCTCGACCGGCCGCAGCGGCGGGAGCGCAGCCGTGTCCAGCACCGCGCCATAGAACTCCGAAGGCGTCTGCAGCACGCCTCCCTGGTTGATGATGAACGCGTCGCCGAAGGCCGGCACGCTGAGGGAGTGGCAGCGACTGCACGCGGAGCCTCGATCGGGGCGTCGGCTGCTCCGGTCCCGGACCAGCCAGTGGAAGACATCGGTGTCGATGGTGGCTCGCAGCGCGAACCAGTCGCCGTCTGGCTTCTCGGCGCGGATCGCGATGACGATATGGGGCAGGTGCCGGTAGCCCATGAAGACGTCGCTCACGTACGAGCCCCGGGTAGCCACCTCCCGGAACCACTCCTGGCGCTCGTAATCCCGGCCTTCGAGCTCGTAGGGCCCGGCATAGGCCACCTGCGTACCGTCGCTCTCGATCACGCCCAGGTCCACGATCCCGCCGAACGCCTCCCCTAGGTTGGCCAGGATCGAGTCCAGGCGCTCGGGGTCACGCAGGGTCTCGTACGAGTTCCCGCGAATGACCAGCGTGAGCCCGGACAGGCGCTCGGTGAGGTACGCCTCGAGTGACTGCTTGCCGGCCTCGGCGAACCGGAGCATCGGGCGGGTCAGCTCGGTCCGGAACGCCTCCCGGTACTGCCGGTAGCTGATCCACGACATGATGCCGAGAGGGAGGAGCGCCACCGCCAATACCGAGAGCACGGCCACGACCAGCATCCGGCGATACCGGTTGCCCGACAACAGCCGGTCCGGATGGGCCCGGTCGACTGCCTGCTTCCCCCCGTTCTCCATCGTCTGCTACTCGGAGTCCCCGGTCCGGCCCCGGGACCTGGCTCGCTGTCCCGCGCGCCGGACGTTGTCCATCAGCACCTCGAGCTCGATCGGCTTGCGTAGGTACTCGAATGCGCCGAGACGCCGTGCCTCCTCCTCGTCCCGGTCGGACCCGTGGCCGGTCAGGATGATGACCTCGAGGGCGGGGTAGCGCTTCTTGACCTGCCGGAGGACCTCGAGTCCGTCGAGGCCGGGCATGCGCAGGTCGAGAACCATCACCTCGGGCGGGTCCTCTTCCAGGAGGTCGAGAGCCTCCTGACCGCTGAACGCCACGTCGCCGCCGAGGTCGCGCATCTCCATGCGCTCCGCCAGCGTGCGGACGAAGTCCTCCTCGTCGTCCACGAAGAGGACCTTGATCCCCGCCGCGTCCTCCACCGGCTCGTCCCCGCCGGCCTCGTCCCCCGGCTCGGACTCCTCCATGTATTCGCGGGCCAGGTCCAGCCCTCCCTCGGCCATGGCGGCGGCCGTCATGCTGCGGCTGAACTCCTGCCCCGACTTCCGCAGCAGTTTGACCGCCTTCCGCCACGCGGCCTGGATCGTGTCGAGCAGCTCCGACGCGTCGGTCGGCTTCTCGAGGTATTCGAATGCCCCGAGCTCTCTCGCCCGCTCCTCGTCTTCCTCGGTCCCGCGCCCCGTGAGGACGATGACCTGGACATGGGGGTGCTGCTGCCGGACCTCCTCGA
>CAYMLW010000323.1:0-5197 GCA_964391035.1 uncultured Gemmatimonadaceae bacterium
CTAAACCCACCCGTACAAACCACCACCTCCGGTGGTGGTAGTTGATTGTGATGCCTGCGGGCGAGGCTCGCGGACGTCCAGTGATCCCCCGGCGACAGAGGTGCGTATGACTGCTCGACGGATGATGCGCCGCTTTCCCCTCCTCCTGCTGGTCCCGATCGTCATTGCCGGCTGCGGTGGCGACGCGGGTGAATCCGCCGAGAGCGGTGAAGCCCCGGCCCGGTCGCCGGGGGTGGACCCGGCGACGTTCGACTCCGTGACGTGGGAGTCCCAGGCCGACGCCATCCACCGGGGCGATACGGTGTACCAGTACTCGTGCGCCAAGTGTCACGGCGCCAACGGCCGCGGCACCGCCGGCTACGTCCTGAACGGGCGTGTCCTCCGCCCGCCGAGCTTCCAGGCCGAGGACTGGCGTTTCGGGCAGGAGCTGGACGGACTCCGCGTCTACATCTACGAGGGCAACGACAGGGGCATGCCCCACTGGGGCGCCGCGGGTCTGGCGGCGCGGGACATCGACGCCGTGGCACGGTATATCCAGCGGAGGATCTGGGGCCGGATGTAAGGGTTGCCCGCGGCTGGCTGCGGCCACCTTCGCTTCGCTGCGATTGCGCTCGCCCCGGTTCCGGGGGACGACCCACGCCGGCAGTCGGGATCCCCGTGGCGGAGAAGCGGGCATTCCGTCACCGTCAGCCGTCAGCCGCGAGCCGCCAGCCGCCAGCCGCCAGCCGCCAGCCGTCAGCCGTCCCCCTCCCCCTGGGCTGGACGATCGCCGCCCTCACGACGGCCGCGTACGGCCCGGCTGAAGGCGAGAGCCGGGCCCCAGTGGCCGCGGTCCCGGAGCCACTCGACAAGCCGCTGGAAGTCGAGGGCGCCGGCCAGGGAGAAGAGCAGGAAGCCGAGGGTGGCGGCCCGGACCACGATCCAGCTCGCCCGTTCCAGCGAGGAGCCGGCGGCGAGGAGCACGGCCACCACGAGGAGGAGGGGGAGCCAGAAGACGGGGCGGGCCAGGTCCCGGAGCCCCCGGACGGCGGCCGCGCTCCACGGTCGCCGCTCCCCGATGCCGAAGCCGCGGGCGCCCCGCTCCAGGGCCCGCTCGAGCCGGCGGGGCAGCCGTCGCCGTCGCCATACGGCCCAGGTCGCGAGCCCGGCGGCCACGCCGTAGCCGGCTACCCAGGCGACGATGAAGAGCCCGATCGCCGGCGCGCCGAGGCCCCAGCGGCTGGCCAGCCAATCCGTGACCGCCTGGTAGGCGACCAGGAGGTCGGTCCCGATCAGGAGGAGCTGGAGGAGGATCCCCTGGGCGGCGGCCCACGCCCCCACCAGCCCGCCGCCCACCGCGATACCGACGGAGCTCCAGCCGAGGACCGTGGTGGCGCCGCTGAACAGGATGCCCTGGATGCTGATGGCGAGCATGGGCCGGAGCCGGCTGCCGGCCGGCGAGATGGCCTTCAGGCCGGCGGCGATGAACGGCACCCAGACCACCCGGGCCCGGCGGCCCAGCCCGTCGCCGGCGAAGGCCATCATGATGGCCTGAAGCGTGGACAGCGCGAGCCCCCGAAACGGGACGCGGGCGCCGTGGAGTGCCGAGCCCAGCGTCACCTCCACGCCGCCGGAGCCCGCGCCCCAGGTGCCGACCCGCGACCAGTCCTCGTGGGCCCGGCACGCCGCCCGCAGCGACTCCCATGCCCCCGGCCGCGAGGCGTCGATGCGCACGTCGAAGCGACGACCCAGTCGCTTTTCCACCGCTTCCACCACCCCCGACCGCACCGCCACAGCCACCGCCTCCGGCGCCGCCGTCTCCACGGCCGGCCAGAGCGCCAGGTGGCCGCCGCCGGCCGCCTCCACCCGCCCGAACTCGTCCAGCACCAGCAGGTCCGGGGGCGGGTCGTCCGGCAGCGACGCCGCCCAGCGCTGGAGTTCCAACTCCGTATCCGCATTGAACCGATACGGAGGCCGGGTCGCGTCGTCCCGCACGGCGAAGGGCAGCGTGCGACCGGTGGCCACGAGCCTGATGTCGTACCGGAGCGCGCCCCGGCCCGGCTCCCCTCGCTCGCCGGCCACGGCCAGGAACCCGTCCACTCGCCGGCCCTCCCCCTGGTACCAGGCGGCGAGGGTCGAGAGCAGCGTGGTCTTCCCGCTGCCGACGGGACCTTCCAGCGCGATCAGAAGCACGCGGGAGAGTAATGGAGCCCCGAGGCCGAACGCCAGGGCGAGATTCGGACGCTCGCGCTGGAGCGCTCGCTGTTCGGCCGCGTCGGGCTGCGCCCTCCGCTGTTCGGACGCTCGCGCTGGAGCGCTCGCTGTTCGGCCGCGTCGGGCTGCGCCCTCCGCTGTTCGGACGCTCGCGCTGGGGCGCTCGCTGTTCGGCCGCGTCGGGTTGCGCCCTCCGCTGGCCTCTGGATTGCGGCCTGGACGCTGGACCCTGGACGCTGGACGCCTTCGACAAGGACCCCCGTGCCGATCCTAATTGCCGTACCCGACCGCGTGGTGGTCGTCGACCCGGAAACGGGTGAGGAATCCGGCGGTGAGGGCTTCGAGGGCCGACCGACCTGTCTGGCCGCGGACCCGCACACGGCCGGCCGGGCGTGGGCGGGGACGGACGGCGATGGGGTGTTCCGGAGCGACGACGCCGGCGCGTCCTGGCGGCCCGCGGGGCTGGAGGAGCGGCGGATCATGGCCGTGGCGGTGAGCCCGGCCGGGACCGGCGTCATGTGGGCGGGCACCGAGCCGAGCGCGGTCTGGCGCCTCGATGTCGGGGGCGCCGCGATCTGGCGGCGGACCCGGGAGCTGGGGACGCTGCCCTCGTCGTCGGAGTGGTCGTTCCCGCCCCGGCCGGAAACGCACCACGTGCGGTGGATCCAGTGCCACCCCGAGGAGCCGGGCCGCCTGTGGGTGGCGGTGGAGGCGGGCGCGCTGGTCCGGACCGTCGATGGCGGCGAGAGCTGGCGGGACCGGGTGCCGGGCGGGCCCCGGGACACCCACGAGCTGGCCGTCCATGCGGCGGCGCCCGATCGGCTGCGGTCGGCCGCCGGCGACGGCTACTTCGAGAGCGACGATGGCGGCGACACGTGGAGCGCGCCCGGGGGGGGCCTGGAGGTGGGCTACCTGCGGAGCGTGGCCATCGATCCCGGCGATCCCGATGGCGCCGTTGTCTCCGCCGCCTCGGGCCCGGGCAGCGCCTACGTGGCCGGTCGGGGGGACGGGCGGGTCTATCGGCGGGTCGGCGACGGGCCGTGGCGACCGGTGACCGGCTGGCCCGATCCGCCGGACACCATCGCGCCGCTCCTCGCCTCCGGCCGGGCGCCCGGAGAGCTGTGGGCGGCCGACGAGCGGGGCCTCCACGGGTCCGATGACGGGGGCATGAGCTGGTCCGCGGTTCACCGCTTCGGGAGCGCGCCCGACCACCTGCGTGGGCTCGCGGTGCTGCAGGCGTAGGCGCGGTCCCAGTCGGCCCGCACCGGCCATCGCACGGGTATCCGGCACGGCCGGAATGCCAGCATTTCACCCTTTCCTTCCCGGCACCGCCACCGTAATTTGGGCGACGTCGCGGCTCGATCCCGATGCCGCCGCTCGTTTCCTATCCAATTTTGTGGAGGACAGATGAAGACTTGGATGCTAGCAGCGATCGCGTTCATCGGTATGGGTGTTCTGGCGCAGCCGGCCCAGGCGCAGTGGGGCTTCGGCGTCGAGGCGGGCTGGGCGGATGACCTGGAGTTCGGGATCGGAGCGCGGGCCCAGACGCCGATCGGTGGCATGATCACCGACGATGAGGAGAGCTTCCTCAGCGACGTAACCCTGATCATCTCGGGCTTGTGGTACGTGGATCCGTGCGGTGTGAGCGGTGTGGATTGCTCGGCCATCCAGGTGGACGCGGACGGCATCGTCCCCCTCGAGTTCGGCGAGGGCTTCGCACCGTACGCCGGTGCCGGCTTGCACATGGGTCGCGTCTCGGTTGGCGACTTCAGTGACACCGAGCTCGGCCTCAACGTTCTCGGCGGCGCCCGGTTCGCGCTCAGCGGGCTGACGGCCTTCGGCGAGGCGAGGTACCAGCTCGGCGGGTTCGAGCAGTTGCTCTTCGTGTTTGGCATCATGGTCGGCGGCAGCTGACGCGGATCCCGAACCGACCTTCGAGCCCCGCCCGGTCGTCGGACCGGGCGGGGCTCGTTGCGTAGCAACCCGGTCGCAGGCGACGATTCCCCGGCGTATTCCTTGACGCATTTCTATTCGCTGTTGACACCAGCCTCAAGGGTTGCTTGACTCCCGCTCTCCACAGACCGATACGTTGAGGTGCCTGACTGATCATTCCGTTCCGCCGGGCTCTGACCTCTCGTACGCTGGAAGGACAGATGAAGAACTGGCCGCTCGTGGCCCTCGCGATTGTCGGGACCGGGGTGGTGGCCCAGCCCGCCCAGGCTCAGAGGCTGCAAGCCGGACTGGAGGTCGGATACGCCCATGACCTCGCGCTATTCGTGGGGGGGCGGGTCCAGATGCAGGTCGGGCACCTGATCACCGATGACCCAGAAGCGATCCTGAACGGCGTGGTCGTGGGTCTGGTGCTGGACTATTACGTCGATCCTTACAGCGACGGCTTGTCCGGCGAACTCGATGGATCGGCGATCGTTCTGACCGCCAATGGAGTGGTTCCGCTGGCGTCCGAAGGCGGGTTCACACCGTATGCCGGCGCCGGCGTGCACTTGGCCCGCTACTCGGCCGCGTACCTGAACGACAGCTTTGTGGGCAGTGGGTTCGGGCTGAACGCGGTCGGAGGCGCGCAGTTCCAGGTGTTCCGGTTCCCGGCCTTCGCCGAGGCCACCATGAACCTCGGCGGCGCGCGGCAGTTCGCCCTCGCTCTTGGCATCCTGTTCGGCGGCGGCAGCTAGCCTCCCCGACCGGGCGGGGCCTCGTTCGTTTCCGGGTCGAGGACGACCCGGGGGTTGTGCAGCTCGAGGACGCGTTCGGCCACGCCGTAACGGCCTCGCAAATTGCTTGACCCACGCACTTGTCGGCCGTACCGTGTCGAGACAATCCCGTGCGCGACCCGCGCACCCGGACCATCGACCGATAATGACGAGGCGGAGACGCCGAGTCGTCGACCCGTCCCGACCATTCAAGGAGGCCTCGTGCCGCGAGCATTGACAGGGCCCTGGGCGCTGGTGCTGGCGCTGTTCGCCAGCGGCTGTGCCGGAGGAATGGAGAC
>CAYMLW010000324.1:0-5166 GCA_964391035.1 uncultured Gemmatimonadaceae bacterium
ACCCCACGAGCGCGCCCCGACCCCACGAGCGCGTCCCGACCCACCATGGCGCTGCCCCGTTCCCGGCGTGATCGTGGACCAACGGGCCGACTTCCGTCGCCTCTCCCGGGGTGATATCATGTTGATATCATTGGCGACGAACGGTGGAGTCGGCATGGGACAGATCCTGGTGCGGGGGATTCCGGAGGCGGACATGGATGCGCTCGACGAGCGGGCGCGACGGCTGGGGCGATCGAGGGAGCAGGAGGTGCGGATGCTGATCGCCCGGGCCGCCGCCGAGGAGCGAGGCTGGCAGGAGTTCGCGGACCGGGCCGAGGGGCTGCGGAGTCGCCTGGCGGATCGCAGCTTCCCCGACTCCGCGGCCCTCATCCGATCGGACCGGGATGCCCGATAGTCGCCCGGGCTCCGGGCCGCCGGCTACGCGAGCCGGGGGCGGCGCGGTCGTCGTCGATGCCAGTGTCGCCCTCAAGTGGGTGCTGCCGGAGCCGGACGCGGAGCTGGCGAGGAGGCTGTTCGAGGAGTTGGCGGCGGCGGGCGCCGTCGTCTACGTACCGGAGCTGTTCTGGCTGGAGACGGGGAACGTGCTGTGGCGACTGACCCGGGGGCCCGACGCGAGGCTGTCCCCTGCCGAGGCCCTGGAGCTGTTGGACGTCCTCCGCGTGGCCCCGCTCCGTTCCGAGCCCGTCGCCCCGCTGGCTGCCCGCGCCCTCGAGATTGGCCTCGCCGTCGACATCACGACGTACGACGCCGCCTATGTCGCCCTCGCCGAGCTGCAGAACGCCCGGCTCTGGACCGCCGACGCACGGCTGGTGGATCGGCTGGACGGGACGGAATGGTCGGGGCGAGCAGTGTCGCTGTCGAATCGTGCGTAAGCGCCGGACACGGCGCGTCGCCAGCGTTCGTGAGAGCGATTCCGCGGGTGCACGGTTCCTCGTTGCCCGCACGGGGCACGGAGCGCGCGCACGGAGCACGGGAGATCCCGGCGACCCGACGACCGTGGCCCCGCGGCGGGGGGCAGCGGCAGCCGTTCCTGTATCGGTTCAGGAGGGGCGCGCCGTGTCCGCGGAGGAGCGCCCCCGGTTTCTTCGCGACGGACCCGGAAAGGCCGGGCGAGGCAGGCACACCGCGAACGCAGCCTCCACCGGGACCCCGGACCTGAAACCGTCGGTGCGACGGAGCGGACACGGCGCGCCCCGACCACGCGAGCGCGCCCCGACCCACGAGCGTGCTCCGCCTCCCCTACCCGTCCCGGGGCAGCAGCCGCGGCGAGCCCTCGAGCTCGACGGCCCCGAAGTGCCGCAGGTCCAGCGTGGCGATGGCGTCGGCGCCGAGCCGCTCCGCCATGGCCATCACGACGGCGTCCACCAGCCCGAGCTCGAGGTCGGCGTAGCGGGTGAGGATCCGGTGGGCGCCCGCCAGGTCGTCGTCATCGCCCCACTCCACGGCCCAGGCGCCCGCGGCCAGGTCCTCGCGGAGGGCCGCGGCCGGCTCGGGACCGCCGTGTCGGGTGACCAGGTAGTCGACCTCCGGCAGGACGGCCCAGGGCAGGAGCCAGAGGTCGCCGGTCCGATCGTACAGCTCGACGAGCGCGGCGTGGTGCTCGTCGCTCCGGTCCAGCAGCGCCAGCACCGCCCCCGTATCGACGACGATCACTCGCCGAAGCCTTCCAGGTACTCCTCCGCCCGCTCCCCCAGATCTCCTCGCCCGCTGTCCATGGACCCGATGCTCGTCGGCCGGGCCGGCGCGTGACGGGCCGCGTACTCCGACACCGCCTCCCGCACCAGCTCCGCCGCCGGCCGCCCCTGCTCCCGGGCGAGCCGCTGGATCCGGCGATAGGCGTCGCCGTCGAGGTAGACGGTGGTCTTTCGCGTGTCTGACATATGGTAACTATATGTGGTATATGGTGGCGTATCAACGCCGGGACGCGGGACGCAGCGGGAACCGGACTCGTGGCACGCACGACGCACTGGCACGCGCACGCGGCACGCGTCAGCCATCTGTCACCACCCAGGGGGCCGGGGGGGCGGGCGGCAGCCGTTCCCGTCCGGTCAGGAGGGGCGCGCCGTGTCCGCGGAGGAGCGCCCCCGGTTTCTTCGCGACGGACCCGGCAGGACCCGGCGAGGCAGGCACGCCGCGAACTTAGCCCCCACAGCGAACCCGGACCCGAAACCGTCGGCGCGACGGAGCGGACACGGCGTGCCCCGACCCCACGGCGCGTCCCGACCCCTACCAGGCTTCGACGGAGAGCCCCGGCACCCCCTCGAATTCCCGGACGTTCGCCGTGACCAGCGTCAGGTCGTGGGCCACCGCGGCCGCGGCGAGCCAGAGGTCGTGGGCGCCGATCGTCCGACCGGCGCCGGCCAGCTCGGCCCGGGCTTCGTCCAGGTCGTCCGCGAACGACGCCGCGGCCTCGGGGCTCAGGGAAGGCAGGGCACGCAGCAGCCCCGGCAGGTCGCCGAGCCGCGTCCCCGTCGGCACCGGCGACAGCTCCGCCACCGGCTTCCCGCCCCGCAGCAGCACGAACCGCTCCCGCCGATACGCCACCCGGTTGATGTAGTCCGAGAAGTTGCGGAGCACGTCGGTGACCGTGGCCGTGATTTTCATGTAATCACATTATATGATGAGCGTAACGCGGACCAGGGCCGCCCGGGTCACGGGGGCTTCGCGGGGGGCTTCGCGGGGTCGCAGGGTGCGCGGGGTGATCGAAGGCGGAACGGTCATGGGCGCGAGGGCAGCGGCAACCAGGGCCGTCCCGCCAAGGGAGGGGCGCGCCGTGTCCGCGGAGGAGCGCCCCCGGTTTCTTCGCGAAGGACCCGGACAGGCCCGGCAAGGCGGGCACGCCGCGAACCCAGCCCCCACCGCGAACCCGGACCTGAAACCGTCGGCGCGACGGAGCGGACACGGCGCGCCCCGACCCCGCCGGGCTACGAGTCAGCCGGCGTCACCGGGCACGTCGGCGTCGGCACCGGCCCCGACGGCCGGGCCTCCGCGTCGTCGTCGCGGACCTTGAGGTGCTCGATGATGGCCATCCGCTCCTCGTGGCTCAGTAGCGGTCCGATGACGCCGTGTGCCGGCCCGGCGCCGGGGGTCCAGGGCACGTAGTCCTCGTCGAACTCGTGGCCGGTGTTCCAGTTGCCGGGCTCCGATGTATCGAGGACGAACCAGCCGTCGCCTTCGGGCTCGGCGAGGCCGACCTTGACCGGATCGAACGCGCGGCTGCCGACCTTGAAGGTGGCGGGCCGGTCCTCGACCGGTGAGAGCAGGTCGTAGATGGTGGGGACGGAGCCGTTGTGGAGGTAGGGCGGCGTGGCCCACATGCCGGCCAGGGGTCGGGGCTTGTAGCCGGCCACGACCTGGGGGAGGTCGTCGATGGCGAAGCCGTCGAGGGAGTCGCGCTCGGCTGGGGAGTAGCCGGCCCGGTCGTAGGCCAGGTCGCGCATCATGGTGCCGATGTAGGACAGGGCCAGGCCGAGGGGCAGCGCTTCGGGGTCGAGGCCGTCGAGGCGGGCGGCGGAGTCGGCGGGGACCCGGGCGAGCCGGCGCTCGAGGCCGGCGATGGCGGCGTCGATGGAGTCCCGGGCGGGCCCGGCGCCGGTCCGGCCGCGGGCGGCCCGGGCGTCGTCGATGCGGCCCTGGAGCCAGGTGCGGGTCCGGGCCGTCCACGGGCCCAGGTTCTCCTCGGCGGCGGCCCGGAGGTCGGCGGCGGTGATGCCCGTGCGGGTGATGTCGATGAGGGAGCGGGCGAAGTTCTGTGCCGCGTGGGGGTCGGTGCCGATGTCGTCTGTACACAGGACGTGGACGAGCCATTCGGGGTCGTCGGGGCCCTTGCCGGGGGCGTTGCGTGCCTTGAGGTCGGCGTCGGCCTCGAAGGGTCCGTGGCACTGTACGCAGTGCCGGTCGAAGAGGTCGCGGCCGCGGCTGGCGAGGGCGGTGTCGATGGCGCCGAAGAGGTCCTCGGGCCAGGCGGGCGGGTCGAGGCGCCGGAGCGTGTGCTCGATGGTGTCGAGGTTCTCGACGATGACGGAGGAGCCGAACCGGTCGTCGGGCGGGAGTGGGCGGCCGTAGCGGTCCATGAGCGCGTACGTCGCGCCCACGCCCAGCGCCTCGCCGAAGTTCCGGGCCATGGGCTGGGCGACGGAGGCGTTGTACTGGACCCAGTCGAACTTCCAGATGTTCCAGAGGGGCGGGTAGCTGACGGGCGCGTTGCCGACGTGGAGGTTGCCGAGGTCCAGGTTCTCGCCGAAGACGGTGTTCGAGATCCGGGCCAGGGCGTCGGTCCGGCCGTAGCCCTCCTCGGTGGGGTAGAGCTTCCGTTCGTTCCAGGCTATCCCGCCGAAGGTCCCGATGACGGCCCACAGCTGGCCCCGCAGCTCGCCCCGGCCCTCGGGGTAGGTGTCGCCCAGGACCCGGCGGGCGAACCGGTTGAACTTGACCGGGTTCGTCGCCGTGGCCACGAGCGAGGCCAGCATGGTGGGGATGAAGTTGCCGAAGCTGGCGTCGGTGAAGGCGTGGTTGGCCTGGCCGCCGTCGACGCGGTACGCGGTGATGGCGTCGCCACTGGTGACGTGGAGCTCGCCGGTGTGGCAGGCCGCGCAGGTGATGCTGAGGACCGTCTCGTCGAGGCGCTGGTCGTAGTGGCGGGTGAAGCCCACGGGGAGCTGGTCCGGGTTGGCCGGCGTGGGCGGGTCCACCAGGAACCCGTAGCGCCGCATGAGCTCCGGGTTGGCGAACCGCTTCCGGCTCAGCGGCAGATCGAGGTGGACGAACCAGTCGTAGCGGACGCCCCGCAGCCCGGCGCCCTGGGGCGTGTAGTAGTAGAGCTGGCGACCCGGCGTCTCGAGCCCCGTGCCCCAGCCCTGCTCCGCGTACACCACCCGGCTCGGCGTCTCGTCCGGGAGCATGGCCCGCCCGGACGTCAGGTACCACGACGTCGCCGCCGACAGCACGAACACCAGCCCCAGCGCCACCAGCAATGCGACGACCCCGCCGCGGACGACCCGGCCCACCGGCACCCGCCCGATCCGCCGCAGCAGCCGCCCGAACGCCGCCAGCGGCGGACCGATGATGGGGATCGCGGCGACACCCGAGCGACCGGAGCCGCCGGAGCCGCCGGGGCCGGAAGGCGTGCCGCCGGGAAGCGTGCCCCCACCGCGAGCCCCACCACGT
>CAYMLW010000325.1:0-5152 GCA_964391035.1 uncultured Gemmatimonadaceae bacterium
ACACGAATCGGCCGAAGAGATAGCGCGAATCGTGCGGCCCCGGCGCGGCTTCCGGGTGATACTGGACACTGAAGATCGGGAGATCACGGTGCTCCAGCCCCTCCATCGTCCCGTCGTTCAGGTTGACGTGCGTCTGCCGGAGCGCCGGGGCTCCCGCGACGCCATCGCCCTCCACCCGCACCGCGAACCCGTGGTTCTGGGCCGTGATCTCCACCGCCCCGTCGGCCAGCCGACGCACCGGGTGGTTCCCTCCCCGATGGCCGTAGAGAAGCTTGAACGTCGAGCCGCCGAACGCCCGGGCCACGAGCTGGTGCCCGAGGCAGATCCCGAAGATCGGGATCCCCCGGTCGGCCGCGCCCCGGATCGTCTCCAGCGCGTGCTCCACCGCTTCGGGGTCGCCCGGTCCGTTCGAGACGAACAGGCCGTCGAGCCCCGACTCCAGCACCTCGTCGGCGCTCGCGCCCCGCGGCACCGTCCGGACCCGGCACCCGCGTTCCGCCAGCAGCTTCGGCGAGTGACGCTTGATCCCGAAGTCGTAGGCCAGGACGAGGAACCGTTCCTCTCCGACGGCCGCCGTCTCGTACGCGTCCGCCGTCGATACCTCGCCGGTCAGGTCCAGCCCTTCCATCCGGGGCAGCGACTCCAGCCGATCCTGCAGCTCCTGTTCCGCCACCTCCCGCGGCGCGATGCCCGCACGCATCGTCCCGGCCGACCGGATGTGTCGGGTCAACGCCCGCGTGTCCACTTCCGTCAGAGCCATGACTCCGTGCCGACGGAGGTAGGCCGAGAGGGATTCCGTCGCCCGCCACCCCGACGTGGTCGATGACAGCTCGCGCATGACGAAACCCGCCACCTGCGGCCCACGTGATTCCTCGTCGTCCGCGTTCACGCCGTAGTTGCCGATCTGCGGCGCCGTCATGGTCACGATCTGGCCCGCGTAGGACGGGTCCGTCAGGACCTCCTGATAGCCCGACATCGAGGTGTTGAACACGACCTCGCCCAGCGCCACGCCCCCCGCGCCCGCCAGAACGCCGTCGAACGCCCGGCCGTCTTCCAGGAGGAGGTATCCGGGTACTTCGTTGGTAAGTGCCATTGCCACGCGATGATAGCGCCCCCGCCCCCGCCCAGCCAGCCCGGGGTCGCAGTCGTACTCGCAGTCGTGGGTTCACCCGGGACCCCCGGGGCCGCGTTCCGGCCTCCGAGTTCGGGGGGGCGTGTTTCCCGTTCCAGGGCGGTCGGGCTATTGTGTCGACCGACCGAAGAGACCGCGCACGAACCGGATACCGATGCCCAAGCCCCTGATCCACATTTACGCCGACGAATCCTGCCTCGGCGTGCAGTTCAAGGACCGCGCATCCCCCGGTGGAGCGGCCGGGCTGGTCGAGTACTGGCAGGCCGGCTGGGTACGGCGAGACTACTGGGTCAGCGAAGCCAGCACGACCAACAACCGGATGGCCATCCGGAGCGCCATCGTGGGGCTGGGCGCACTGCGTCGGCCGTGTCGGGTCATCTTCACCTCCGACTCCCAGTACCTCGTCCGGGCCATGTCCGAGTGGATGGCCGGCTGGGTCCGACGGAACTGGAAGCGAAAGGCCGGCCCGGTGGAGAACGCGGATCTGTGGAAGTGGCTCCTCCCGATCGCTCGTCGCCACGAGATCGACTGGCGCTGGGTTCGCGGCCATGCGGGCCACCCTCAGAACGAGTATGCCGACCACCTGGCTACCCGTGCCGCCAAGGCCCAGGACCGCTCCGACGGGCTCGTGGATTCGGGATTCGACGAGTGGCTCGAGGAGCAGCGGGACAAGCACGAGAAGTACTTCGACTTCTACGAGTTCCAGCCCCCTGAGCCCGACCCACCGTTCGAGCCCGTCCCCACTCCCGAGCCGTAGACGGTCGGGCGCCGGCCCACCTGTTGCCACCGGTCGAGGGTCCACAGCCGGACGGAGGGCCGAGCATGATAGACCGCAGCGGGGGCCAGCGAGACCGGGGATTCGTCGAGCCACGGTACGGGGCGGACTGACGCCGGTATCAACTCGCGGCCCGGACCCGGCGCTCGAACACGCCGCCCATGGCCCCCGCGACCCGATCCTCGACCTCCCGCCGCTCCATCCGCCGCCCGAGCAGCCTCGCCATCGACGTCACGCCGTGGTCGCGGATCCCGCACGGGACGATCGTGTCGAAGAAGGCCAGATCCGGGTCGACGTTCAACGCGAATCCGTGGGATGTGATCCACCCGGTGGACACCCGGACCCCGATGGCCGCGATCTTCTCGTCTTCCACCCACACCCCCGTCATTCCGTCCTTGCGGCCTGCTCGCAATCCATAGGTCGCGAGCATCCGGATCAACGCTTCCTCGAGGTCACGAACGTACCGGTGGAGGTCCTTCCGGTCCGGGGTCAGGTCGAGGATCGGGTAGCCGACGAGCTGTCCCGGGCCATGGTACGTCACGTCTCCGCCCCGACCCGTCTCGTACAGCTCCATCCCCAGCAAACGCCTCTCCGCCTCATCCAGCAGGACGTGATTGCCGTCCGACGATGTGCCCAGTGTGATCACATGGGGATGCTCCAGCAGCAGAAGCAGGTCGCCCACTTCCCCCCTCTTCCGCTCGTCCACCAGCCGTTCCTGGAGCGCCAGCGCCTCGCCGTACGGGACGAGGCCGAGGCGCCGGACCTCCAGCGTTCGTTCGGGAGTCAGGGGACCTGGTGCTATGCCACTTCCTCCGGGAACGTCTCCAGGATCTCCTTCAGCCGGGCCAGGAAGCGGGCCGCATCGGCGCCGTCCACGATCCGGTGGTCGTAGCCGAGGCTGAACATGCTCATCAGGCGGATCGCGATGCTGTCGGCGCCGTCGACCTCCAGCACGACCGGCCGCTTCTCGATGCTGCCCAGCCCCAGGATGGCGGACGTGCCCTCCGGGATGATCGGCATGCCGACGTACGTGCCGAACACGCCGGGATTCGTGATCGAGAACGTCGCCCCCTGGATCTCGTCGGGCTTCAGCTTCCGGTCCCGGGCCCGACCGGCCAGGTCGATGATCCGTTTCGAGATCCCGACCAGTGTCAGGTCGTCGGCGTCCCGGATCACCGGCACGATCAGCCCCGGGTTCAGATCCACGGCGATCCCGAGATTGACGCTGCCGCGGAAGATCAGCTCGTCGCCGGACACGGTTCCGTTGACCATGGGGAACTCCTGGAGCGCCTTGGCCACACCCCAGGCGACGAAGGCCGTGTAGCTGACCTTGTTCCCCTGTTCCGCCCACCGCGCCTTGTTCCCCCTCCGGATCCGGTCGATCCGGGTGAAGTCGATCTCGATGAACGAGTGGACGTGGGGCGCGACCCGCTTGGCCAGCACCATGTGGTCGGCCGTCAGGCGCCGGATCCGGTCCATGGACTCGACCCGGTCACCCTCCCGGACCGGCCACTCCGGGTGCTGGACCTCGCCGTAGAACCGGTTCCAGAGGTCGTCGGCGGCCATCGCACCGACCGCTGGCGCTTTCTCCCGCGACGGCGCAGGACTCGGCGCCGCTTCCGCCGCTTTCGCCCGTTCCTTCCCGCCACTCTCGAGGTACGCCAGGATGTCCTGCTTGGTCACCCGGCCGGCGCGGCCGGATCCCTCCACCTGCGACAGGTCTACGCCCTCTTCCTCGGCGATCCGGCGGACCAGTGGCGTCGAACGACGCCGCAGCCGCTCATCGACGGTCTCCTCCCCCGACGCGGTCTCTTCCCCCGGCGCGGGCTCCTCCGTCTCGGCCGGGGGCCGGGACGGCTCCGCCTCACCCGCCACCGCGACCCCGGTCTCCGGGGCCGGTGCGGCTTCCTGCGACTCGTCGGGCTCCTCCGCCTCGTCGGCGTCCGAACCCGATGCGGACGCCTCCGCCGGCGCGCCACCATCGGTGTCGATAAAGGCCACGATCGTCCCGACCTCCACGGTCTCGCCGGCCTCGACCTGGATATCCACGAGCGTGCCGGCCGCCGGGGCCGGGATCTCGGCATCCACCTTGTCGGTCGAGATCTCGAGGATCGGCTCGTCGCGGTCTACCGTGTCGCCGGGCTGCTTGAGCCACTGGGATACGGTGCCCTCGGCGATGGACTCGCCCATCTGGGGCATCGGGACTTCGATCTTCGGCATCGAGCTTCAGGATTCGGGTTCAGGTTCCGCGCGACCCGGGGTCGCGCTAGTAGCTCACAAGGTAGCGGACGGCCGTCAGGATATCATCCACCTGCGGCAGGAAGTAGTCCTCCAACGGCGGCGAGTACGGCACCGGCGTGTCGAGGGCCGTGACCCGGAGCATCGGCGCGTCCAGCCACTCGAACGCCTTCTCGCTCACGCGCATCCCGATCTCACCGGCGATCCCGCCGGTACGGGTGTCTTCGTGCACGACCAGCAGGCGGTGGGTCCGCTTCACACTCTCGACGATCGCGTCCTCGTCCAGCGGGATCAGGCAGCGAAGGTCCAGGATCTCGACATCGATTCCCTCATCGGCCAGGTGCTCGGCCGCGTGCTGGCTCTCGTGCACCATGCTGCCGTAGGTCACGATCGTCACGTCCGTACCCTCCCGCTGCACGCGCGCCCGGCCCAGCTCGACCACGTAATCCTCCGCAGGGAGCTTCTCCCGCAGGAATGGGGCCCGGTACAGTTTCTTGTGCTCGAAGAAGAGGACCGGGTCATCGTCCCGGATCGCCGCCTTCAACAGGCCCTTGGCGTCCCGGGCCGTGCTCGGGTAGACGATCTTCAGACCCGGCGTGTGGAAGAACGCCATCTCGGGGTTCTGGGAGTGGAACGGCCCTCCACGTACGCCACCACCCACCGGACCACGCACCACCATCGGCAGCGCCCCCGCCTTCCGCCATCGGGATGTGGCCACGTAGTTCGTGAGCGGCTCGTACGCACAGCTCACGAAGTCCATGAACTGCATCTCGACCACGGGTCGCAGCCCCATGTGCGCGGCTCCGGCCGCGGCGCCCGTGAAGCCGCTCTCGCTGATCGGCGTGTCCACCACGCGCGCCTCGCCGAACCGCTCCAGGAATCCGTCTGTCATCTTGAACGCGCCGCCGTAGACGCCGATGTCCTCGCCCAGGATGAACACATCCGGGTCCCGCTCCATCTCCTCCCAGAGCGCTTCCCGGATCGCCTCCAGCATGGTGACCGGTTCG
>CAYMLW010000326.1:0-1841 GCA_964391035.1 uncultured Gemmatimonadaceae bacterium
ACGGCTGGCGGCTGGCGGCGGGCGGCTGGCGGCTGGCGGCTGGCGGCTGGCGGCTGGCGGTCTACCGTGGCGTACGGCGTCTTCAGGTCAGCCGGGCCACGACCGGGTCGACGAGGCGCTCGAAGTCGTCGTAGGCGAGGCGCATCAGCTCCTTGTGGGTGCCGGCGTTGAAGGCGATCCGGGCGTCCTCCCGGAGTCGCTGGTCGACGAAGACCTCCATGTCCCAGAGGTTCCCGAACGGGGGCATCGCGCCCGGCTCACAGTTGGGGAAGAGGTCCCGGAACTCGGCCTCGTCCGCCAGCTCGACCGTGTCGGCGTCGGTCACCTCCAGCAGCCGCTCCATGCTGACGTGGTCCGGGGCCTCCAGGACCACCATGGCCAGCTCGCCGTCCAGCTTCACGATGACCGTCTTCGCGACCTGCCGGCCGGGGATGTGGGCCGCGGCGGCCACCTCCTGGGTGGTGAACGCCTCTTCGTGGAGGATGGTCTCGTAGGGGACCTCGTTCTCATCGAGAAACGCCTTCAGCTTCGCGACTGGCATGGTCACCTCCGTCACCGGGTGAGGGTGGGGTCCGCCGGGGGCGAGGAGACGGACGCCCTTGGAGACAAACTACCTCCTGCGGCTCCGGGTCGGAAGGAGACACGGCGTTCTCACGCGAAGCCCCGAAGTCGCGATGGGACCCGGTGGGCCGGTACGCGGTGCCGTGTCAGCCGGGTGGCCGTGTGGGAGCCGGACCCCCCCTGACCGATCAGAGACGGGACGACAGTCGACAGCGACCGCTGCACGACCCCGACACGCTGCGCCGGCTCGTTCACAACCTTCCGGCGGCGGTGTACGTCACGAACCGGGAGGGCGACATCCTCGACGCCAATCCGGCGTTCCTGCGGCTGTTCGGTGTCCGGTCGCTGGACGAGCTCGCCACCTACCGAGCGGGCGACCTCTTCTCCGATCCCCGGTCGCGGGACGAGGAGCTCGAGCTCCGTGGGCTGGAGGCACTGCTGGACGACCTGCCGTCCCCGCAGGCGGATGCCCTCTCCTGGCGCTTCCGCTCCATCATCCTCTACGCCGAGCGGCACCAGGCCGCCGAGCGGAACACTGACACCAGCCTGGCCCATCTGGTGGGGGGCGCCGGCTTCCGGCCCAACATCGTCGCGGACCCGGCGGAACAGCTCGGGGCGATCCTGTCACTCCGAGGCGCGCTCCCGCTGCCCGCTTCGTTGCGGCTCGATCTCGCCACCACCACCTTCCTCGACGGGTTGATCCGCGTCGACCTCGCCCGCGCCCCCGACCTTGGAGCTCAGCCGGGCAGTGGGCCGAAGAGCGCGGCCACGGGGGGCCCTCTATCGACGCACCGGCCGGATCCGCTCCCATGACCGGCCGTTGAATGACGGGTCCGTGTTGATCTGGTAGTTGGCGTCGTTGTGGAGGACGTAGTTGCCGAGCCCGTCGGCGTAGACGTTCTGGTAGTAGCTCGGCAGGTCGACCGTCCCGCCGGAGGGCATGGCGTAGGTGGTCTCCTCGTGGATGCCCCGGATGGTGGACGCGTGGCCGGCGTCGTTCATGGCGTTCCGCCGCTGCCAGCTCCTGAAGCTCATGTCCAGGATGTCGTCGGACCGGGAGCTGCGGGCGGCCGCGGCCTGGCGCGCCTGGGCGGCGATGCGGCGGCCCTCGGCCACGATCTGCCGGTTCTTCAGCATGTACCACTGCTGGACGGCGGCGCTCCAGTCGGGAAGGGCCCTCCTGGAGCGCACGATGGCGGCCAGGACCGGGTCCTGGAGATAGTCCGTCCCGACCGGGCCGTAGACGGCGTACATGTCGTCCAGGTTCCACATGGCGGCCC
>CAYMLW010000326.1:1851-5138 GCA_964391035.1 uncultured Gemmatimonadaceae bacterium
CGAAGATCGTCGCTTCGACCGGCGTGCCCTCATCCGTGTAGCGGATGACGAGCTTCCGGGCGTGGACGTCGAAGCTCTTGCGTTCCCCCCGCATCCGGAGCTGCCTGTTCTCCTCCTCGGTGCTGCGGTAGAGCTGCGCGAGCTGGGTGCGGACGAGCTCGGTCAGCTCCGGGAGCTGTTCCTCGTCGACCACCTCCAGGTCGCGAACGCCGGGGGCCGGGTCGAGTCGGAACATCATGGTCCAGAAGTCGCCGAGGGAGGACGGCAGCGGCATGAAGGGGCGTCCCTGGTAGGCCGCCATCGGACGCACCTGCACGCCGTCGGCGTATCCGAATTCGTTGATGCCCCAGAACCGGACCCCGCGCTTGTCAGGGGCCTCCACGGTGATGTCCGACAGGTACGGGATCATCCCGTAGGCCGGCGAGACCGCCGACACCCCGCCCTCGAGCGTCCAGTCCTCGGGCACGAGGAGTCGGATGGCCGGCATGTCGCCCCGTCCCGGGTCGGAGACGATGCGCTCCTCGAGGAGCACCGCGCCGTCCCCCGCATCCCCTTCACGACCGGCATCGTGCTCCCCCCGTACCCGGGGCGCTTCCCCGCTCCCGGTCCGCGCCCGTTCGTCGGGTTCACCGCCGCAGCCGCAGAGGAGCGCCCCCGTCAGCGCGAGCCCGGTCTTCCACGGCCTCGTTCCCCTGTATCCGTGCATGGGAACAAGTGTGCTGAGACGGGCGGTCAGGTTCTTCATGGGCGCATGCACTCCAGGGTTCCGGCTCCGCGGGATCCGATCCGGCTGTGAGCTTCCAGCCTCCGCAGAGCTGACGCGCACGATGGGGCGGGCAAGGGTCATCTCCACGTCCTGCGTTGCCGCCGCCGAAGTCGGAATCGGTCCAGCAATGGAAGCCGGCGCGGCCCCCGTCCGTCAGCGCCCCATCACGTGGATGGCCCACGGCGCCACCGTGGTCTCGGTGACCCACGCGTACGGCTCGTCCTCCCGACCGAGGGGGCGCGCCGTCTCGAGCACCCGGAGCCCTGCGGCCTCCGCCATGGCCCGGTAGTCGTCGTCGGTCCAGAGGAAGTCCGGCACCGGCCGGGCGTCGGGGACGTCCTTCATGACGATCCGCACCGGGTCGCCGCTCCCCGCCCGCCGGTTCTCCTCGAACGCCGCCGTCGTGAACGAGAGCCACTCGTGCCGGTACAGCTCGGGCGACGACGCCACCACGATCACCCGCCCGTCCCCCTCCAGCAGGCGACCCAGCGCCCGCAGGATCCCGGCCCGCTTCGCCGGACCCGGGATGTTGTCGAAGGGGAAGGCGCAGAAGACCAGACCCAGCGAGCCCGCCGGCACGACCCCCGCCAGTCCGTCCGGGCCGTCCGGATCCTCGTCGGCGACGAGGACGTACCGCCCCCCCGGGTCCCGCTCCCGCGCCCGCGCCAGCATGCTCCGGGACACGTCCACACCCACCACCTCGAACCCCAGCCCCTTCAGGAACCGGGTCGACCGCCCGGCTCCGCAGCCGAAGTCCAGCGCCCGGCCGCCATCGACCTGGCCCTCGATCAGCTCGGGGAGGTCGCGGAAGGCGAGGGAGTAGGTGCCCGGGTAGTCGAGGGTGGCGTACGAGGCGGCCCGCTCGGGGTCGTCGTAGGTGTTGGTGAACGAGGTGGAATCGGACATGGAGGGATTGTAGGGCAGGGGACGCGTGCGGTCGAGGCGACACCGCGGCCCGAGGCCGTCTGGGCCCTGGCCTACCTGGTCGCCTACGTCGGCAACACCCTCCAGGGGCTGGCCACGACCCGCATGTTCTGGATCGGCATGGTGTTCACTGTCGTATCGGTCCCGCTGGCCACCATGGTCGGCGCCTGGGTCTACCGGGACGCGGATGTGACGGCGCCAGCGTCCCGAGGGTCGTCCGGGTGACGCGGCCTACGGCGTCCTCGTCAGCGTGACCCGGGCGAAAGGCCGCAGGTCGCCAGGATCGCCCGTATCGATCGCCCATGACCAGGTGTCCGCAGCCCGGTGGTAGGCGAACGTCGTCTCGATGACGCCGCCGTCCGGGAGCTGGAACACCCACGGGAGCGCGTCCGGGGTGGGGGGCGCGTACCCCAGGACGCCGTTGCTCAGTCCTTCCCCACCGGTGGTATCCAGCCACAGGCAGACGTACCGGCCCGTGGCCTCGTCCCAGCCGAGGAAGACGAGGGCCGTGATCCTCCCCGTATTTGCCACGGCGTCAGCGAGTGGTCCGCGATGCCGGGTGGAGCCGCAGCGTATCCCAGCCGCCGCCCTCGTCGCCGGAGCCGAGCTCGACGCCCCGGAAGAAGTCGGCGTCGCAGGTGAGCAGCGGCACGTCCAGCCACGCCGCCGTGGCGCCGATGAGCAGATCCGGGAGCGGGATCGTCGCCCCGGCGGACCGGGCCGCGGCGCCCATCCGGCCCGCCAGCCGCCCGATCTCCCGCCCGGCGTCCACCACGGGCAGGTGATCCAGCAGCCGGTCCATACGGTCGATCGCGCTCCCGTCCCTGGCGCCCACCCGCAGCTCCACCGCCGTGACCACGCTGACCAGCCCGCGACCGGCTTCCAGCTCGCCCCGGGCCGCCTCCGCCACCGGCTCCAGCGCCGCCGGCCGGCCGCGCCGGATCAGGACCACCAGCGCGGAGGTGTCAAGGAGCGTCGCCACGGACCGCCCGCCGGTACGACGTCAGCTCCTCCAGGCCCCACACCGCGTCCGAACCCTCCAGCTCGTCCAACAGGCCGCGCATGTCCGCCCGGGCAACGGCCTCCTCCAGCGCCCGGGTGATGGCCTCCCGGTACGTGCCCGTGCCGAGGGCTTCCTTCGCCCGGTCCAGGAGCGATCGGTCGAGATCCACGGTCGTACGCATCGTATACACCCTCCTTATGCATATTCGTACCGAATATTATGCATCCGGATGGATCCGACAAGGACGTGAACGTGAACGATGGGGCGCGGGCACGAACAGCCTCTCACACCGGAAGACGCGGAAGACGCGGAAGAACAGCACGCGGAAGGCTTCGTCGCGGAAGACGCCGACTCCGCGGCGGAGTCTGTTGAAGATGTCATACCAAGCTCACTCGGTTCGGCTCGCCACGGGTGACAAATTGCGTTGTCATGACGATGCATTGACCAAAACTTTAGTCATATAATGACAACTACTATTGACACACCGGCCAGATGTACGGTATACTTGTCAGATGATCATACGCAACGTTGGAGACGTTCGTGACCTGATTGCCGATGGGCGGCAAACTCTCGGGTTATCGCAGGCTGAACTTG
>CAYMLW010000327.1:0-5128 GCA_964391035.1 uncultured Gemmatimonadaceae bacterium
GGTGTTCGGTGGCGCGGATGGGGTGACCGGTGGCGGACGGTGGGAGTCGGGGTCGCGGCTTCGGGCGCAGCGTCGTAATGCGCTGTGGTGCAACGCCTTATGTCAATCCTGCAGGGTCCGGTACGGATCTTCCCACTCCGATGGCGTGACCACTCCGGGTTCCCCGTACCACAGGACGGCCCATGCAGGAGCTGCGCACGGCACTTCGAACGCTCCGGAAGATGCCGGGGTTCACCCTGGTGGCCGTACTCACGCTGGCCCTGGGGATCGGGGCGGTGACGGCCACGTTCAGCGTGGTGAATGCGGTGCTGCTGCGGCCGCTGCCGTACGGGGCGCCGGACGACGTGGTCCGGGTGCACAGTCGCTGGGCAGGACAGCCGGAGGCGTCGATCTCGCCGGCGGAGTACTTCGACTACCTGGAGCGGGTGGAGGCCTGGGAGCGGTTCGGGGTGTGGGCGGGCGGGGCGGCGAACCTGACGGGCGGCGATCGGCCGGAGCGGGTGCGGGCGGCGTTCGTCAGCCACGGCGCGCTGCCGGCCCTGGGCATCCGACCCCACGCCGGGCGACTGATCCGGGAGAGCGACGATGTCCCGGGCGCGGCGCCGGTCGTGGTCCTGAGCCACGGCCTCTGGCAACGATACTTCGGCGGTGATCCCGGGCTGATCGGCCGGGAGATCGAGGTGAGCGGCGGGAACGCGACGGTCGTGGGCGTCCTGCCGCCGGGATTCGCGCTGCCGGACGACCTCGAGACGGGGGAGACCCGGGGGCTGTACGTGCCGCTGGCGATGGACCGGACGACGGTCCCGAACCGGGGTAGCCATTTCCTGGAGGGGGTGGCGCGACTGGCCCCGGGCACGACGCTGGCGCAGGCCCGGGCCGAGCTGGAGGTCGTGACCCGTGGCTTCGTCGAGCGCTATCCGGAGGACTACCCGACGGACATGCGGTTCGGCGCATGGCAGGAGCCGGTGGCGGAGGCGGTGACCGGCGACGTGCGGCCGATGCTCCTGGTCCTCCTCGGCGCCGTCGCCTTCGTCCTGCTCATCGCGTGCGCCAACGTGGCGAGCCTGATGCTCACCCGGACGGAGGAGCGGGGCCGGGAGCTGGCGGTGCGCGCCGCCCTCGGCGCCGGCCGGCGTCGCCTGGCGCGACTCCTGGCCACCGAGAGCCTGGTGCTCGCAACCATCGGCGGGGTCATCGGCGTGGTCCTCGCCGCCTGGGGCGTCCACTTCCTGGCGACGCTCCAGCCGCCGGACATCCCGCGGGTCGAGAGCGTCGCGGTGGACGCGCGGGTCCTGCTCTTCAGCCTGGGCGCGACGCTGTTCGCGGCCCTCGTCTTCGGGCTCTCCCCCGTGCTCACGCTCCGCACCGATATCGGACCGACGCTCCGGGAAGGCGGGCGAGGCGGCCCGGGAGGCCGCGCGGCGGGTCGCTTCCGAGCGGGGCTCCTGGCGGCCGAGTTCACCCTGGCGCTCCTCCTCCTGTCCGGCGCCGGACTCCTGGTCCGGACCATGGCCGGGCTCCTCTCGGTCGATCCCGGCTACCGGACCGAGAACGTCCTCACGGTCCGGCTGTCGCTGCCATCGGCGTCGTACCCCCGGGACGAGGACCGGCACGCGTTCTTCGCGGGGCTGGTCCACCGCCTGGACGGCCGGTCCGGCGTGGTGGCGGCCGGGGCGTCGTCGCACCTGCCCCTCGAGACCAGCCTCGGCGATATCGACGTCCAGATCGAGGGACGCCGGCTCCCGGAAACCGAGGTCTCGCCGGCCCTCGACTGGCAGGTGGTCACGCCCGGCTACTTCGAGGCCATGGGCATCCGGGTCCCGGCCGGCCGAGCCCTCCGCGACACCGACCGCGCCGACGCGCCCGGCGCCGCCGTGATCTCCCGGGCCGCCGCAGACATGCTTTTCCCCGACGAGACGGCCCTCGGGAAACGCCTGCTCCTCGGCGGCGGAGCGGGGCCCGGCTGGGTCGAGATCGTCGGCATCGCCGAAGACGTGCGCCACGCCGCCCTCTCCGCCGACGCGCGCCCCGAGATCTACCTGCCCCACGCACAGTTCCACTTCTGGAACGGGGGCACGGCCGTCGCCGCCATCACCCTCGTCCTCCACACACGGGGCGACCCCGCCGCCCTCGCCCCGCTCGTCCGCCGCCAGGTGGCCGCCCTCGATCCGGCGCTCCCCCTCGCGGAGTTCCGGACCATGGACCAGGTCGCCGCCGCGTCCCTCTCCCGACCCCGGTTCGCCGTCACCATCCTCGGCAGCTTCGCCCTCATCGCGCTGATCCTGGCCGCTGTCGGGATCTACGGGACCACCTCCTACCTCGTCAGTCGCCGGACCCGGGAGCTGGGCATCCGACTCGTCCTCGGGGCCCGACCCGCCGCCATCGTCCGGTCCGTCCTGGCGTACGGCATGCGCAGCGTGGCCATCGGCGCCGGACTCGGCCTCGCCGGCGCGCTCCTCCTGAACCGGGCCCTCGCCGGGCTGCTCTATGGCGTCGAGCCGACCGACCCCGTCACCCTCGCCGGGGGTACGCTGCTACTCGCCGCTGTGGCGTTCGTCGCGGCGCTGGTGCCGGCCCGGCGGGTCGGGAGGATCGATCCGGTGCGGGCCCTGGGCGGCGAGTAGGGCGCGGCTTCGCCGCGCAAATCGCGCCGCGGGGGCGGCGCAAATCGGTCGCCCTCCGGGCTCCCAAATCGCGCGGCTGACGCCGCGCAACCTCGCTCGGCTCGCGCCTCGCAACCCGCTTCGCAAATGGCGGCGCTCGGCGCCGCAAACGAGCTCGCTGACGCTCGCAAACTGGCTCGCTGGCGCTCGCAACCCGCTCGGCCTTCGGCCCTCGCAAACCGCTCGCTGACGCTCGCAAACGGCTTCGGCCTTCGGCCCTCGCAAACCGCTCGCTGACGCTCGCAAACGGCTTCGCAAAGCGGGGGGACCTCATTCGGGCTGACGGGCTGGGTGGCGGGTCGGTGGTGGCGTGTGGCTTGCAGCGTCTTGGGTGCGTCATTAACAGACGGAACTAACTCATTCAGGAGAGATCATGGACGCACCGAAGAAGGGCGTGCTTGCGGAGAAGAACCGGGAGAAGCGGGAGAAGCTCATCGAGATGCTGAAGAAGGCGTACTGGATGGAGATGGAGACGGTCATGAGCTACATCGCCAACTCGGTCAACCCGGACGGCATCCGGGCCCGCGAGGTGGCGGAGGCGCTGGAGGAGGACATCCAGGAGGAGCTCGGCCATGCGCAGGAGTTCGCGGAGCGGATCAAGGAGCTGTGGGGCACGGTGCCGGGCTCGATGGAGTTCGCCGCGGAACAGAGCTTCCTGCAGCCGCCGGAGGAATCGACGGACGCCGTCGCGGTGATCAGGGGCGTGATCGAGGCGGAGAAGGGCGCTATCGAGCACTACTCGGAGATCATCGAGTTCTGTGAGGACCTGGACTACGTGACCCAGGACATGGTCATCGCGATCCAGGCCGACGAGGAGGGCCACCTCCGGCTCTTCGAGGGCTTCCTGCGGGAGCTGGAGATGGACCGGGAGGCCTGACCACGACGGTCGATCCGCTGGGGACGCATCGTCCCCGGGATTCGTGGTCCTCGAACGCCGCGGCTCGACACGGGTCGCGGCGTTCCTTTCGAACGGCCAGCATCGAGGGGCGGCCTCGCGGTGGGCACGCGACCTTCCGATATTGACGGACGGCGAGACCGCGATGATGCCCGCCAGGCGTCCCACGATTGCACACGCGACGGTGATGCTCAACAACTTGCTCGAACGCCTCAAGGCCGCCATCGAGATCTACGAGGGTGTGGCCATGGCGCCGTACCGGGCGGAGATCCGGCGGCGGTACGCCCGCCAGCGGGACGCCTTCATGCTGGCCACCTTCTCCGACGCCCTCGGCGTGCCCAGCCCGACGGAGTTCTACACCCTCGAGCTCCTGCCGTACCTGCTCGAGGACTTCCACGAGTGGCACCGGCGGGTGGGGCTGGAGGAGCCGCCGGAGGGGGGGTGGCGGTGCTGTTGAGGGGGTCGGGCCTCCCGCCCGTCACCTTCGTCGGCGGGAAGGGCGGCGTCGGCAAGACCACCATCGCCGCGGCCCTGGCCATCGCCTCCGCCGATGCCGGCGACCGCACCCTCCTGGTCTCCACCGACCCGGCCCACTCCACCACCGACGTCCTCGGCGGTTCCCCCCGCGGCCACGGGGCCCCCGCCGCGGCCGATGGCGGGACGGACCGGGGACCGTTGGAAGGGGCTCCGCCGGGCGCACGGCAGGTCGTCCCCGGCCTCGACCTCCTCGAGCTCGATGCCGCCGCCGAGGCCGACGGCTACATCGAGGACGTGAAGGCCCGGATCCGCGAAATCGCCTCGCCGCGTATGCTGAAGGAGGTCGAGCGCGAGGTCGACATCGCCAGGGCCTCGCCCGGCGCCGAGGAGGCCGCCGTCTTCGATCGCTTCGCCCGGCTCATGCCCCTCGCCGGCGACGACTACGACCGGATCGTCTTCGACACCGCCCCCACCGGCCACACCCTCCGCCTCCTCGCCCTGCCGGAACGGATGCAGGACTGGGCCGCCGGCCTCGTCGCCCGGCGCCGGAAGCTGCGCTCGCTGGGTCGCATGTGGCGGAACGTGGCCGGCGCGGCGGCGGGCTCCGAGGCCGCACCGCCCGACGACGCCGACCCCGTCCTCGTCGCCCTCGAAGCCCGCCAGGAACGGTTCCGGACCGCACGCGCCATCGTCACCGACCCGGCCCGCGCCGGCTTCCTCTTCGTGGTCGTCCCCGAACGGCTCCCCATCCTCGAGACCGGCCGCGCCGTCGACGCGCTCCGCCGCTACCGGATCCCGCTCCTCGGCGTCGTCGTGAACCGCGTCCTGCCCGACGACGCCGACGGCGCGTTCCTCGCCCGCCGCCGCGACCGCGAGGCCGACTACCTCGCCCGCATCGACGAGGCCTTCGCCGACCTCCCCCGCTGGCGCGTCCCCCTCGACGAGGAGGACGTGGTCGGCCCCACCGCGCTCCGCCGCCTGGCACGGCTGCTGCCGGAGCCCGGCCCCGCCTGACCAGCGGACCCTCCACCCTCACCCTCACCCTCACCCTTCGCCCTCGTGCCCTCGCCCTCGCCCTTGCCCTCGCCCTTGC
>CAYMLW010000328.1:0-5124 GCA_964391035.1 uncultured Gemmatimonadaceae bacterium
ATCTACCGCCTGTTCATGTCGGACTTCACCGACCCGATGAACATCGGGAACCAGGGCGAGTTCACGATCCTGGAGCTGGCCGAGCGGATCATCGAGATCACGGGCAGCGACTCCCCGATCCAGCACCTCCCGCTCCCGACCGACGACCCCGCCGTCCGACGCCCCGATATCTCCCTCGCCCGCAGGGTCCTCGGTTGGGAGCCGACCGTGGAGCTCGAAGAGGGGCTCCGCAAGACGATCCCGTACTTCCGCCGGCTGGTCGAGGAAGCGGATGCGTCGGCCCGGGTGCTGCCGCCCGAGCGCGACGGCGAGCACCCCTGACCTGAGCCGACGGACCCGCCCCCCGTTGAGGGAAGCGGGCCGCGGATCACGCCAGGGAGGCAGGAGGGGTCAGCGCGGGCCGATCACTCTGTCCGGTACCGCCGCCTGCCGGCGCGGAAAGGGATGGGGGCCGCTCAGTCGGACCACCGTGCTGCCGTTCTCCGCCCGGACCGCGTTGCGGGTGTCGACGAGCAGCGACGCGTGTTTCGAGACGCGGTCGTAGTCGACCGTGGTGTGGTCGGTGATGATCACCACGCAGTCCGCGGCCTCCAGCGCCTCCTCCGTGCACTCCACGCTCCGGCGGACGATGCCGTCCTCCTCGAACTCGGGGACGAACGGGTCGTGGTAGGCCACGTCCCCGCCCTGCCCCTCGAGCATGCGGATGATGTCGATGGCCGGGCTCTCCCGGACATCCCCCACGTCCCGCTTGTAGGACACGCCCAGGACGAGGATCCGGCTGCCCAGCACCGGCTTCCGGTGCTCGTTGAGGGCGTCCCTCACCTTCTCGACCACGTGCTCCGGCATCTCCGCGTTGATCTCGCTCGCCACCTCGATGAGACGCGTACGGTAGTTCAGCGTCTTCATCTTCCACGACAGGTAGTGCGGGTCCAGCGGGATGCAGTGCCCCCCGATCCCGGGGCCCGGCGTGAACTTCATGAATCCGAATGGCTTGGTGGCGGCCGCCTCGATCACCTCCCAGACGTTCACGTCCAGCCGGTCGGCCACCTGCGCCATCTCGTTCACCAGGGCGATGTTGATGGCCCGGAAGGTGTTCTCCAGCAGCTTGGCCAGCTCCGCCGACTCCGTCGAGGAGACCGGCACGACCGTATCCAGAATGGCGCCGTACGCCCGCTGCCCCATGGCCGCGCACGCCGGTGTGATCCCGCCGATCACCTTCGGCGTGTTGCGCACGCCCCACACCTTGTTGCCCGGATCCGTCCGCTCCGGGCTGAAGCAGAGGAAGAAGTCCTCGCCCACCGTGAGCCCGGTACTCTCCAGCATCGGCAGCAGCACTTCCCGGGTCGTCCCGGGGTAGGTCGTCGACTCGAGGATGATCAGCTGGCCGGGCCGGAGCGCCCCGGCCACGGACTCGGACGCGGACACCACGAAGCTGACATCCGGGTCGCGCGTCTTGGACAGCGGGGTGGGAACCGCGATGGAGACGACGTCGCACCCGGTGAGGCGGGACGGGTCCGTCGTCGCCTCGAACATGCCCTTCTCCCGCATGCCCATGACCACGTGCGGCTCGACATCCTCGACATGCGACGTCCCCTCATTGAGCAGCTCCACGACCCGCTCGGAGACATCCAGGCCCAGAACCCGGTAGCCCGCATCCACCATCGCGACCGCGAGCGGCAGCCCCACGTAGCCCAGCCCGATGATCCCGAAAGTGGCTTCCCTGCCATCGATCCGCGCCGCCAGCTCGTGCCCGTGCTGCGACAACTCGATCGCGCTCTCGGCCCCGTTCTCTCTAGACATTCGCCCCACCATCCGATGGTTTGGAACCCGCTCGCCTAAACTGAGACCGCACCCGGGGCGTCGCAAGCGGCGGACCAAAGACAAACCCCGACATCCCAAGTGGATGCCGGGGCTGTACCCCTGGAGCGCTGGGCGGCTACCCCGCCTTGCGGATCTTCCCCGCCGAGATGCAGCGCGTACACACCCGGACCCGACGCTTCTCGCCGTCCTCGTCCAGGATCCGCACCCGCTGCAGGTTCGGCAGCCAGCGCCGTCGCGTCTTGTTGTTCGCGTGGCTGACGTTGTTCCCGTAGGCCGGGCCCTTGCCGCACACGTAACACTTCCGTGCCATTGCTCTGCTCCTCCCTGCCCGGCCCATCAGCCGCCGGTCGGCGACTCCGTTCCGCTGCTCGATTCGGCGCCCTCTTCCTCCATCCCACCGGCTTCGGCCCCGGTGTCGTCCGCGTCGTCGCCGCCCCGGGACGGTCGGACCCGACTCCCCTGGATGTAGTAGTCGGCGAACGCCGCCTGCATCTGCTCGCCCTCGCCGGCGAACTGGCCCATCTCACCCCACTGCGTGGCCAGGGAATCGGCCATCCGGTGGACCGTTCCGGTCAGCGTGTAGAAGGCGCCCGACCGCATCTCCCAGCCCTCGGCTGCCGCCGAGTCCAGACGGACCAGGATCGGAACCTGGTTCGACCGGTCGCCCAGCTCGCCCCAGAAGATCTGCGGGCCCAGACTCCCGGTGGCCTCGACCCGGGCCACCCGGATCCGCTGACCTTCGTAGCGGCTCTTGTCCGCCGCCAGCGTGTCCTTCGGGACCGCCGTCACCCCGGGCTCGAGGGCCTCCTCGCCGCCCTCGTCCTCGTCGACCACGACCACCGTGGTCGGCTCACTCTCCATGCCCAGCCACGTGAGGAACGCTCCCACCACGACCAGGGCCAGGATCATCCAGAGCCACGTCAACGACCTACCAGACGCCCGCTGGGACTTCTCGTCCGTCTTCGCTTCGTCCGCCATGGTCTACTCCACGAGTTCTATGATCGCCAGGTCCGCCGCGTCACCGGCCCTGTGCCCGAGCTTCACCACCCGCGTGTAGCCACCCGGCCGCTCCGCGTACCGCGGACCGATCTCGTCGAACAGCTTCGCGAGGACCTCCCGGTCCTGGATGCTGCGGGCCACGTGCCGGCGCGCATGCAGATCGCCACGCTTCGCCTTCGTGATCAGCGGCTCCGCATACTGGCGCAATTCCTTCGCCTTCGCCAGCGTGGTCTCGATCCTGCCGTTCCGGAACAGCGACGTGGCCATGTTCCGCATCATGGCCTGACGGTGCGATGCCGTCCGGCCCAGGTGACGGCCCTTCTTGCGATGTCTCATCGCCCTACGCCTCCTCCTCGGCGACCTCGGCCCCGGCTTCCTCCGACTCGTCCACCAGATACAGCTCGCCGTTCTCACCCTCCTCGAGCACCATCCCGAAGTGGAGATCGTGCTCCGACAGGAACTGCCGGATCTCCTCCAGCGACTTCACGCCGAAGTTGTCGATGTCCAGCATCTGATCCTCCGTCCGACGGACCAGGTCGCCCAGCGTGATGATGTTCTCCTTCTTGAGCGAGTTCACGCTCCGAACGCTCAACTCCGCCAGGTCCTCGATCGGCCGCTCGAACAGGTCCTGGAGCGTCTTCGGCACCGGGACCGCCCCCGGAACCGGCGGCTCGGGCTCGCCCGCGTCGCCGAACTTCAGCATGTACTCGAGGTGCGTACGCGCCAGCTCGGCGGCGTAGGCCACCGCGTCCTCCGGCTCCACGCTGCCATTCGTCTCCACGTGCAGCGTCAGCCGGTCGAAGTCCGTCCGCTGGCCGACCCGCGTCTCTTCGACCGTGAAGTTCGCCCGCAGGATCGGGTTGTAGATCGAGTCGATCCGGACCAGGTCCACGGGACTCCCCTTCGGGACCTCGTGGTCGTCCGCGCTGACGAAGCCACGGCCCTTGTCCACGTGCAGCTCCAGGTGTACGGCCCTGTCCTCCTGAAGCGTGAACAGGTGGTGGTCCGGGTCCAGAATCTCCACGCCGCCGATCTTCTCGACCATCCCCGCCGTGACCGGCCCGGCCTCGGTCGCCCGCAATTCCAGCCGCGCGTCCTCGGTGTCCGGGTCCAGTCGCAGGACCAGCGTCTTCAGGTTCTGGATGATCTGGTGCACGTCCTCGCTCACGCCCGCCACGGTCTGGTGCTCGTGCACCACCCCGTCCATGCGAAACGCCCAGACCGCCGCCCCCGGCAGCGAGCTCAGCAGGATCCGGCGCACCGAGTTCCCGAGGGTCTGGCCGAAGCCTCGCTCGAGGGGCGTCAGCACGAACTGCGCCGTACGACCGTCCTCCGCCCGCTCGACAGCCTCGACTCGCTCCGGTAGGACCAATCCGGTCAGATCTAGCTCCACAAATGCCTCCTCTATGCCTTACTTCGAGTAGAGCTCGACGATGAGCTGCTCCTGCACGGGCAGCGGGATCTCGTCCCGGGTCGGACGCTCCAGCATCCGGCCGGTCCGCGTTCCCTCGTCCACCGCCAGCCAGCTCACCGTATCCGGACGCGTCTTCGACTCCAGCGCCGCCTGGACCGGCACGAGACTCCGGGACTTCTCCTTGATCCGGACCTCGTCGCCCGGCTGCACCTGGTAGCTCGGAATGTTGACCGGGCGGCCGTTGACTTCGACATGACGGTGCCTCACGAGCTGCCGCGACTGCGCACGGCTCTCCGTGAAGCCCATCCGGAAGACGATGTTGTCGAGGCGCGCTTCCAGCCCGCTCAGCAGGTTCTCACCCGTCAGCCCCGACTGCTTGCTCGCCGCGTGGAAGAGGTTCCGAAAGTACTGCTCGCCCACGCCGTAGATCCGCTTGACCTTCTGCTTCTCCCGAAGCTGAAGCGCGTAGTCGCTCATCTTCCGACGCCGCGACTGCGCCACACCATGCTGCCCGGGCGGGTAGCCCCGCCGCTCGACCGGACACTTCTCGGTATAGCACTTCGTGCCCTTCAGAAAGAGCTTCTGCCCTTCCCGCCGACACAGCTTGCATACCGGTCCCGTATGTCGACCCATCGACCGTCTCGCTCCTGTCTCTCGCTTCGTTTCTCGCGTCGATACTCGCTTCGTCGGACTTCCTCCCGCCTGGACGGCTCGGCGGTTTACATCCTTCAAGATCCGAGACCTGAGATCTCAGATCTGGGTTCGGCTCGGCTGTCTTCGCGCCGGTTTCGCCGGCTTCGCGGCTCGCCCGGCAACCCGGCCCCACCGCGACCCCACCTAGTGGTCTGACACCGAAATGTCGTGACATTCGAACGCGGCTGCATCCCGCC
>CAYMLW010000329.1:0-5100 GCA_964391035.1 uncultured Gemmatimonadaceae bacterium
GGCCCTCCGCCGGTGTACTTGCCATCGGGCAGGTCGCCGAGGTGGTACGGGTCGACGGCGGGGACGTCGAGGCGGTCACCTGGCGCGGCGGCGTTCAGGTCCACGTCGGGGTTGAGCTGCTCGAGGAGGGCGGGGGTGGTGTGGAAGACCTCGGCGAGCTGTTCGCGACGGGACTCGTAGCAGAGGCAGGGCTGCTCGGCGCGGGCGTACACGTCTTCGGGCAGCTCTTCGAAGGGCCCGGACACGTCAGCGTCGGTGAGGGTGCGGGTCGTGACGAGGTCGCCCCGTGCGCCCTGTTCGAGGGCCTCGAGGGTGGCCTCGTCGGCCTCACCGCTGGCGTTCAGCCCCCGGGCCTTCTGGAACCAGTAGACGGCCTTCTCGGTGTTCTTCCCCCATCGTCCGTCGATGACGCCGGGAGAGAACCGGTTCACGTCCAGGAGGATCTGGATGCGCGCAACGGACGGCCCTGCCACGTCGCCGGAAACGGGTAGGCCGCGGGCCGGCCGGTTCACGGTCGCCTTGCTGATGTCCTCCCGGCTTGCAGCCGTGCTGTCCGGGCCGGACGCCGGCGTCTCCGATCGGGTGGTATCGCTTCGGGCCGCCGACTCCGCTCGGGCCGCCGACTCCGCTCGGGCCGCCGACTCCACCGCCGGATCCAGGGCCACGTGCCTCTTCCAGGTAGCGTCCAGGCGCCCGGCCTCGAGCTCCTCGGCGGAGAGCTCGGCGGATCCGCTGGCCAGAGCGGTGGCCCGGACGGGCTGGTCGGTTGGGACGTCTTCGACGGGCTCGTCCGTGGCATCGCCTGATCCGCAGGCGCCGGCCACGACCAGGAGTGTGGAGATGAACATGCGCCGTATGGGCATGACATTCCTTCATCGATTCCGTTCCCGGTTCCGTACCCAGCGGTGCGCAATGGGTGTGCCGGGAACGGAACCGGGCCCGTCAGGTCAGCCGTCGCCCTGCTTGACCGTGGCGATGTAGTGGAAAAGGGCCGCCTGGCGGGGCTCGGCGTTCTCGAGGATGTCGATGGCCTCGAGGAGCTGGCGGTCGCTGTCCACGGCGTGGACCTTGGCGTAGGCGTCGCCGAAGGCGAGGCGCCCGATGCGGTCGGCGAGGACCCGGTCGACGTAGCGGCTGCCGGCGTCGTAAACGGCCCGGTCGATGTCCACACCCCTCTCGTCGAGGCGAGCGTAGAGGTCGTCGCGCCACTCGGGTCGGATCTCGAAGCCGCGCTCGACCCCGCCCTGGAGCTCGGAGGCCATGTCGAAGAGGGTGGCCGAGAACTCGGGGGACTGTGGCAGGAGGACGTGGACCAGGGCCTGCTCGGCGTCGGACAGGGTGTCGGCCTCGACCGCGAGGTCCGGCGTGATCCCGCCGCCACCGTAGACCACGCGACCGGCGTCGGAGTGGTAGGTGGGCCGTTCATCGCGTCCTGCGCCGAAGTGAACCGAGTCGTCGACCTCGACCAGGCGACCGTTCTCGACCACGCGTTCACGGTGGATGCTCCGTCCGCTCGGCGTGTACCATTTCCCGGTGGTCATCTTGAGGACGTAGCCGCCCTCGACTCGATAGGCCGTCTGGACCAGGCCCTTGCCGAACGACGTGGTCCCGAGCACGACCGCGCGATCGTGGTCCTGCAGCGCACCGGCCACGATCTCGGAGGCCGATGCGGAGGCGCCGTCGATGAGAACGACCAGGGGGAGATCGGAGGCCACCGGGCTGCTCTCATTGGCGTACTCGGTGGTCTCGGTGCCTCGTTCCCACTGCCGGGCAATGCCCTCGCCCTCCGGGAGGAAGAGCCCGGCGATGCGAACGGCCTGCTCCACGATGCCGCCGCCGTTCCCCCGGAGATCGAGGACCAGTCCCTCCACGCCCCGGTCCGTCAGCTCGCGCAGCGAGGCCTTGACCTCGTCGGCCGCCGTCTCGTTGAACTGCAGGAGCGGGATGTAGCCGATGTCTTCGCCCGCGTCGCCGGAGAGCGAGGTCGCGAACGGGACCGCCGGGATCCGGACCACGGCCCGGGTGATCCGGGCCTGGATCGGCCGCGGGACGCCGTACCGGCCGAAGACCACCTCGACCTCCGTTCCGGGCTCTCCCTTCAGTGCATTGGACACCTTTTCGAGCGGCCAGTCGGCGATGCTCTGGCCGTCCACGGCCAGCAGCCGGTCGCCGCGCTGGACGCCCGTCCGCTCGGCCGGCGTGTTCGGGAAGACGTTGCGAACCACCGTGGAGCCGCGCTGCAGCTCGATGAGCATGCCCACGCCAGCGTAGTGGCCTTCGTACGCCACGGTGAACTGCTCGAGGTCCTCGGGACTGAACAGCTCGGCGTAGGGGTCGTCGAGGCGATCGACCAGCCCCTCGGCCGCCCGGGTATAGACCTCGCCGATCTCCAGCGTGTCCATGTAGCGCGTCGAGACCAGGGTGAGGACGTCGCGGAAGAGGTTCGGTCCCTGCTGTTCCTGGGCATCCGGGATCAGGAACCCGCCGAGCAGGAAGCTGGCGGCCAGGACCGCGACGAAACCGGCCGATCGTGCACGCTTCATTGACATCCGGTGCTGAGTGAAAACGAGCGGGCGAGCGGGCGCCCGGGCCTTCTCTAGTACTCGACGCGCGCGGAGCGGTTCCGCGAACGGTGGACTCGCAACCTGCACGATATCATTGCGTAACGCCGCAGCCCATGCCCGAGCTCGAGCCCTATCTGGGCCGCGGATTCTCCTTCCGGGACGAGCGATTCACATTCGACATCCAGGACCTCCGGCCCCCCCACGCCGGGGCAGGCGGTGGCGTGATCGGTATTCCCGGGGCCCCGGACCGGTAGGCCGGCCACCTTCTCGCGGGGTTGGTCCCGCCCCCCGACTGCCCCTCCGCCGGCTCTTTCCGGCGCACCCACCGCGGTCTCCTGCCCGGCCCGGGCGACCGTGGCACGACACTTGTTGCAATAGACGGTCCCCGGTAGCAGGCCAACGGCCGTGACACGGTGTTGTGTATGGACGAAACCAGGCGGATCCCCCTCCGTAGGAGGTCGATCCCGACCCGGCAGGGCTTCACCCTGATCGAGCTTCTGATCGTGATTTCGATCGTCGCCATCCTGGCATCGATCGCTCTCCCGGCCTTTCAGGGGCTGACGAGCCGCGCCCGTGCGGCCCGCGCCCTGGGTGACATCAACGCGATCAGGGTGGCGGCGTACACCTACCAGGCCCGGTCCGGGCAGTGGCCGGCCGACGTGAACCGGGGGATCATGCCGCCGGAGCTCGAGCCGTATCTGGGCACCGGGTTCTCGTTCGAGCGGGACCACTACCTCCTGGACTGGGAGAACTGGTCGGAATCCGGCGGCCATTCGACGGGCGTGCTCGTCGGGATCTCGCTGGTGACGGACGAGGAGCACCTGGGCCAGGCCCTGATCGACCTCGTGGGACCGGGTGCCGCGGCCACCACGATCGGCGAGCACTTCACCTTCATCCTCGAGGGCGAGGCCGACTCCTAGCGAGTCTCCGGTCCCCGGCGGGTCCGCTCCGGCTTTCGGCTCCGGCGGTGAGGCCATACGCTTGTTGGATCGCGCCGACCACCGGAGGTCCCATGAGCGGATTCATCGTCGAGATACCACCGAGACCCTCCTTCGCCGACTACGAGGCCATTGCCCACCTCGCGCCCTCCGTGGACGCGCTCCGAGCCCGGGGCAAACCCGTGGTCTCCAGGCTGGCCGGCCGGACCGTGTGGATGGTCAACTCGACGGCGCAGGGCGGCGGCGTCGCCGAGATGCTGCCGACCATGGTCACGCTCCTGAACGAGCTCGGCATCGATACCCGGTGGTTCGTGATCAACACCGATCGCGAGCCGTTCTTCCACCTGACCAAGGGGATCCACAACCTGATCCACGGCGCCGGGGACCCGACCATGCTGGCCGACGGGGCGAGGGAGATCTTCGATATGGTCAACGCCGAGAACGCCGATACGCTGGCCGGGCACATGAAGGACGGGGACGTGCTGGTGGTCCACGACCCTCAACCGATGGGGCTGGCCGGCGCGCTCCGGGACCGAGTCCGGCTGTCCACGATCTGGCGCTGCCACATCGGGCTCGACGAGAGCAATCGATCCACCGAGGCCGCGTGGGAGTTCCTGCGGCCGTTCGCCGACGACTACCAGCACAGCGTATTCAGCGCCGACGAGTACATACCCGACTACTTCCGTGATCGGGCCCGGCTGATCTATCCGGCCCTCGATCCCCTGTCCCAGAAGAACCGGTCCCTGCACCTCCATAGCGTGGTCGGGATCCTCGCCAACTCCGCCCTGGCGGTGCCACCCGGCCCCGTGGTCCAACCGCCGTACCCCCACATCGCCCAGCGGCTCCAGGCCGATGGCCTGTGGGCGCCGGCGGTCCTCCCCGCCGACATCGGCCTCCTCATCCGGCCCATCGTGACCCAGATCTCCCGCTGGGACCGGCTCAAGGGCTGGCTGGCTCTCATGGAGGGGTTCGTACGACTCAAGGAGCGCTATTTCCGGGGCCGGGAGAAGCGTCCTGCCATCGAGCGACGTCGCCTCGGCCAGGCCCGTCTGGTGATGGCCGGTCCGGACCCGGCCTCGATCCAGGATGACCCGGAAGGGCTGGAGGTGATCGAGGAGCTGCGCTCGGCGTATGTCGCGCTGGATGACGAGATGAAGCACGACATCGCCATGATCGCCCTGCCAATGCACGATCCGGACGCCAATGCGCTCATGGTGAACGCCCTCCAGCGAGCCTCCACGGTCGTCGTCCAGAACTCGCTGCGGGAAGGCTTCGGACTGACGGTGACCGAGGCGATGCTGAAGCGGATCCCCGTCCTGAGCAACAGCCGGGCGGTGGGACCCAGGCAGCAGATCACTCACGCGTGCGACGGCTGGCTCATCGAGGATCCGGAAGACCCCGAGCAGATCGCCGAGGGGCTCGACTTCCTCCTCAACGACCGCGTCGAGCGCGCTGCCCTCGCCCGGACAGCCGAGCGCCGCGCCCACCAGCAGTTCCTGATCTTCGCTCAGCTCGGCGACTGGCTCGAGCTCCTCGAGGATGCTGTGAGCTGAAGCCACGAGGCGACTCGCGCCGGTCGTGCCAGCCGGCTCGGCGAG
>CAYMLW010000330.1:0-5088 GCA_964391035.1 uncultured Gemmatimonadaceae bacterium
ACGCGTCGGGTCATGGCGTGTCCTCAGTAGCGGAGGAGGCCCCCGACGCCGCCGAGCTCCCGGAGCGCGGACGGCTCGACAAGGTCGATCTGGAGTCCCTGGTCCTCGGCTATCCGTAGCAGCTCCTCGCCGAGATCGACGGCGTCACGGACCTCGCCGCCGCAGTAGGGGCACGGGCCGGACGGGTCCGCCAGTACGAAGCCGCACTGGGTACAGAGTCCACCGGTGTCGTCGAACGCGCGGGCGATCACGAGGGTCTGGAGTTTCCCCTCCTGGAGCTGCTCGAGGGTGGCCACGGCACCGGAAACGGCCTTGTGCGACTCGCGGACCCGGTCGCGCAGCTGGTCCACGGCCCGGGCTTCCTCTTCCGCGAGCCGGCTCTCGAAATACGGCGCGAGTCGCTCCCGGACCTCGCTCGACGAAGCTTCGACATCGACCCGATCGGTGTGGGCGACCATCCGGTCGATGGCCGATGGCAGGAACTCCCTGAACTGCTTCACGTTCTCCGGCGTACCCAGCAGAATCAGATCCTCCGGCTCGTGGCGCCGGACGAACTCCGCCACCTCGTCGGCGAACTCCTTGAAGAAGTGCCGCGTCTCTTCGGCCTTGTGGGCCTGGTAGTCGCGCGCCGAGAAGCCGCCGCGCTTGACGTCATGGGACGTGGGATACGGCTCCGTCTCGACCGCCTTCTCGTGCAGCGTCTGGTCGAGGAAGAAGCTCATGAGGCGAAGATGCTCCCGGTCCACGATCACTACGCCGTGGTGGTGGTACCGCTCGACGACCTCCACCAGCGGACCGATCACCGGACGGTCGGACATCCCGATCCGGTTGGCCAGCGGCACGGAGACCTGGTGCCCCTCGAACCAGGCGCCGTCGAGGGCCGCATAGAACGCGATCCCCTTCTTCGACTCGTCGTAGTTGGAATCGATCCAGCGCTCGAGCTCGGCGAACGCCGCGCCCACGGCTTCCCGGCTCCCGTTTCGATCGCTGTCCAGCTCGGAAAACGACGCCTTCTCCTTGTTCAAGAAGACCTGGTAGGTGCGCTTGTTGTTCGAGTTCACAGACATGTCGAGGAACACCGACAGCACCTTGTTCGTGTCCGCCGGACGCTCGATCAGTCGCTGTATCTGGTCGCGTGAGATCATGTCGGATTCATGACGATGGAAGGGGAAGTCCGCGATGAAGTCGGAGCAAGACGTATGCCCGGTCGTGCCTTCTCCGTTACAGGTGGTAGTTCGGCGCCTCCCGGGTGATCTTCACATCGTGGGGATGACTCTCCCGCAGTCCGCCGCCGGTGATCCGGACGAACTCCGCGGCCGTCCGCAGCGTGGCGATGTCCGGACAACCGCAGTACCCCATGCCACTGCGGAGCCCGCCGACCAGCTGGTAGATGACGTCGGAAACGGGGCCCTTGTACGGGACCCGCGCCTCGATACCTTCCGGGACGAACTTGCGCGCTTCCCGCTCCTCCTGGAAGTACCGGTCCGCGGAGCCTTCTTCCATGGCCGAAAGGGACCCCATGCCACGGACGGTCTTGTAGCGCCGGCCCTCCAGCAAGAAGCTCTCGCCCGGGCTCTCCTCGGTCCCCGCCAACAATGATCCCATCATCACCGCGCTCGCCCCGGCCGCCACCGCTTTGACGATGTCGCCCGAGTACCGGATACCCCCGTCCGCCACCACAGGGACTTCCTCGTCGACTCCCGCCACCGAATCCAGCACCGCCGTCAGCTGGGGGACGCCCACCCCGGTCACGACCCGGGTCGTGCAGATGCTGCCGGGCCCGACCCCGACCTTCACGGCGTCCGCGCCGCGCTCGACCAGTGCCCGCGCCCCGGCGGTGGTGGCCACGTTCCCCGCCATGATCCGGGCGTCCGGATACTTCTCGCGGGTGCGCTCGAGAGCCGATAGGACTCCCTGGGAATGGCCGTGGGCCGTGTCGATGACCAGCAGGTCCACGCCGGCCTCCAGCAGCGCCCCGGCCCGGTCCAGATCGGCCTGCGATGTCCCGATCGCCGCACCCACCCGCAAACGACCGTGCTCGTCCTTGCACGCATTGGGGAAGTTGCGCCGCTTGAAGATGTCCTTGACCGTGATGAGGCCCCGGAGGGTCCCGTTCTCGTCCACCACAGGCAGCTTCTCGATCCGGTGCTCGTGGAGGATCCGCTCGGCCTCCGCCAGGGATGTACCCACGGGCGCCGTGATGAGGTTCTCGTGGGTCATCACGTCCCGGATGGGCTGGTCGAGCTCTGTCTCGAACTGGAGATCCCGATTCGTGATGATCCCGACCAGGCGCTTGTCCTCGTCGATGATCGGAACGCCACTGATGGAGAACTGGGCCATCAGCCGCGTCGCGTCCAAGAGGCGAGCATCGGGGCTCAACGTGATCGGGTTCAGGATCATCCCGCTCTCCGACCGCTTCACCCGGTCCACCTCCGCCGTCTGCCGGTCGATGGGCATGTTCTTGTGGACGATGCCAAGCCCACCTTCCCGGGCCATGGCGATGGCCATCTTCGACTCCGTGACCGTGTCCATGGCCGCCGAAACCAACGGGATGTGGAGCTCGATGCCCCGGGCCACTCGGGTCTTCACCGACGTGTCCTTCGGGTGCACCTCCGACCGACGAGGCAGCAGCAGCACGTCATCGAACGTCAACGCCTCGCCCCGGATCCGCCCCTCGACCGCCTCGCTCATCGCACCCCCGTGATGTACGACACCCGCGGGCCTCGCCTGGGCGGCTCCGCGGGCATTGCTTTCATTCTCGCTGTATTCCCTCGCTCCATGGCGAAAACTACCCCGCCCGTATCGAGAGTGTCAAGACGCCTCTGACGCCTCGCTGCCTCCCTCCTTCTCCTTCTTCGAATCCGACTTCCCCCGATCACGACCGCCCGAGCTGTTGCGGTCCCGACCACTACCCACCACGTCCTGGCCCAGGTCCCGGACCCCGTCCAAGACCCGGCCCGCGGTGCTCATGAGACGCATGGTGCCCTTCATCGCCCTGGGCGCCACCGAGCGCAGGCGCATCTGGTCCTCCACCCGCTCGGCGAACCTCTGGAACGCGTCGGGTCTCCGGCTCACCTCCCGGGCTTCCTTGATCTCCAGGAACTCGATGTAGTCCAGGACCTGGTAGAGACGCTCCTCGGGCAGCGTTTCCAACAGCCGCATGATCCGCTTTCGTGTGACGTCTTCCATTCGTTCGCTCTTTCCCCCGGCCCAATCCCCTACGTGCTTCGCCCCTCCGTGGTTTCTCTTCTCCAATCTAGGCGATCCCACAACTTGACGTCCAATCGTCGGATCGGATAGGTTGGGTGGGTTGAGAACGACACTCATTCTCAATCGAACGGAAAGACCATGAGACAGACGGGATTGGTAGTGGGGATTCTCGCGGCCCTCGCCGCACCGGTGGCGGCGCAGGGAGCGCTCGACGGGGGGGCGGGGACGGAGGCAGCGGACCGGGTGGAGCGTGAGGCGTCCGTGATGGGCACGCGTCTCGGGGCCCAGGTCTGGGGACCGGGAGCGGCGGGAGCGGCGGAGTCGGCGGTCTCGGCGGTCCGGGATGTGGAGGGATGGCTGAGCACGTGGCGGGACGATACGGAACTGAGCGGAGTGAACGGGGCAGCGGTCGGAGCCCGACACGCGGTTTCGCCGGAGCTGGTGTCGCTGCTCGAGGAGCTGGATGGCTGGGTCTCAGCGACGGACGGGGCGTTCGATCCAGCCGTAGGGGCACTGCTGGCTGCGTGGGGTGTGCGCGGCGAGGGCCGGATCCCGTCGGAAGCGGAGCGTGAGGCTGCGCTGGAGGCGAGCTGGTCGGCGTTGTCGCTGGATGTGGCGGACGGGACGGTCACCCGCACGGTGGAGGGCGTGCGGCTGGACGCCGGGGCGTTCGGAAAGGGACTGGCGCTGCGGCGGGCGGCGGACTTGCTCCGGGCCACGGGCGTGGGGGCCTTGCTGGACTTCGGCGGGCAGCTCCACGCCGTGGGGACGACGACGCGGGTGGGAATCGCCCACCCGGAGCACCGGACCGAGGCCGTGCTGGAGCTGGAGCTGGCGGACGCCTCGGTCTCGACGACGGGGAACGGCGAGCGGACGCTGGAGGTGGCGGGTCATCGTGTGGGGCATGTGCTGGACCCGCGGACGGGCGAACCGGTCCCGGCGTGGGGCAGCGTGACCGTGGTGTCGACGGACCCGATGGTGGCGGACCTTCTGTCCACGGCGCTGTTCGTGATGGGCCTGGAAGCGGCGCTGACGTGGTCGGCCGACCGCCCCGAGGGTGTGGCGGTGGTGACGGCGTCGGGCGCGGCGCGCTGGAACCGGGCGATGGAGAGGTGGCTGGCGGGTGGTACGGTGTCGGACCGGGCAGGCTCCGCGCCGTCGGCGTCGCAGGACACGATCGACGTCGCACGGCTGCAGCGTCAGGTAGATGCGATCACGCGGGAGCTGGAGCGGATCCGGCTGGGTGAGGACGTGGTGGCGCAGGCGGACACGGGGCTCCTCGGCTTCGGACCCGCAGCCTCGAAGGTCTACAAGGTGGATCGGGGCGTCTCGATCGGCGGCTACGGCGAGATCCTCTACCGGTTCGTGGACGACGCGCTGGAGGACGGCACGAAGTCGCCGGCGACGAACCGGTTCGACGCGCTCCGGGCGATCATCTATGTCGGCTACAAGTTCAGTGACCGGCTTCTGGTGAATACGGAGATCGAGATCGAGCACGGGAACGAAGCGTTCCTGGAGTTCGCGTATCTGGACTACCGCATCTCCGACGCTCTGGGTCTCCGGGGCGGGCTGCTGCTCGCGCCCATGGGCCTGGTGAACGAGCTTCACGAGCCCCCGGTCTTCCTGGGCACGACCCGTCCACTGGTGGAGACCCGGATCATTCCCATTACCTGGCGGGAGAACGGACTCGGCGTGTTCGGCGACGCGGGGCCGATCAGCTACCGGGCCTACGTGATGAACGGCCTGGAGGGCGTCCACTTCTCGGCGGCCGGCCTGCGGGGTGGGCGGCAGAAGGGCTCGAAGGCGCTGGCGGAGGACCTGGCCGGGGTGGTCAGGGCCGACTACACGGGCGTGCCGGGACTCCTGGCCGGAGGCTCG
>CAYMLW010000331.1:0-5084 GCA_964391035.1 uncultured Gemmatimonadaceae bacterium
TCGGCGTTCGACGGGTCTTCTACCAGCCCGCGCGGCTTACCCCGGACGGCCGCACCCTCCTCGCCCTCTCACCCCTCGAATTCCTGCATGCCCTCTCGCGCTCACGAGGAACCCGCCCCCACCCTCACCGGTGCCGCCGCCCGCTCCCGCTGGGCCCAGCTCCTCGCCCGCATCTACGGGGCACGCTCCACGTGATCGAGGGCGGCGTCGACAGGGTCGAAGATGGCGCTCAGGTCGTTCGAGAAGTCGAAGGCCAATCCCGAAACGGTGAGAGCGTGTATATGAAGGCCGGAGGCGCCTCCGTCGAGCCGATCCCCGTCATGGAGGACGTGGCGGGCACCCGGATGTGGCGAATGAATGTGGACAAGGGCCGGCAGGCCGCGGGCGGGGAGCACGCCGCGATCATCGGGAATGCCGCCAATGGCTCGACCCAGTGCATGGGCACCCCCTATCGGCGGAAGACGCTCCGGGGCAAGGACATCCCCATCACGAGCGCGACCGACGGCTCGCTGTGGCTGTTGATGGGCAGCGATTCGGGCTTCGAGGGCTACACCGGGCTGTACTACCTCGAGATCCACGTCACGCTCGATCGGTGAGGGGGCCGCCGGCTCGTGGCACGAGACCTCCACCTGATCGCCAGGAGATCGCTATGACTCCATCTTGGTCCGTATGGCTCTGCATCCCGCTCTTCACGGGCATGGACGCGCCGCTGGCAGCCGAGCCGCCGCCGGACTCGCTGCGCGGCGCCTTCGACGCCTATGTGAGCGCGGTCCAGGGCGCCGACATCGACGCGCTCTTCGAAGTGGTGACCGAGGGCGAAGACTTCTTCTTCATCACGGCCTCAGGTGCACGGATCGACGGTGTGCAGGGCTACCGGCGGTTCCACGAGGAGTGGTTCAACGAGACCGGCTGGAGCATGCCGGTCAACGGCGTCCGGGTCCAACAGGACGGCGACCGGGGACGCACGCTGGCTGTCTTCCATTACCGCCAGGCGCTGGACGACGGCACCACGTACAACCTCATCTCACACTTCACCCTGCTCTGGCGCCGCGAGACCGGCGCGTGGCGAGTGTACGGTGACATCTGCTCGCCCATCCAGCGCTACTACACCGCGCCGTCCGGGCAGCGGCTCTACTCCGAGCCGCAGCGTGAGGTGATCCGGACTCTCCTGGAGCGCCGGACGGTACGTCGGTTCACCGACCGACCGGTGCCCGAGGAGCACCTGCGGATCCTCCTCGACGCCGCCCGGCACGCGCCGACCGCCGGGAACCAGCAGCCGTGGCGGTTCCTGATCGTCGGGATCGAAGCCGTCTCGATTCGCTCGGCACAGTGGCGGCGAACGCCTACATGGAGCGCTACGCCGAGCGGGCGGAAGCCGGGGATATTGCGGCGGCCCGACGCCGCCTCGAGCGGGTCCTGGACGGGGCGCTCTCGGCACCCGTCTACATCGCCGTCCTGGCAGACCGGGAGGCGCCTTACCCCGAGTACGCCGTCCAGGATGCCACCCTGGCCGCCGGCAACCTCATGACCGCCGCTCGCACGCTGGGCTACGGCACCGGCTTCTTCACCACCTTCTTCGCCGACGCGGTCATGCGCCCGTTCTTCGGCATCCCCGAGCGCTACACCATGGTCTGCTTCACCCCGGTAGGGGTCCCGGAGGCGTGGCCTGACACGCCGCCGAAGAAATCACTCGAGGAGCTGGTGCTGCAGGGCGGGTTCGAGGGCTGAAGCGGGGCTCGCGGGGGCGGCGTGGGCTCGGCGACTACTCGCTCCGCAGCGCGCTCATCGGCTCCAGCCCGATCGCGCGCCGGGTGGGACCGACGGCCGCGGCGACACCGACGGCCAGAAGCAGCACGACCACCGCCGCGAGCGCGACGGGGTCCATGGGCGACGTACCGATCAACAGGCTCCGGGCCAGGTGTCCGAGCCCGACCCCGACCAGGAGGCCGGCGGCAATCCCGGGCATGACCCACCACAACAACCCGCCGGCCACCAGCCGGGTCACGTCGCTGCCGTGGGCGCCCAGCGCCACCCGCAGGCCGATCTCCCGGGTGCGCTGCACCACGGCGTGGGCCACGACGCCGTAGATCCCGAGCGCGGAGAGCAGGAGCGCAAGGGCGCCGAGCGCACCGGCCAATGTGGCGGCAAGGCGCTGGGGCAGCAGGCCGAGGGCCGTTTGCTCTTCCAGGGGATAGACGGGTGACAACGCCAGCTCCGGGTCCTGCTCGAGGATCGCCCGGCGGATCGCCTGCGGCACGTTTCCGGAACCCGGCCGGGCCCGGACCACCACGCTGGCCACCGCCCGGTACCCCTGCGCGTGGGCACGGTACGCCATGGGGGTGAAGGACTGGGTCAGGTGATGGTTCCGGGTGTCGCCCACCACCCCGATGACCGTGTAGGCCCGGTCCGGGTCATCGCCGAACCGGAGCCGTTTACCCAAGGGATCCCCCTCCGGCCAAACGCCCTCGGCCAGCGCGCGGCTGACCACCGTCACCGGCGGCGCGGTGCCGTGGTCGTTGCGAGTGAAGACCCGTCCGCGCACTACGGGGATCCCGAGTGTCTCGAAGTACCCATCGCTCACGATGTTGAGGGTGCTGCCCACGTACTGCGGGCGCCCCTCCCCGTCCCAGGTCCCGTCGACCCAGTAGCTTATCCCGAACCCGCTGAGGTCGAGGGGGAGGTCCAGGGCCGCCACGTACACCTCCTCGGCGTCGAAGCCCCGGGCGATCTTGTCGGCCTGCTGGAGCGAGCGCAGCAGCACGCCGGCCGCGAGTAAGAGCGCCACTGAGAGTCCGATCTGCGCGGCGACGAAGGTGCGACGCAGCCGGTGGCCGCGTCGGCCGCCGGTGCCGGTGTCTTCCTTGAGCGCCGGCACCACGTCGGGCCGGGATGCCCGCAGCGCGGGTGCCAGGCCGAACGCGACGCCCGTGACCAGGGCAAGGCCCAGCTCTATAACGTACACCTCCGCGTCGGGTTGGAAATCCAGCGCCAGCGGGACCGGGGTCGGCAGCTCGATCCCGGCGAAGACATCGGTCAGCCAGAGGGCCAACAACAACCCGCCCGCACCTCCCAGCAGGAAGAGCGCCATGGTCTCCACCATCAGCTGTCGGAGCAGCCGTCCCCGTCCGGACCCGACCGCCACCCGGATGGCCAGCTCCCGCTCGCGGTCCGACGTCCGGGCCACGAGCAACGCCGCCACGCTGGCGCAGGTCATCAACAGCACGAGCCCCACCCGGCTCAGCAGTACCGTCATGAACATCTCCACCAGGCCACGCAGCCCCGCGGGCACGGCGCCCAGCGGCCGCACATCGGCGGATTTCCGGTTCCGGTAGAGGTCCGGGGAGGCGGCCCGGAGCCGGTCGAACACCGTCCGGGTGGCGGCCCGAGCTTCGGGGAGCGTTGCACCCGGGGCGAGTCGTCCCACCACCTGCAACCAGTGCGAGCGGGGGTTGTCCCACCCGAACTCCCGGTCGTGGAGGACCGGCGCCATGGACAGCGGGACGAAGAGCTCCGGCGTCACCGTAACGTTATGACCGCGGAACCCTTCGGGCAGCACGCCGACGACGGTGAACGGCCGGCGGTTCAGCGAGACCGTCTGGCCGACTGCCGCCGGGTCGCCGTTGAACCGCTCCCGCCAGAAGGCGTGCGTGAGCAGCACCACCGGATGCTCGCCCGGTGGCCACCCCTCGGCCGCTACGAACAACCGACCCGCCCCGGGGCGGGCGCCCAGCACGTCGAAATACCCGGGGGAAACGGTGGCCGTCAGGACCCGGACCCCGGCCCCGCCCCGGGTGAAGCTGGCCACGTTGAAATCGAACCCGGCCAGCCCCTGGAACGGCGGGCTGGCCTGCTCGCGCAGCGTGGTGAGGTCCGGATACGAGAACGTATCGAAGTCGCCGCCCTCGTAGGTCCGCCCCACCTCCACCACCCGGTCGGGCTCCGCGATCCCCGGGGGCGGGCGCAGCAACAGCACGTTCACGACGCTGAAGATGGCGGTGGTCGCCCCGAGTCCCAGCGCCAGCGTCACGACGGCAATACCAGCCAGACCTTTGCGGTGGCGGTAGGCGCGAACGGCCTCGCGGAGGTCCTCGGCGAGCCAGGTCACGGTGTTCGAAGCCGGTAGGCCCGGACCTGCTCGTCCTCTTCCGGCAGGAAGTCGCGCCCCGCGGGAGCGGGAAGGGGGTCCCGGCGCAAGAACCGGAAGGACCAGCGCAGGTCGGTGGTCAGGGAGCGGATTCACTCATCCCCTGCAAACGGTACATGGCAGGACTTCGATACTGCCGCAGCCGACCCCCTGCTTTTTCGCACGTTCGACGCGTGAGGTCACGGGAGGGTTGCTCACGCGCCGAGGCCGGGTCGTGGTGCCGGTGTGGCCAATGACGCGGCCACGCTGGCGGAGGCCTGGCCTCGGCTCGGCACCCGGAAACCTGAACCCGCCGCGAGGGAAGCAAACCCCGCAAACCTGCCCCGCCATGAACCAGGCATCCTCCCGTCGCCATCCGGATGCAGAACGGCCGGACGATCCCACCGCCCGGCCGAGCGCAGAAGCCTTCGATATGAAAGTAGCAGGGGGAGGACTCGAACCCCCAACGCACGGATTATGATTCCACCGTGGGCCATGGGATGCCACGGGCAAGCTGTGGCGGGGCACCACGGAGAGGAACGAGGACGCGCGGCCGGCGCCGGACCTGGTCGAGGGAGACGTCGGCTGCAGGACGGATCAACGGCTCGCCCGGATCTTCTCGCTCAGCACGGGCAGCAGGTCCATCAGATCGGCCACGACACCGACTGTGGCGGCCTGGAAGATCGGCGCGTTCGGGTTCTTGTTGACGGCCAGCAGGAACGGGGTGCCCTTGATGCCGCCGAGATGCTGGAACGACCCGCTGATGCCGAGGGCGAGGTAGACCTTCGGCTGGACGGTCCTGCCCGAGGTGCCGACCTGGCGCGACCGGTCGAGCCATTTCGCGTCGACGATGGGCCGGGAGCAGGCGATCGCGGCCCCCATCGCCTCGCTCAGATCCTGGACCAGCTCGTGGTTCTCCTCGTCCTCGATCCCGCGTCCCACCGCTACGAGGACCTCCTCG
>CAYMLW010000332.1:0-5065 GCA_964391035.1 uncultured Gemmatimonadaceae bacterium
CGGCCGCCCACGTCCAGGTTCGACTCGCGGAGCGCCCTCAGCACCCTCGATATGGGGATCCCGTAAGGGAGCAGCCTCTCGGGCTCCAGCTCGACCTGGTATTGCTTCTCGAACCCGCCGAGAGTGGCAATCTCGCTGACCCCGGGAACGGCGGTGAGCTGGTAACGGAGGGTCCAGTCCTGGAGTGTGCGGAGCTCCGCGTTGTCGTACCGGCCGCTCCGGTCCACGAGCACGTACTGCATGACCCAGCCGACGCCGGTGGCGTCCGGGCCGAGCTGCGGCTGGACCTCCTCCGGGAGCCGGCTCCGCACGCCGTTCAGGTACTCGAGCACGCGGCTGCGGGCCCAGTACATGTCCACATCATCCTCGAAGACCACGTAGACGTAGGAACGCCCGAACTGGCTTACGCCTCGAACGTACTTCGTGTTCGGGACCTTCAGCAGCTCGGTGGATAGGGGGTAGGTGACCTGATCCTCGACTACCTGCGGCGCCTGCCCCTTCCAGTCCGTCTGGACGATGACCTGCACGTCCGAGAGGTCGGGGATCGCGTCCACTGGCGTGGTGGCCATGGCCCAGCCGCCGAAGCCGATCACGGCCACGGTGCCCAGCACCACGAAGAACTTGTTGTTGACGGACCACTCGATAATGCGCTCGATCATGGTCTACTCCTCCCCGCCGCCGGACATGTCCATCTCCATGTCCATCTCCATATCCGTCCCCGTCATCCCCATCTCGACCATCATGGCCTGCATCACCTCAGCGAGATTGGACTCCGAATCGAGGAGGAAGTGGGCGGACGTGACCACCCGCTCGCCCGGCTCGACGCCGTCGAGGAGCTGGACGTGGCCCTCGCCGCCGAGGCCGACCGTCACCTCGTGAGGCATGAGCGCGCCGCCGCCCATGTCGACGAAGACCAGCGCCCGCTCACCCGAGTACAGCACCGCGGAGGCGGGAACCGTCAGCACCTCGCCCAGGGCGGGCGCGAGTCGGACCGTGGCGTACATTCCCGGCTTCAGCTCGCCCGTGGGGTTGGGCAGCGAGATGCGGGCGCGCAGCGAGCGCGTCCGGTCGCCGACTGTCGGGTAGACATACTCGATGCGCCCGGTCAGCGTCCGGCCCGGCAGCGCCGCGATCGACAGCTCCGCGGGCAAGCCCTCTCGGACGAGCGCGGCGTCGGACTCGAAAATCTCCGCGTTCACCCACACGCTCGACAGGTCGGCGATCATGTACAGGTTCTGCCCCGGCCGGAACGCCTGCCCCTCGAACACGTCCTTCTCCATGACGATCCCGGAGACGGGCGCGTGGAGGGTCATGGACTTCCGCACCTCGCCCGTCTCCAGTAGCCGCTCGATCTGCACGGCCGAGAGGTCCCAGTACGCGAGCCGGCGCCGGGCCGACTCGAGCAGGTCGGCGGCCCCTTCGGCCACCTGCTCCACCCGGCTGTCGCCCACCGACTCCGCCATGCGCGCGGCCAATAGCAGCTCCTCCTGTGCCGTGACCAGCTCCGGCGAGTAGACGTCGAGGAGCGGCTGACCGCGGCGGACCGGCTGGCCGGTGAAGTCCACGTGCAGCTTCTCGACCCAGCCGCCGAACTTGGGCGACACGTACGCCATCCGCCGCTCGTCGAACTCCACGATCCCGGCGGCCCGGATCGTCTTCGACAACGGCCGCACCTCGGCAGTCCCGAATGTCACGCCGAACGTGCGGAGCTCGCTCTGGCTGAGACGGATCGAGCCGTCCATGGACATCCCGCCCATGTCCATTCCACCCATTCCCGACCTGCCCGTGTCCGGCATCGCGCCCGTGCCCACAGTCGGCTGCGGCTCCAACGGCGGCTCCTGAGGCGGGCGGGTACCCAGTGCCAGGCCGGCCACAAAGGTGAGGGCGGCCACGAGCCCGGCGGCCCCGATGTACAGCGTCCTGGTCCGTATCGTCATTTCAGCACCTCCGTGCCCACGGCGCGCTCCAGCGCGGCCAGGTTCGTCGCGAAGTCGGCGAGAAGCCGGTGATAGTCGAGCTCCTTCTGGTACAGGGTGACCTGCGCATCGAGGAGCGTGAGGAAGTCCACCCGGCCGACCCGGTAGGAGGCCGTGGCGGATTCGAGGGACGCACGGGCCTGTGGCAGGATCCCCTGATCGAGAAGTACGAGCTGGTCACGGGCGCGTCGCAGCTCGGCGGCGAGGGAGGCGATGTCCGCATCCAACTCGCTCAGCCGGGCGTCGTGAAGCGCGCGGTGCTCGCCCAGCCGCGCCGTCTCCTCGATCACCGCCTGCCCCTGTTTTCGCCCGGTGAAGACCGGCACCGGGACGGAGACCGTGACGCTGAACAGATCGCCGAAGTCGGCCCGACGGCTGTACCCGACGGACAGCTTGAAGTCAGGTAGCGTAGCCTTACGGGCCAACAGGAGGTTGCGTTCCTGCGCTGCCACCCGGAGCGCATGGGCCCGCAGCGCGGGGTTGTGCTCCGCGGCCAGCCGCTGGAGCTCCGCGACGCTCGGGATCCCCAGCACCGCTCCCGTGCCGGCCTCCGGGATCACGTCGGCGAGGGACGCGGCGGCGAAGCGGACGCTGGAGGTGTCGCCCGCCACGGCGGCCGCCCGGATGGACGCGGGCAGCTCCGCCGCGGGGATCGCGGCGTCCGTCGCGCGGCCGACGAGGGCGTTGAGCCGGGCCACCGCGCTCGTCCGCTGCTCCCGTAGCGCGACGACCTGGTTCTGCAGCCGGGTGCGCTCGACCTGCGCCTTGAGCACGTCCGGCTGCGCGCCCATCCCGACCCCGTACTGCGCCGAGGTGAGCCCGGCGAAGTCGGCTACCAGCCGCTCGTTGCGGCCCGTGACATCGAGGGCGCGGTCCAGGAAGTAGATCCGGTAATAGCCCGACCTCACCTCGCTTCGAACCCTCTGGCGGACCCGTTCGACCCCCCACTCCGCGGCCTCGGCACCGAGCCGCGCAGCGTTCTCGGCCAGCGCCAGTTTCCCGGGCCAGGGAAGCCGTCCGCCCAGCTGGACCGTCGTCATGGTCATCACGTCCCGCCCCAGGCTCGGGCTCGCTACCGGGACGTTCATGAGGCCGAGCCCCAGCGCCGGGTCCGGCAGTGCGCCGGCCTGTGGCACCCGTGCCTCCGCCGCTTCCGCCGCGCTCCGGGCGGCCACCAGCTCGGGGTTGTTGTCTTCCGCCTCCGCGAGGAAGGCCGAAAGTGACCCTTGCTGCGCGCCGACGTCGAGCGCCAGCCCGAACATCAGGGCCGGGACTATCGCGACGAGCGCGCTCTCTCTCCTGCCATCCATGAACATCCTCCCGGGTCGTGGTCACTGCTTCCCCCGAGGCTCGGCCGGGCCGCCCGTGTTGTAGGACGCACGCTTCCCGGACCGGGAACATCGGGGTGTACGAGATCCCCTCCCGGGGTTCTCGATCGCTGCTTCTGTCTTCTGGGATCGAGCCGACGAGAGTCGGCCCGGCCTACGGAGTTACGCCCTGGGTGGGCGGAAGAGGCTCTTCTCGAACGGGAAGTCGACGCTGGTGGGGAGCCAGATGTCGCCGGGTATGGTCACGGCTTGATCGAAGGTGACGACCACCGTCGGCGAGGCCATCGAAGGAATGGCGCCGCACGTCTCGGCCGCCGCCGGGGCGAAAGGACAGTGTTGTCCGCCGGTTTCATCCCCGTCGGGACCCGGATCGTGCATACCCATCAACGGGCAATCGCTCCCCGTCGCCGGCTCCTCCCAGGCCGCGGCGAACGCGTCCGCCACCGCCTCCGGGGCGCACGTCGATGCGACCATCGTCTGGGCGACGGACAAGGCGAGCGCCATGAGGGTCAGGCAGCCGGCGATCATGGGGGTGCGTCGTTTCATAGTTGTGAACGGTAGAAGAAGGGGAACGGATCCACAATCCGCTGACGGATCGGCAGCCATATCCAGACCACGCCCAGCCCCCGCCACGCGTGCTCCGCCAGCGGCGCCTGCTTCATCGAGACCGGCGCCGGGCGGTCGGGGGGGCTGGCGAACTGAGCCGATCTAGTCCCTTTCACTTCTCCGTACGGAGCGGGAGCGTCATGCGCATGGTGCAGCCCGGTCCCGCATCCGACTCCAGTTCCAGGGTGCCCCCGTGGGCTTCCACCGCCCACCGTGCGATGGCGAGGCCCAGGCCGGTGCCCCCATCGGATCGGGACCGGGACTCCTCGATCCGATAGAATCGGTCGAACACGTGCTCCTGGTGCTCCGGCGGGATCCCGGGTCCGTCATCCCGGACGGTCACCTCGGCCGTCTCGGAGTGGGACCGGACCTGGACGTCGATCGCCGCGCCGGCCGGGCAGTGGGTGATGGCGTTGTGGACCAGGTTCCCGATGGCGACCCGCACCACCTGCGCATCGGCGAGCACGGGGGTCTTTCCGGCGGTCTCCACGACCAGGTCCTGGTTCTTCTCTTCCGCCAGCACCGCCAGGTCATCCACGGTGGCGGCCACCAGCGTGCCCAGCTCCAGCGGTCGGCGTTCCAGCTCGATCCGTCCGGCGTCCGCCCGGCTCAACGTGAGGAGGCTGGTAACCAGGTGGTTCAACCGGTCGACCTCCTCCAGCATGCTCCCGAGGGCTTCCCGCTGGTCGGCGCTGGCGTCCGGGTCGCGCAGGGCCATCTCCCCCACACTCCGGAGACTGCCCAGTGGCGTGCGCAGCTCATGGGAGACGTCGGCCGTGAACTGGCGGAGCCGCCGGAACGAGCGTTCGAGCCGGGTCAGCGTATCGTTGAACACGACGGCGAGCCGACCGAGCTCATCCTCGGGGTCGTCCACGGGGAGCCGTGCGCTCAGGTTGTCGGCCGTAATGGACCGGGCCTGCTCCGCCATCCGGGCCACGGGCCTCAACGCCCGGCCGGCCATCCAGTACCCGCCCAGGGCGGCCAGGACCACGGCCAGGGGGATAGCCGAAAGCCCCGCCAGCACCAGGCGATGCAGCGTCTGGAGCACGCTCTCCTCGGAGCGGATGGCCCGGAGGATCACGGGGCGACCCCCGATAGGGAACTCCTTCTCCAGGTACCGCACGTGCATCCCGTCTCCGACCAGGCGGCGGACCG
>CAYMLW010000333.1:0-5064 GCA_964391035.1 uncultured Gemmatimonadaceae bacterium
CGGAGCGGGCTGCGGTCGCGGATCCACTCGCCGAGCACGACGGCGTCGACCAGGGGCTCACCGGCGGCCATCTCGGCGCGCAGCTCTTCCACGCCCACCACGCCCGGGGCGTCGGGCAGCCCGCGGGCGTCGGCAACGACGGGCCCGTCCGATCTGGCGTAGTCGGCTGGCGGGCCCGCGTCCCCGGACGCTGCCGGGCCGACGGGTACCAGCGCGCCGGCGGCCAACGCGATCGCCGCAACGGCTAGGACGCGCGGGATCACGGCGCGCGGTCCGGGCCGACGGGTCCGTCTCCCCGGGCCTCGATGGCATGGGCGCCTCGGAAGGCGAGGAGAGCGAGGAGGGTGATCCCGGCCACGACCACCGGGTAGGGCAGTCCGGTCAGCTCGGGGAGGGTGAGGGTCCCCGCCGGCGTCGAGCCGTAGAGCCCCTCGACGACCGGGAAGGCCTCGCCGAAGACGAAGATCCCGAAGAGCATGCCGGCCAGGAGCGCCAGGCCGTCCAGCCGGCCCGACGAGACGGCGATGCAGGACGTCCCGGGACAGAGCCCGCCCATGACGAACCCGACGCCGAAGACCAGGCGGCCCAGGAGGTGCGGGACCACGTAGGTCGGGGGCACGTAGACCAGCGACAGCTCGACGAGCCCGAGCCGGCCGAGCCAGAAGAGGCCCAGCATGGCCGTGACGACGGCCGTGAAGAGCAGCTTGAAGACGGTCAGGTCCCGCCAGTAGAACTGTGCGGCCAGCTTCCGGGCATTGCCCATGCCGCCCCGCTCGAGGAACCAGCCGAAGGCGATGCCGACGCCCAGAGCCACCAGCAGCGCGAAGTCGTCGCCAAAGGCGCCCAGCTCGTAGAACGGCACCGGCTCAGACCCACTGGCGCCGGAAGAGGGGCGCGGCCAGGTAGCCCGCGGCGAAAGCGCCGAGGATGAACAGCCAGGCGCCGACGCTCAGCACGGCGCCGCCCGTGAGGGCCTGGCCGCTGGTGCAGCCCCGGGCCAGCTTGGCCCCGACACCCATGACGGCGCCGCCCCCGAACGCGAGCAGGAGCCGGCCCCGGTCGGTGACGCCGGCGCCGCGCTCGACGGCGAGCCGGAACCGGCTGGCCGCCAGCGCGGAGACGAACCCGCCGATGGCCACGCCCACGATCTCGATGACCAGCCAGTCCCGGAGCGGCGAGCCGCCGGCCAGGTAGTGGCCCCACATGCCATTGGCCTCGGCGTGCGCAGGAGCCGCGACCCCCACACCGGCCGCGACCATGGAGGTGAACGCGCCGGACGCGCCGAGCCCGCGCCCCATGACCACGAACGCGGCCAGGAGGACGAGCCCGAGGCCGACGCCGGCGACGTAGGGGTTGGTGTAGGGCCGCGGCCCGGCGTCGTGGATGCTCGACCCCGCACGTTTCCCGGCGGCGCCGTCCCCGGCCCCGGCCGCCTCCGTTCCCGCACCCCGGGCGGGCGCTGGGACACCGGGCCGATCCGGAGATCCGAAGGGGGCCGTGCGGTCTCCCGTCATCGTTCCTGTCCGGGCAGCTCCACCGGCCGGTGCGCCTGGCTGCCCCATTCCTGGAACGAGCCGTCGTAGTGGACGGGCGCGCGGGCGTCGATGATCCGGTAGCCATCGGCGTCGAGGTGGTCCTCGACCCAGTCGGCGGTGGCCACCAGCTCGGGCCGCGGCCGGGGCGTCAGGTCCGCCGGCCGGGGCGGACCGGGCCGCTCCGCCGTCACGGGGTGTCCCGCCGCCTGCCAGGCCGGCATGCCGCCGTCGAGGACCGCGGTCCGGTCCCCGAGCCCGATCCAGTCGAGGGTGAAGACGGCGCGGGTGGCCGACGTGACCCAGTTCCCGCCCCAGTAGACGACGACGCGGGAGTCGTCCCCGATCCCCAGCCCCTCGAATACCCGCTCCGCCACCGCCGGCTCTGGCAGCTGCAGGCTCAGACCCGTGCCGCCCTCGTGGTCCTCCGGGGCCGCGATGTCGCGGGTGTGGAGGTGCCGGGCGCCGGGGATGTGGGCGGCGGCGTAGTCGTCTTCATCGCCGATGTGCAGCAGCACCAGATCCGGGTCGTCCAGGTGCTCGGCCAGCCAGTCGACATCGACGACCAGCCGATCCCTCGGCGACCGGGCCGTAGCCGTCGTCACCGCCGCCATCCCCACCGTCGTCGCCATGGCCGCCCCGGCAACGAGGTCCATCAGGGCCCTCCGTGTCCGTCTCACGATGCACCTGCCTCTTACGCGTGGGTCTCGTGTCCGAACACGAAGATGACGACCCCGCCGACTCCTGTATTGGACGGATCCAGCGACCGTTGAACGAAACCAGCGAGACGGCGGTCAGGGCCGGGTCAGTCGCCTGTACTGGCCGGGCGGTACGCCCAGGGACCGCTTGAAGGTCCGGGTGAAGTGGCTCTGACCGGCGAAGCCCATTGCCAGGGCGATGCGGGCCAGAGGGCAGTCGGTCTCGGCGAGGAGCCGGCACGCCTCCCGGTTCCGGAGCCGTCGCAGGTAGGCGCCGGGGGTGCAGCCGTGGTGGCGCTTGAAGACCCGGGCCATGTGGACGGGGTGGATGTCGACCTCGGCCGCGATGGCGGCCAGGTCCATGGGCTCGCCCATGCGCTCGTGGAGGAGCGCCTCCACGCGGCTCAACCAGCCGGGCCGGCCCGTCCGGATCCGCCGCTCGGGCTGTCGGATGACGCCGGCAAGGAGGGCGAGGACGAGGCCGTCGATGGCCAGGTCGGAAGCGGGGTCGTCGACGCGGAACTCCCGGTACAGCCGGCCGGCCAGGGCGCTCAGCGCGCCGCCATGGCTGTCCACCTGCCGCTGCGGCGCCCGCAGGTCGAAGCGCTCCAGTCGGGCGAGCCAGTCGCCGCCGAGCTGGATGTTGAACAGCCGGCCGCCGTCCTCGCCGAAGTATTCGGCGTGCTCGGCGGCCGCCGGGTGGTAGAAGATCGTGCTGGGGCGGGCGGTCCACCGTCGTCGCTCGAACTCCTCGTCGAACGAGCCCCGGAGCGTGAGGCAGAAGAAGGGGTGGGCGTGGTCGTGGGGCGGGACCTCGAAGCCCGGCTCGTAACCGGTCTCCGCCAGGGTGATCCCGCCCACAACGCGGTCGGTCCGCACGCCGCCGTAGAAGGTGCCGTTTTCGAGGGTGCCGCTCATGTCGGTCCCGGGTAGGGGGTCGCCGTCGGGGGCGCTACCCATTGAACGCATCAGGGCGCCGGAGAGATGCATCGGCGCCCGGCGACCGGCGACCGGCGTCCAGCGACCGGAGTCCGGCGTCCAGGACGACCACGTTCTTGCGGCCGGCGGTGGGCGGACCGATCGTACGTGTACGAAGCCCGCTCCTCTGCCGATGGAGGGTTCATGCGACGCACCGCTGTACACCCGCTCGCGGCTCTGCCCGCTCTGCTCCTCACCGCGCTCCTCGGGGCCTGCGAACCGGACACAGCGGGGACCACCGCGTCCGGCGTGACCGTGGTGTACCCGGCCGAGCTGGCCGAGGGCCCCCTCGACGGCCGACTGCTGCTCCTCTTCTCCACGCGCGACGAGGGCGAGCCCCGGTTCCAGATCTCGGACGGGCCCGGGACCCAGTACGTCTTCGGCACCGATGTGGAGGGGTGGGCGCCGGGAGAGCCGGCGAGCCTGCCGATGCACGCGGACGTCGCCGAGGGCGGGAGCACGTTCGGCTACCCCGTCGCCTCGCTCGAAGACCTTCCGCCGGGTCGCTACCGGGTCCAGGCGCTGATCAACCGGTACCAGACCTTCAACCTGGCCGATGGCCGCGTGCTGAAGCTGCCGCCGGACCGGGGCGAGGGTCAGCAGTGGAACCGGAAGCCGGGGAACCTCTTGAGTGAGCCACAGTGGGTGGACTGGGAGGGTGTCTCTGCGAACGCGTCCACCGTGGCGCCCGATGCGGACATGGGGGACCGGGGGGACATGGGGGACGTGGGCGATGCCGGCTCGGCTGGCTCCGCGGTGTCGTCCGCGAGCGTCGCGGCTACAGCCGGCTCCCCCGGCGCGGCGATCCGGGTCGAGCTGACGGAGGCGATCCCTGAGATCGAGCCGCCGGAGGACACGGAGTGGATCAGGCACGTGCGGATCCGGTCGGAGCTGCTGAGCGAGTTCTGGGGCACGGACATGTACCTGGGCGCCCACGTGCTGCTGCCGGCCGGGTTCGACGAGGAGCCGGACCGGCGCTACCCCATCGCCATCTTCCACGGCCACTTCCCGTACGACTTCGGCGGCTGGCGGACCACGCCGCCGGACACCACGGAGCCGTGCGTCTACAGCGCCCGCTTCGACTGGCCGTGCTACAACCACACCCAGGACTCGGCCGCCTACGCCCTCTACCAGGAATGGACCTCGCCCGACTTCCCCCGGATGCTCGTGGCCGAGATCCAGCACGCGAACCCCTACTACGACGACTCCTACGCCGTGAACTCGGCGAACCTCGGCCCCTATGGCGACGCCATCACCCACGAGCTGATCCCCTACATCGAGGAGCGGTTCCGGGGCATCGGCGAGGGCTGGAGCCGGTTCCTCTACGGCGGGTCGACGGGCGGCTGGGAGGCCGCGGCCGTCCAGGTCCTCTACCCCGACGACTACAACGGCGCCTGGATCGCCTGCCCCGACCCCATCGACTTCCGGGCCTACACGCTCGTCAACCTGTACGAGCACGACAACGCCTACGTCCTCGACGACGACCCGAACGCCACCCGGAGGCCCGGCCACCGGGACTGGCTCGGTCATGTCAGCTCGAGCCTCGAGGAGATGAACCACCGGGAGCTGGCCCTGGGAACGAAGTCCCGGTCCGGCCAGCAGTGGGACATCTGGGAGGCCGTCTACTCGCCGGTGGGGCCGGACGGCTACCCCGCCCGGATCTGGGACAAGCTCACCGGCGAGATCGACCGCGCTGTCGCCGCGTACTGGCGCGAGAACTACGACCTCGTCCACATCATGCAGCGCGACTGGGCGACGCTGGGCCCGAAGCTCGCCGGCAAGCTGCACATCTACGTCGGCGACATGGACAACTACTACCTCAACAACGCCGTCTACCTGGCCGAGGACTTCCTGGA
>CAYMLW010000334.1:0-4996 GCA_964391035.1 uncultured Gemmatimonadaceae bacterium
ACGTCGAGGACCGCCGGGTCTCCGTAGTGCACGTACAGCCGGTCCCAGCCCCCCTCGATGCGGGCGCCGGCATCCACTCTCCGGACCGCGTCCTCGAGGTTGGTGCGCAGCCGCCCCAGGAACGAGGATCGGGTCTGGCGCGACTTGATGAACAGCTCCCCCGCGAAGCGGAGCAGCGCGATACGGTCGGTCTTCCGGGGATCGTCATCGGTCGTCATGCGCCAAGCTTAGGGGATGGTCGCGGCCATGTGAAGGCGGGCGGCGAGAGTCGAGAATCGAGAATCGAGAATCGAGAGTCGAGAATCGAGGATATGTCCGCGTTGCCATGGAGACTTTCAGCGCATAGTCACGACTTTCTCCATGCCGAAGAAGCTACGGACCAGCAACGGGAGAGTTTCAGTGATTATCGCTGAGACTCTCCACCCACCGCGGCCCGACCCGTAGCTATCCCTCCACGGCACCCTGATTCGGCGCCTCCGCCCGCGTCGCACCTCGGCCGCCGGCGGCCCCGGCGCCCCGGTTGGCAGCTGCGCCACGGCGCGCCTCGGCTGTCCCGTCAGGGCGCCCCGGCGCCCGGATCGCCGCCTCCCGCAATGGCTGCCTCAGTCCGTGGCGGCCGCGGTGACGCAGAGGATCTTCGGCAGGAAGGCGGCGACGGCGTGCCAGTGCTCACCGCCATCGCGGCTGGCGAAGAGGTGGCCGGTGGAGGTGCCGAAGTAGAGGCCGAGGGGGTCGAGGGTGTCGTGGTCCATGGCGTCTCGGAGGACGGAGACGTAGGCGTGCTCCTGGGGCAGCCCATCGGTGAGGGCGGTCCACGAGGCGCCGGCATCGGTGGTCCGGAACACGCGGAGCCGGCCATCGACGGTGGCCCGCATGTGGCTGGACTTTTCGGGGATCACGAACGCGGTGTCCGGGTCGCGGGGATCGAGGGCGAGGGCGTATCCGAAGTCGCTGGGCAGCCCGTCGGTGATCTCCTGCCAGCTCTCGCCCCGATCGTCGGACCGGTACACGCCGCAGTGGTTCTGCTGGTACAGCCGCCCGGGTCTGGCGGGGTGCAGCCGCAGCTTGTGCACGCACTGGCCCGTGTCCGGGTACTCCCGGGGCTGGAAGGCGGCGCGGGTGCCGCGGTTCGCGGGTGTCCAGGTGGCGCCGCCGTCGTCGGACCGGTAGACGCCGCCGGCGGAGAGGGAGCAGTAGACACGGCGCGGTTCGGTGGGGTCGTGCTGGATCCCGCCGAGGGCGAGGCCCCCGCCAGCGGGCTGCCAGCTGGGCCGGGTCGGGTGGTCGTTCAGCGACGACGCTTCCCACGACGCGCCGGCGTCCCGGCTCATGAACAGCCCGGCGGGCTCGATCCCGGCCCACAGCGTGTCGGGCTCGGTGTCGGGACCGGGGGCCAGGTACCAGATGGCGGCCAGGCCACCGTCGTCGTGGTGGGGCGCCGACTCCAGCACCGCCCACGATCGGCCGCCGTCGTCGCTCCGGTGGATGTGCGACCCCCAGACCCTGTGGTTGGTGGCGGCCCATACGCGGCCGGGCGTGCGGTTATCCCGGAACGCGTAGAAGACCTCGCGCCCCTCGAGATACGGCCCGTCCAGGCGCCACGTCCGCCGGTCTGGCGATGTGGCCAGGAACAGGCCGCGGCGTGTGCCCACGTGGACCGTGACGCTCATGGGCGTCCGCCGTCGCGGCGTCGGACTTCGCCGGCGTCCAGGTGAGGAGCCGTGCCCCTCATGCCGCCCCGATCCGGTCGAGGGCCAGGCCGAGGGAGGCGGCCATGATGCCCCGGTCCTCCCGGTCGGTCCGCTCGAGCACCTCGTCCACCGCCTGGGCCACCGTCTCATCGACGGCCCGGAACACGGACTCGGCGCCCGGCGCGGCGTCCTCGTCCATGAAGTAGCTGAAGCCCCGGGCCATCCCGAGGTTGACCACGAAGTCGGGCAGGACGGCGAATCGTCCGTCCGCGGCCTGGTGCACGGCGGTCGAGCCCGGCTGCTGCTCCCGGAAGGGCAGGTTCGCGCCGCCCACGATGGTGTCGATGCCCGCCGCTTCCAGCCGGTCGAGGTGGTCCTCGGACAGGGTGCCGGAAGACGCGGCGCAGACGAAGATGTCGGCGGGGGCGTCGAAGTAGGCCTCGCGGGCGTCGCCGTAGAGGCAGCCGTCGTCGGGGAGGAGCCGATCGGGCCCCTCGACGAACAGCCGCTCGACCTCGGCCGCGTCGAGGCCCGCGGGCTCGACCCGTGCCTTGTCGATGTCGGCGATGGCCATGACCCGGGCGCCGGCCCGGGCGAGGTAGAGGCCGGCGGCGGCGCCGACAGTGCCGAAGCCCTCGACCACGACGCGGGCGTCCTCCATCGGCTGACCCAGCCGCTCCCGGTAGTGGATCAAGGACCTGGCCACGCCGTAGCCGGTGATCATGTCGGCGACGACGAGCGATTTCCCGGCGACCCCGAGATCTCCGGTGACCGGTGCCTCCACCCCCTTGTCCAGGGAGCCGATCACGCGCCGGAACCGGTCTTCGTCCGGCTTCAGATGGCCCCGCACCACCCCCTCCTGCGGGTGCTCGATGCCCAGCGCCTGGATGATCGGCGTCACCTCGGTGACCTCGTCCACGTTCAGGTCCCCGCCCGTGCCGTAGTGCTCCCGCAGGTGCGCCGCAATGGCCTCGAACCAGCGATGGAGCACGTCCCGCTTGCGGGGGTCCCGGGGGTCGAAGTCGATGGCCGACTTGCCCCCGCCGATGGCCGGGCCGGCCAGGGCGAACTTCAACTCCATCGTCTTCGCCAGATAGTCCACCTCCCGGGGGTTCGCACCGACCCGCATGCGCGTTCCGCCCCCGGCCGCGCCGCCCCGGAGCGAGTTGATGACCAGCCAGCCCCGGGCCTCCGTCTCCGGGTCGTGCCACGCCACCATGAGCTCCGGAGGCTTCTGCACGTACGCACTGTACCTATTCCACATCGGGATCCACCGGCTCCACGAGTATGTCCATCACGCCCCCGCACACGGCGGGACTCCACGAGTCCTCGGCGTCCGTCAACTCGACCCGCACGCGCTCCGGACGACCCGTCTCCTGCACCTCCCTGGCGACCTCCAGCACATCGCCCTCGCCGCACCCACCGCCGATCGTGCCCACCAGCCCGACGGCCGGGTCGATCACCATCTTGCTGCCCACGCCACGCGGCGTCGACCCGCGCGCCCCGACTACCGTCGCGAGCACGACGCGCCGGCCCTCGGCCGCGGCGTCCAGGAGCGCCCGGTAGACCTGCGTGTCAGGATCCATGGGAACTCCCGGACCGGTCCAGCCACCGCTCGACCACCCGCTCCCGGTCCCGCAGCGACCCGCCGGCCGCCACACTCCGGCGCACCGCCACCAGCTCGGCGGCGATGGAGACCGCGATCTCCTCGGGCGTCTCCGCCCCGATGTCGACGCCGATCGGCGCGTGGACGGCCGCGAGCCGGTCCCCCTCGACGCCGCCGTCGACCAGCGCCCGGAATGCGGCGCGCACCCGACGACGGCTACCCACCATGCCGATGTAGCGTGGTGGCGGGTCCAGGGCCAGGAGCGCCGCCAGGCAGTCGTAGTCGTAGCGGTGGGCCCGGGTCGCCAGGACCACGAAGTCGCCGGCGCCGGGTGCCTCTTCCCGGAATGGGTCGGCAAAGTCGAAGCCGTGCACGCGGGCGGCGTCGGGAAACCGGTCCTCGGTCGCGAAGTCCTCCCGGTCATCGAGGACGACCACCGGGAAGCCCAGGATCGCCCCGATCCGGACCAGGGGGACGGCGATATGGCCGGCCCCGACCACGAACAGGCGGGCGGCGTACCGATGCACTTCGACATAGAGCTCCCGCCCGGTGCCGGTCTCGACGGTCCGCGGTGCGGCGCCCTGCTCCGCCAGGGCCGTCCTGCCCGCCCCTTCCGCGGCCGCGTCCAGCTCCGGATCGTCGAAGGTGCCGTGCACCGTGCCGTCGGCGAACACCAGCAGCCGCCGGCCGGGGACCGCAGGCTCGGTCGGGTGCATCAGCGCCACCGCCCGGCCCCCGCTGCGCGCCTCGAGCACCGCCCGGGCGGCCTCCGCCAGCCCGGTCAAGGGGTCCTCCCGAACGTGCGCCGATACTCCTCGGGCGTGTCGATGTCGGTGGCCACGCCGTCGTCCTCCACAACGACATCGCGCACCTCCGTCTCCGGCGCCTCGATCACCGAGCGGGCACCCTCCGCCAGCTCGGCTTCGGCGAGCCGGGCCCAGATCGAACGGCGGAAGAGAGTGGGGTGCCCCGGCCGGCCGTCGTGGACCGGACGCACCACGACCGCCGGGTCGCCCGCCGCCGCGACGAGAAGGACCTGAACGGTGGCCGGCGCCACGAGCGGGTGGTCGACCGGGAGCACCAGCGCCCCGTCCGCCTCCGGCTCCAGCGTGTCCAGGCAATCCAGGGCGAGGCGCAGCGAGTCCAGCTGCTCCGCGTCTTCAGCCCGGTTCCAGACGACGATGGCGCCCGCACCCCTCGCCGCCGCCGCGGCCTCCTCCCCGGCGGCTCGACCGACCACAGCCAGCACCGGATCGCAGCCGCCTTCCCCCAGGGCCGCGACGCAGGCCGCCACGAACGGCCGGTCCCCCGCCGGCAGCAGAGCCTTCGGCCGGCCCATCCGGGTCGAGCGACCCGCGGCCAGGACCACGCCGCCCACACGCTGTACCGGTCCAGTCATGTTGCCCTCCGTCGAGGAATCGGCTGGGAAGATGGCCGGACGCGATGGAGGGAGTCAAACGAGCCATGGTCGGTTGACCCCGTGGGCGGACGGCCGATAGTGTTCGGCATGTTCTCCGCCCTTGCCCTGGACGTGAACGGCGACCGCCGGGAAGTCGGCGTCGCCAGTCACTGGACTCTCCTGGAAGCCCTCCGCTACGGCCTCGGCTTGACCGGGTCGAAGCAGGGGTGCGACAAGGGCGACTGCGGCGCATGCACGGTGCTCATGGACGGCGAGCCGGTACTCTCGTGCATCACGCCC
>CAYMLW010000335.1:0-4973 GCA_964391035.1 uncultured Gemmatimonadaceae bacterium
CAAGTTCAGCCTGCGATAACCCGAGAGTTTGCCGCCCATCGGCAATCAGGTCACGGACGTCTCTAACGTTGCGTATGATCATCTGACTTCGCCTGCGCTCGTATCGGATGAGTGGTTTCAGCGATTCTCTGACAAGTATACCGTACATCTAGCCAGTGTGTCAATAGGAATTGTCATTATATGACTAAAATTTTAGTCAATGTATCGTCGTGACAACGCAATTGGTCACCAGTAGGGACGATCGTTCTTCCAGCACGCCTTTGTGCCGGGCACCGTTCGGGGATGACCGAACAGGTTGAACTATAGCTGCTCGGCTGCGAGGCCCGCCGCCGTGGCGATCGGCAGCATCCCGGCGGCGTCCCTCCCGTTCCCTGCTCAGCGCCCCGAGCTCGACCATCCGATCGAGCTCCCGATCGAGGCATGCGCCGGGCAGGTCGAGCCTGCGCTGCATCGTCTCGACACCCCCGCCCCTTGACGCCCGCAAAGCCCGATGCTACATCCTCTGTGAGATTGAGAACCATTCTCAACCTGTGACGTGAGGATAGACAATGATGAACGGACGGGTGTGGCGGCGGCGGTTCGCGGCCGGCGGACGCATGGTGCTGGCGACGGTGGTCCTGCTGGCGGCGGGGACGGGCGCCGGGTTTGCGCAGGAGGGATCCGAGCTGCGGGGGACGGTGCGAGCGGAAGAGGGTGGCGCACCGCTGTCGGGGGTGTCGGTGGCGCTGGTGGAGCTGAGTCGGCGAGCGACGACGGACGATCTGGGTCGTTTCGCGTTCCGTGGGATTCCCGCGGGGACGTACACGCTGCGGTTCGATCTGGTGGGCCGGAGTGTTGTGGAGCGGACGGTCCAGGTGAGTGGGGAAGGGGTGCATGACCGTCGTATCACCCTGGGTGCGGCGCCGTTGGCGCTGGACCCGCTGCTGGTTCTGGCGGATCGAACCCGTCTATCGGAAGGGCTGGGAGTGGATGACGTGCCGGGGTCGGTGCACGTGGTGGGCACGCATTCGCTGGAGGAGCGGCCGGTGCTGTATGACGACGTGCACGCGCTGCTTCGTGAGGTTCCGGGGGTGAACGTGCAGGAGGAGGACGGCTACGGTCTCCGTCCGAACATAGGGCTCCGTGGCACGGGTGCGGAGCGGAGTTCGAAGATCACGTTGATGGAGGATGGCGTGCTGATCGCGCCGGCCCCGTACGCGGCTCCTGCGGCGTACTATTTCCCGGTGGCCGGGCGGATGGAAGCGATAGAGGTCCGGAAGGGCTCGAGCCAGGTGCGGTACGGGCCGTTCACCATCGGTGGTGCTCTGAACCTGGTGTCGACGAGCATCCCGCGGTCCATGACGCTGTCGGCGGACGCGGCGGGCGGATCGAACGGGACGCAGAAGCTGGAGGTCCGGGCGGGAGGCAGCGGCGACCGATTCGGCTGGCTGGTGGAGTCCTATCGGCTGGAGTCCGACGGCTTCAAGGAGCTGGATGGCGGCGGTCCCACGGGTATGAACGTGGAAGACTACGTGGGCAAGCTCCGTTTCAACACGGACCGGAACGCGGCGGTCTACCAGGAGGTCGAGCTGAAGCTGGGGTACTACGACGAGCGTTCGGACGAGACCTACGTGGGGCTGACGTCGGCGGACTTCGGGTCGACGCCGTACCGTCGTTACGCCGCGTCCCAGGAGGACGTGATGCGGGCCGACCACCAGCAGGTGCAGCTCCGGCACGCGCTGCGGCTGCCGTCGGGGCTGAACGTGGTGACCACGGCGTACCACAACACGTTCGCCCGGAACTGGTACAAGCTGCAGAGCGTCGGGGGGCGGAGCATCAGCGCGGTGTTCAGCGACCCGGCGTCGAGCGCGGCGGAGCTGGCGGTTCTGCGAGGTCAGGACAGCGGGGATGACGCGCTGCGGGTCCGGGCCAACAACCGGGAGTACTACTCGCGGGGCGTGCAGACGGCGCTCGGGTTCGGGTTCACCGCGGCGGGCCGTCACGACCTGGAGCTGGGTGCCCGGTACCACGAAGACGAGGAGGACCGGTTCCAGCACGAGGACGGCTACGCCATGCGTGACGGCGCCATGGTGCTGACGTCGGTGGGTGAGCCGGGCAGCCAGGCCAACCGGGTGAGCGGCGCCGCGGCCATGTCCTTCTACCTGCAGGACCGGATCGACTGGGGCGCGCTGACGCTCACGCCGGGGATCCGGTACGAGACCATCGATCTGCTCCGGCGCGACTTCGCTCCGGGTGACGACGCCAGGGCGACGGTTACCGGGGAGCGGGAGAGCTCGGTGTCGGCGTGGATCCCGGGCCTGGGCACCCTCTACGCGGTGAGCCCCGCGCTGCGGGTGTTCGCGGGTGTGCACCGCGGGTTCGGTCCCCCGGGACCGGGTGCGGACCAGGAGACGGAGCCCGAGTCCAGCGTGAACTACGAGGTCGGGGTGCGGCTCTTCGGCACCGGGTTCCGGACGCAGGCGGCGGTCTTTTACAGCGACTATACCAACATCCTGGGCGCGGAGACGCTCTCGGGCGGCGGCCCGGGTACGGGCGAGCTGCACAACGGTGGGGCGGTGTCGGTGGCCGGACTGGAGCTGGCGGCCACGTACGACCCGCTGGCCGAGCGGGAAATCGCGTGGCGGCTGCCGCTCCAGCTCAGCTACACGTACACGCGGGCCACGTTCGAGACGGCGTTCGACAGCGACTTCGGCGCGTGGGGGACGGTGGAGGTGGGTGACGAGCTGCCGTACCTGCCGCGGCACCAGCTGTTCGGGCGGTTCGGGGTCGAGCGAGGCGCCTGGAGCGGCTCGCTGACGGCCACGGCGGCGTCGGCCATGCGGACCGTGGCGGGGAGCGGCGCCCTGGAACCCGAGACCTCGACGGACGCGCTCCTGGTCTTCGGCGCGGGCGTCCGCTACCAGGCCACGCCGTCGGTGACGGTGTACGGCGGCGTGGAGAACCTGACGGACGCGGCCTACGTGGTGGCGCGGCGCCCCGCCGGCGCCCGGCCCGGCATGCCGCGCACGGTGCAGCTCGGGCTGAGGGTCTCGCCGTGAGGCTGGGCGGCCCCGGGCCCGTGCGGGTCCGCCGGTTGACGGCGGCGGCGGCGGCGGCGGTGGCGGCGGTGGCGGCGCTGAGCCTCGCGGCGTGCGGCGACGCGCCCCGGGGCGACGGGGCGGACGCCCCGGCCGTGGTCAACGTCTATTCGCACCGCCACTACGAGGCCGACCGGACGCTGTTCCACCGCTTCACGGAGCGGACGGGGATCGAGGTGAACGTGGTCACGGCCTCGGCGGACGAGCTGATCACGCGGCTGGAGAACGAGGGTGAGGCGTCGCCGGCGGACGTGCTCATCACGGTGGACGCGGGGCGGCTGCAGCGGGCGAAGGACCGGGGCCTGCTGCGGCCGGTGAGCTCGGAGGTCCTGGAGTCCAACGTCCCGGCGCATCTGCGGGATCGGGACGGCCACTGGTGGGGGCTGACGCGCCGGGCGCGCGTGCTGGCCTACCATCGCGACCGTGTGGATCCGTCGACGCTGTCTACCTACGAGGCGCTGGCGGAGCCCGAATGGCGTGGCCGGGTGCTGATCCGGTCATCGTCGAACGTGTACAACCAGTCCCTGCTGGCGTCCCTGATGGCGCACCTGGGGCCCGCGGCGGCGGAGCGCTGGAGCGCCGCCATCGTGGCGAACATGGCGCGTCCGCCCGCCGGTGGTGACACGGACCAGGTGAAGGCCGTGGCGGCCGGGGTCGGAGACGTGGCGGTGGTGAACACCTACTACCTGGCGCGCCTCGCCTCATCGGGTGATCCGGAGGAGCGACGGGTAGCGGAGCAGGTCGAGGTCTTCTTCCCGAACCAGGAGGGGCGCGGCGCGCACGTGAACGTGAGCGGTGCCGGGGTGACCCGGCACGCGAGCCACCCGGAGGCCGCGGTACGGCTGCTCGAGTTCCTCACCGGCGATGAGGCCCAGCGCATTTTCGCCGAGGCGAATCACGAGTACCCGGTGAAACCGGGCGTGGAATGGTCCCCGGTCCTGGAGTCCTGGGGCGAGTTCCGGTCCGACACCATCGACCTCACGGTCCTCGGCGAGCTGAACACCGAAGCCGTCCGGATCTTCGACCGGGTTGGATGGAGGTAGCCGCGCTGCGTCGCTGGGCGCCGGCCGTCCGGTCCCTTCCCCGGGGCTGGACGGCCGCGGCGCTTGCCCTGGTTGCGGTCCTCGTCGTCCCGATCATCGCCGTGCTGGTGGGCGCGTTCGCGCCCCCGGGACCGAGCTGGGACCACGTGGCCAGGACGCTGATGCCCGGGTACGTGCGGAACACGCTGGTGCTGGCGGCCGGGGCCGGCGGATTGGCGCTGGTCCTGGGCGTGGGCGGCGCCTGGCTGGTGACCATGACCACGTTCCCCGGCCGACGGTTCTTCCGGTGGGCGCTGGTGCTGCCGCTGGCCGTGCCCGCCTACATGGCTGCGTACACGTACGCCGGCATGCTGGACGTCACAGGACCCGTGCAGCGGCTGGTCCGGGCGCTGGTGCCCGGTGCCGCCGACGCGTTCCTGCAGTGGCACGTCATGCGCATCGAGGTGCTGATGGCCATCTTCGGGCTGGTCCTCTATCCCTACGTGTTCCTCCTCACGCGAGCGCTGCTGGAGCGGCGGGCGGGGCGTACGCTGGAGGCCGCGCGGCTCCTCGGGCGGGGCCACGCGTCCGTGTTCTTCCGCGTGGGCCTGCCGCTGGCCCGGCCCGCCATCGCCGGCGGCCTGGCCCTGGTCCTCATGGAGGTCCTCAACGACTACGGCGCCGTGGCCTACTACGGCGTCAGCACGTTCACCACGGGCATCTTCCGGGCCTGGTTCTCCATGGGCGACCTCGACACCGCCCTCCGCCTGGCGGCCCTCCTGATGCTCGGGGTGCTCGGGGTGCTCGTCCTGGAACGGTGGCAGCGCCGCGGTGCCCGGTACCACGAGACCGGCGCCGCCCAGCCCGCCACGCC
>CAYMLW010000336.1:0-4972 GCA_964391035.1 uncultured Gemmatimonadaceae bacterium
ACATGGACCGGGGCAAGCCCGTCCTCGTCACCTTCGCGTTCGCCCACTGCGAGACGGTCTGCCCCGTCCTGGTCCGGGATGTCCTGGACGCCCAGCGGATCGCCGACGAGGCCGAGGGGACCACGCGGCCGGCGGTAGTGGTGGTTACCGTGGACCCATGGCGGGACACGCCGTCACGGCTGCCCCATGTGGCCATGCAGTGGGGGCTCGACCCCGACGCCCACGTGCTCAGCGGGCCGGTCGACGCAGTCCTGGAAACCCTCGACGCCTGGGAGGTCAACATCGCCCGCGACGAGCTCACCGGCGAGATCACCCACCCGGCCGTGGTCTACGTGGTGGATCCCCTCGGACGGGTGACCTTCACGGCCACGGGGGGTGGGGAGTATACGGCGAAGCTGGTGGGGCGGGTTTGAGCTAGGCGGCGCTGGAGTCGCCGGAGAGGTAGAAGGGCACATCGGCGTCGCCGGCCAGGAACACGGGCACCCGATGACCCTGTTCGAGGGCTGCGTGGGCCACGTTGAAGGCCAGGGCGGCGCGGGTGGGGTGCTCGGGGCCGTGGGTCAGGTGAACCAGGATGCTGCCGCTCATGGGTGGCTCCGCGTCAGTGGGTCGCTGGACCTGCACCGGCGCGGCGAGGGCGAGGCCCAGCGCCGCGGCGGTGAGGAAGGCGGCGTCGGCCTTCACGAGGCTTCCGGCTCCGCCATGGCCAGGACCTGCTCACGGGACAGCTCCATCTCGTGGACCTCCCTGGCATGCTTCTGAACCGACGCCACCAGCGCGTCGTCGGTGCTCTCACGGATCACCTTGCCGCAGTCGCAGGCCACTCTCTTTCCGGTCGTCATGATGCTCCTCGCGCTGTCGTGATCATTGTTCCGGCGGGTGAACGCTTCCAGTATACGGCGAGCCGGTTGTTTTCGGTTGACCGGATGCTTGGGAGAAGCTAGGAGTCCTGCCCGCAATGCTGCGGATCTATCTGTCCGGCCGTATGACCCTGGAGGGCGACGACGCGCTGCTGGGTCCCGGCGAGTTCCCGGGTCGCCAGGGCAGGGCGATGTTCGCGTACCTGGTCTCGAACCGCAGGGCCCCCGTCTCCAGGGCGGCGATGGCCGACGCGCTGTGGCGGGGCAGTCCGCCGTCGTCGTGGGACGGGGCGCTGAGCGCCATCGTGAGCAAGCTCCGATCGTTCCTGTCCCGGGCGGGCGTCGACGGCACAGCGGCGCTCACGGGCGTCAGCGGCACATACGAGATCCGGCTCCCGCCCGGCACGTGGATCGACCACGAGGCCGCGGAGGATGCCATCCACGAGGCCGAGGCCGCGCTGGACGCGGGCGACGTCGGCGCCGCCTACGGTCCGTCGGCGGTGGCCCGCCTCATCGCCCGACGCCCGTTCCTCCCCGGCGAGGAGGCCGGCTGGATCGAAGCCCGGCGGGACCACCTGGCCGGCATCCTGGTCAGGGCGCTGGAGTGCCGCGCCCGGGTCTACCTCTGGAACGACGAGCACCCCCTGGCCGTCGAAGCCGCCCGGGAGATGGTCCGGCTCCGGCCCTTCCGGGAGTCGGGGTACCGGCTCCTCATGCAGGCCCACGCCGCCGTCGGGAACGCCGCCGAGGCGCTCCGGGTCTACGACGAGTGCCGGACCGTCATCGCAGACGAGCTGGGCGTCGGGCCTTCGGCCGAGACCCGCGCGGTGCACGAGCAGGTACTGCGGGGCGTGTAGAGTCGAGAGGAATCACGCACCATGCCATCAGTGGCTTGGAGCGAGTGATCTTGTTCGAAGGGTCCATGAGAGCGAGCCGCCCGCAGCGGAGGTGGTTATCCTCGATACGCTGCGGACGACCGATCTTCAAAGGTTCCTGTACAGAGGCGCGCCCCCGCGACGGCCGGGAGATGCCAGAATTCACGGCCCTCAGGTCAGGGGATTGCCTTTCGAGGTGCGGGCGTACCCCGCGAGCACGTGCGGACGCATGTGCTCGTACTCGTAGTCGGTGTTCCTCCACCCCGACCGCAGCTCCGGCTCGATGGCCTCGAAAGACTGGCCGTCGTAGCTCGGGTTCCGGCCGGCCATGTGGCCCACGGTGTAACCGATCCGCGCCTGCTGCCAGTCCAGTCCCCTGTCCATCGCGCGATGATGGTCCCGATAGTGGTCCTCGTGTTCGCCCATGTCCTCCACGGCGCGACCCGCCTTCTCGCCGGCCCACCAGCCGCCGGTCGCGCCGGCGATGCCACCAACGATCGTTCCCACCGGGCCCGCGGCCGACCCGATGCCGGCGCCGGCCAGGGCGCCGCCGATCCCGCCGACGGCTTCGCCCGTCTGTTCTCCCGCGCCGGGGTTCTTGTCCCGCAGTTCGTCCGATCGATGCTCGTTATCCGTCATCCGTCCCTCCCTGTGTCCTGAATTGCGTGTGCGGAAACGGAAATACAGGACACGGGCCAACTCGTTGCGAGACAATGTTTTCAGTGGAATCGGCAATCACGTCACTCCGTGGCGGGCGGACCGGGGGGGCGTCCGCGAGCGACGGGCCATGGAACGAGCCCCTCTCCGGTGCCCCCGCCCACCCTTGCCTGCACGCCCGAGCCGCCGGAGGTCGAGACCTACCTGGAGACGCTGCGTCCCCGGATCGTGGGACAGCCCCTCGAGCGGATCCGGATCCGGATCCGCACCCCCTCTCTGTTCCGCACCTACGATCCGCCGGTCACGGCGATCGAGGGCCGCACGGTGGCCGGCTTCCATCGGATCGGGAAGCGTATCGTCCTGGAATCCCCGTTCGACGACTTCGCCGCCGCCATCACCCGGGAGAACCGCACCCTCAAGCGTGCCCTCACCGATCCCCGGATCCTGGACGGGATCGGCGGTGCCTACTCCGACGAGATCCTCTGGCGCGCCCGGCTCTCCCCCACCCAGCGAACCCGAAACCTCGACCCCGACGAGGTGGCCCGGCTCCGCGTGAGCCGATGAATGCGGCTGACCCCGGTGTCCCGGCATGACGGCCCGCGTCCCACTGAGCTTCGCCGCCGCCCCGATCCTGCTCGTCGTCGCAATGGCCGCCGCCAGCCGCCACCGTCTTCCCCATCGGACGAGGGACCCGCGTCGACCCCGCCACGGCGCCCAGCGTGGGGTGAGTAGGCGACTCGAGAATCATCCAACTCCCCACAGACGCACCGGCCCACTCGGGCGTACTCTTCGGGCGTGTGGACCACATTCAGACGGAACCGGGAGACGCCATGGCCGAAGCCGAACGGGAATTCGACCTCACGCTGCGCCGACTGGAGGGATTCCAGTTCGACACGGAATTCGACGGCGAGAAGATGCCGAACCTGCTCTTCGACGAGCCCGAGCCCGTCGGGGAAGACGAGGGACCCAATGCCGCCCGGGTGCTGGGCGCGGCCGTGGGCAACTGCCTGAGCGCGAGCCTGCTCTTCTGCCTCCAGAAGGCCCGGGTCGATGTCCAGGCCATGACCACCGACGTCCATGGCATCGTGACCCGGAACGAGGAGAAGCGCTTCCGTGTCAGCGGCCTCCAGGTGCGCATCGCCGCGACCATCCCGCCGGAGGACCAGAGCCGCGTCGACCGCTGCCTCAAGGTCTTCGAGGACTTCTGTATCGTCAGCGGCAGCGTGCGGAAGGGCATCGATATCGACGTCGAGGTCGATATCCTCAATCCGGCGTAGACTCACCGCGACGAACTCCGCCACCGCGACGAGGCGAGGGCCGAGTCGCGTCCGCTCCAGACCACCGGTGACCGTCTCCTTCCCCTCGAGCTCATTGTAGACGGCGAAGAAGTGGTCGATCTCCCGGAGCGTGTGGGGCGGGATGTCGTCCAGGTCCCGGTACTCCTCCGCCAAGGGGTCGGGCAGCGGGATCGGCATCGAACGAATCGTGCCAATTCACGGCGGCCGACCGCGACCCGAACAGCCAGACCGCGCCAGCCGTCAGCCGCCAGCCGCCAGCCGCCAGCCTCTACGCCGCAAGCCGCCAGACCTGCGTGACCAGGAAGGTGACGATGAACCCGAGGGCCAGCGGCAGGAAGGTCGCCACGGCGGTCCACCTGGCCGAGCCCGTCTCCTTGTAGATCGTGTAGATGGTGGTCGAGCACGGGTTGTGGAGCAGCGAGAACAGCATGAGACACACGCCCGTGAGGAGCGTCCAGCCGCCGACCTGGAGCACTTCGGCCATGGCCATGGTCGAGTCCAGCTCGAACATGACGCCCGCGCCCTCGCCCAGGTTCATCCCGGTGGCGAGGACCGTGAGCATCAGGACGGTCGGAATCACGATCTCGTTGGCGGGGATCGCCACCACGTAGGCCAGCAGGATCACGCCGTTCATCCCGACCAGGACCCCGAGCGGGTTCAGCCACGAGATCAGGTGCTCGGCCACGCTCGTGCCGCCCACCGTGATGTTCGCGCTCAGCCAGATCACGGCGCCGGCGGGGACCGCGAACACCACGGCCCGCCAGAGCACGATCAGCGTCCGATCGATGACCGAGGTGTAGAGGGTCTGGAGCACCCGCGGCGGCCGGTACGGCGGGAGCTCGAGGCTGAACGTCGTCGCCTCGCCGCGCAGCACGGTGTTGGACAGCAGCCACGACGCGAAGAACATGAACGCGATGCCCAGGAGCGCGATCCCGACGACCGCCGCCGCCGAGACGAGCCCGGCCAGGTGGGCCGGCGCCAGCGCGCCGATGAAGATGGTCGCGATCAGGATCTGCGTGGGCCACCGGCCATTGCAGAGGGAGAAGTTGTTGGTGATGATCGCGATCAGCCGCTCCCGGGGGCTGTCGATCACCCGCGTCGAGACGACACCCGCCGCGTTGCAGCCGAACCCCATGGCCATGGTCAGGGCCTGCTTCCCGTGGGCGCCCACCCGCCGGAACATCCCGTCCAGATTGAACGCCACCCGGGGCAGGTAGCCGAAGTCCTCCAGGAGCGTGAAGAGCGGGAAGAAGATCGCCATGGGCGGCAGCATCACGGCGAC
>CAYMLW010000337.1:0-4965 GCA_964391035.1 uncultured Gemmatimonadaceae bacterium
ATGGCGGAGCCCTCGTAGCGGCCAACGCTCCGGTGAGCGGGACCTACACGCTGGTTGCGGCCTCGAACGACTGGAACAACGATGCGGCCGGCGGCCACCGGATCAGTCTGGCCGTCTCGGGCGGTGGGGTGACGGTATCCGACGGGGACGAAGGGGGCGTGCTGTCGCATGGAGCCACGGAGAGCGGGCTTCTATACGCGGGCGAACTGGACACGTGGGTGTTCGAGGCGACGGCGGGGGATTCCATAGCAGTCAGCCTGGCCGATGCGACGGCAGGCTCGGACATCCAGCCATACCTTCGCCTCGTCTCACCGACCGGGGGTCTCTTGGGCAGCGACGAGGATCATGAGGAGGCGTTCGTGTCGGTCAATGCCTCCGTGACCGGGGTCTACACGCTTATCGCCGCGTCTACCGACGCTGAAGCAGGTGAATACGAGATCGCCCTGTCCGTCGGGTCGGGGAATTGAAGTGTCCGCGTCGCATCGTCCTGGAGCCGCGACAAGGGTTGATGGCCGCCCTAGCCATTGCGTCCCTGGTGCTGGGACTCGGAGGTCGGGGCCGTCGAGCGGGCTAGGGACGGGGTACACTGGGGCGTTCGGCCTCGGCCTACTTGTTCTGCTGGCCTCCTCGCCAGCCTTGGCCCAGACCGACCCCCGCGGCATCGGCGTCCAGCAGAAGACGGAAGAGGCGGAAGCGGTGGCAGCCACCGATGCCCGGGTCGCCCTGGTCCTGGGCAACGCGGCGTACGAGGCGCTTCGGCCTTTGGAGAACTCCGGCAACGATGCCGTGGATATGGCCGCGACGCTGACGGATCTCGGGTTCGAGGTGGTGAAGCAGGTGGATCGACCGCGGTCCGAGATGCTGGCTGCGATCGAGAGGTTCTCGTCCTTGGCGAGAGGCGCCGAGGTCGCGCTGCTCTTCTACGCCGGACACGGGGTGGAGGTCCAGGGGGAGAACTACCTGCTCCCCGTGGATGCCGAGCCGTCGGTGAGCGAGACGGTGCGCATGGAGCGGCTGGGGATCCCGCTGTCACGCGTGCTGGCGGGACTGAAGCAGGCCCGAACTCAGGTGATCGTGCTGGATGCCTGCCGGGACGACCCGTTCCGGGGTGGCGCGGTAGCCGGCGGCGGATCGTCGGGCGGGTGGGCCATGCCGTCGGCCGAGATCGTCGGGGGCACGCTGATCGCCTACGGGACGGCACCGGGCTCGTGGGCCGAGGACAACGCACGGGGTCGGAACGGCGTTTTTACCGGCGCGCTGCTGGACGAGATCAGGGTTCCGGGTCTCGAGGCCGGGGAGATCATGCGGCGGGTGACCCGCCGGGTGCGAGAAGCGACCGACGACCAGCAGAGCCCCTGGCTGTCGGCATCCTACGTGCTGCCGTTCTTCTTCGTCGAGCCCGAGGATCGGCCCGTGTCGCTCCCGGAGCCCGACGCAGCGGCTTCGCTGTCCGCCATCGAGAAATGGGCGGAGGAGGGCGCGCGCACGTACGAGCGAAAGGACTACCGCACCGCGTTGCCGCTGCTCCGTCAGGCCGCGCGCGCCGGACACACCCAGTCCCAGTATCTCCTCGGAGCCATGTACCTGGCCGGGCGAGGCGTCGACGAGAACCGCGAGCGGGCGGCCGATTGGTTCGAGTTGGCGTCCATGGCCGGCCACATCGAGGCCCAGTACTTCCTCGGCGGGATGTACAGCGGAGGATTCGGACGTCGCCGGGACGACGGCCGGGCGGCCGACCTGTACGAGCGGGCGGCGGAGCAGGGCCTGGCCGTCGGCCAGTTCCGGCTCGGGGTAGTCTACGAGAGCGGCCGCGGTCGGTCGAAGGACGTCGACGAGGCGATCCAGTGGTACGGCCGCGCCGCCCGCCAGGGCCACGAAGACGCCCGGGACGCGCTGGAGCGGCTCGCCGATACCGGGAACGCTCGTGCCCGATCGGTACTCGGCTCGTGCTGTGAACCCTGAGTCCGTTTCTCCTGACCGGGTTGGATCCGTGCACAGGTATCCGCTGGTGGTGATTGCGATCTCGCTCTTCTTCACAGGATGCGCCAGCATCCCCCTGCCCACGCTGGAGCCGCACGCCGTCCAGCTGATTGATCTGAGCGACGATCTCGTCGGGTACGAGGACGAGCCGCGCTACGACTACCTCGAGGAGACGGTCTTCTACTCGGAGATCGGCGTCGAAGATTTCGACGATGTTTTTTTCCGGGCCGCAGTCCTGGCCGGGCGGCTCCAGCAGCTCCGGTCCGCGTTGAGCCAGTATCACACCGGCGAACTCGACCTCGAGGACGAGGCGGACTACGCGTTCCTTTCGCGGATGGCGGATGAGGCGACGGTCACGCTCCCGAGGCTTCGGGACGAAGCCCGGGAACTCGGAGTGCGCATTTCCAAGCTACAGCCGGGCAGCCTCTCGTTGAGTCAGATGATGAAGTTCGGCAGCGCCGTCAATCAGGCCCGTCAGAACCTGGTTACGGTCCTGGCCATCGGGGCGGACGAGATCGACGCGGTGCTGGACGACTACGAGGCGCTCAAGGGCGACTTGGATCGGGTAGCAGGGTAGTCCACTTGCGTGGCCCCGGCGTCCCCGCCACCATAGCGGATCCCGATCGACGATATCGCTCGCCGTCGCTCCCGTTACGGCGAGCGGCCCGACTCCTGTGCAGGAGACAGCTCATGCCTGATCGTCGTCCCCCGGCACCGCGCGTCGGCTCCGCCTTCGCCCCGGCCACACCCGGCGCGACCGCACCCGGCTTGGCCGACCCCGTATGTGCGCCCCTCGCCCTCGCCGTCCTGGTTCTGGCCCTCGCGGGCGCCTTGCCGACGGCCGCTCAGGAGCCGACTCCGCCCCGGGCCATGACCCTCGTGGACCTCATCGAGATGCCGTCCGTGGGCGGCCCGGAGCTTTCGCCCGATGGCCGGCACGTGGTCTACGTCCGCTCCGAGGCGGACTGGAAGGCGAACGGCCGCGTCGGCCACATCTGGCTCGTCCGATCGGACGGGACGGGTGGGATCCAGCTGACGAACGGCGAGGACGGCGAGTCGAGCCCACGCTGGTCGCCGGACGGCCGTACGGTGGCGTTCCTGGCGGAGCGTGGCGATGACGAGCACTCGCAGATCTGGCTGATCCCGATCGGGGGCGGCGAGGCACTGCGGCTGACGTCGCACCCGACGGGGGTCGGCGACATCCAGTGGTCGCCGGATGGCCGCTGGATCTGGTTCACGGCCCGTGACGAGGAGTCGGAGGAGGACCAGCGGAAGGACGAGCTCGAGGACGACGTCTACGCGTTCGACGAGGACTACGAGCAGCGGCATCTCTGGCGGGTGGCGGTGCCGGGAAGCGGTTCAGCAGGGACGGTCGCGATGGGCGGCTATCCATCGGGAGGCGCGGGCGGGGACGTGGTCGAGGCGGAGCGGGTGACGGAAGGGGACTTCAGCGTGGTCGACTACGCGCTGTCCCGGGACGGGACCCGGATCGCGCTGGTGCGAGGGCCCACGCCGCTGCTGGACGACCTGCGGCAGCGGGAGCTCTACGTCATGGCGGCGGAGCCGGGTGCCGCCATGACGCGGCTGACGGACAACAGCGTGCCCGAGTACTCGCCGCGGCTCTCGCCGGACAACGGGACGGCCCTCTTCCTGGCCGACTCGAACGAGCGCTTCGAGTCATACTACAACGACAACCTGTTCCTGGTGGAGACGGCCGGCGGCGAGCCGCGGATGCTGCTGCCGGAGGTGCCCCACGAGGTGAACGGTGCGGTCTGGTCGGCGGACGGCCGCTCGATCTACATCCTGGCCAACACGGGCGTGCGGCGGGAGCTGTTCAGGGCGGACCTGCGCCGGGACCGGGTGACGCCGCTCACGGAGGGCGACCACTCGGTCGGCTCGTGGAGCTACGTCCCGGAGCTGGACCGGCACGTCATGACGATCTCGAGCCCGACGGATCCAGGCGAGGTGTGGACGCTGGACGGGCGGGGCAGGCTGTCGCAGGTGACCCGGGAGCACGACGGGGTCGTGGACCGGTTCCGGCTGCCGGCGTGGGAGGTCACGCGCTGGACGGGCGAGGACGGCGTCGAGATCGAGGGCATCGTCTTCTACCCGCTCGACTACGTCGAGGGGCGGCGATACCCCCTCGTGGTCCAGACCCACGGCGGCCCGGCGTCGTCGGACAAGCTGGCGTGGGAGGGCGCCGGGGACTTCCTCCAGGTGCTCACGGCCATGGGCTACGTGGTCCTCAAGCCCAACTACCGGGGCAGCACCGGCTACGGCGACGACTTCCTGCGCGACATGGTCCCCGGCTACTTCGACCAGGCCCACCTCGACGTCATGACCGGCGTCGACCATCTGATCGATCGCGGCATCGTCGACGGCGACCGCATGGCCAAGATGGGCTGGAGCGCCGGCGGCCACATGACCAACAAGATCATCACCTTCACCGACCGGTTCCGGGCCGCCGCGTCGGGCGCGGGGGCGGCCAACTGGGTCTCGATGTACGCCCAGAGCGACGTCCGCTTCTACCGCACGCCCTGGTTCGGCGGGACGCCCTGGCAGGAGGGTGCGCCCATCGAGATGTACTGGGAGCACTCGCCGCTGAGCGACGTGGCGCACGTCACCACTCCCACGATCTTCCTGGTCGGCCAGGAGGACCCCCGGGTGCCCATGCCCCAGTCCGTAGAGATGTACCGGGCCCTCGAGGCCAACGGCGTCCCGACGCACCTGTATGTCGCACCACGGGAGGGCCACGGCTGGCGCGAGCTCCGACACCAGCTCTTCCGGGCCAATGTCCAGATCGACTGGTTCGAGCGCTGGGTCCGGGACCGGGACTACGAGTGGGAGAGGGCGCCGGGGGACGAGGCTGGCGGCTGACGGCTGGCGGCTGGCGGCTGACGGCTGACGGCTGGCGGCTGACGGCTGACGGGACACGGGACACGGGACACGGGACACGGGACACGGGACACGGGACACGGGACACGG
>CAYMLW010000338.1:0-4887 GCA_964391035.1 uncultured Gemmatimonadaceae bacterium
AACGACAGCTGCACCGGCGTAGCAGGCCGGGTCTTCGGCATCACGACATCGGCCGGGAACGATGTGGGCATCGGCCAGCTCTGGGAGAGGATGGCCGATGTCATGGACGTCCTCCTCCCCATGGTCTACCCGAGCCACTACCCGAAGGGCTCCTGGAGCTACGACAACCCGAACGCGGCGCCGTACCAGATCGTGAAGAAGGCCATGGACCACGGCGTGGCCCGGTCCCGGGCCATCGAGAATGCCGCGACCATCCGGCCGTGGCTCCAGGCGTTCAGCCTCGGGGAGCCGGTCTACGGGCCCCGGCACGTGCGGGCCCAGATCGACGCCGTCTACGACGCCGGCCTCACCGAGTGGGTCCTGTGGAACCCGTCGGTCCGGTACTCGGCCGAGCCGCTGGCCACCGCCGACGGCCGCGAGCCCTGGTTCGCCGGCCTCGGAGCGACCCTCCATCCGCCGGCCCCGCCGGAGATCGATTCGCCCACCCCCGTGTACCGCTTCGAAGCGGTCGAGCCGCCGGCGCTGGAAGTCCCGCGCGTCGCCGGGGGATAGTCGAGCGGCGGGGCGGACTCCGTCGGGGAGTGTTCGGCTTCGTCGTCGGGCAGCCTCCTCGATTTCACGCGAGTCGCTGTCGAGGCGTGCCGAGGGATGACCGTTGGCACCCGCCCGGAACGCTGGAACCCGCCGCGCAGCGGGACCGATCAGCGCCCGAGCCCCACCAGCCGCACGAGCTTGAGGGCGTTCGTGGACTGGGCGATGCCGTCGCGGAGCCGGTAGTCGAAGGTCATGGGCGGGTCGTGGCCCTCGGGGTGGACGGTCTCGCGGAAGTGGACGGGGACGACGGCGTCGTCGAGGGGTGGGGCGTCGGCGAGGCCGAGGTCGTGGGTCGAGATGGCGCCGATGGCCGACTCGCGGAGCAGGTGCTCGAGGACCTCCCGGACCGCGACCTGTCGCTCCGCGGTGTTGGTGCCGTGCAGCACCTCGTCGAGGAGGTAGAGGAGGAGGCGGCCGTCCTCGCGGTGGGCGGCGTCGACCACCCGCTTGAGCTGCTGGAGCTCGGCCATGAAGAGCGACACCCCGCGCTCGAGGGAATCGTCCACCCGGATGCTCGAGTACACGTCCACCGGGGGCAGCCGGAGCGACGCGGCGCACACCGGGCCACCCGCCTGGGCCAGCACGACGTTCACGCCGATGGCCCGGAGCAGCGTGCTCTTCCCGGACATATTGGAGCCGGTGACCATCAGGAACGTGCCGGGCGGGCCGAGCTCGACGTCGTTGGCCACGCGCTGGTCGGCGGGCAGCAGGGGGTGTGCGAGGTCCCGGGCGATGAGGCGGCGGGCGCCGGGGTCGTCGGCCGCGTCGGGGCGGTCGGGCTCCCCGGCGTGGTCGTGCCGGCCGGGATCGTCCTCGCCGGGGGTGGCCGGTCCCGTAAGGAGTTCGGGGAAGGACCACCCCGGCTCGTCGAAGGCGGGCATGGCGAGGGCCGCGAGGGCGTCGATCTCGGCGACGCGGTCGACCCATTCCCGGACGTGGCGACCCGCCCGGCGCTGCCACCGCTCGAGCGCCCACAGCACGTGGAAGTCCCAGAGCGTGGGCAGGTGGACGAGGGCGTAGAAGAGCCCGCCATGGCGCAGCTCGGCCAGCTCGGTGATCCAGCCCAGGCGGTCCAGCTCCCGGCGGGCGTCGCACTCGCCGCTCAGCGCTTCGTGGACTGCGGCCAGCGGGGGCGACTCGAACGTCTGGTCCTGAACGCGCCCGACGACGCTCGCGAACGACCGCAGGCTGGCATCGCCCAGCGAGGCCCGGTCGAGAAGCCGCTGCATCGGCTTCCAGGTCGCGGCCGTCAGCAGCGTCCCGAGTACGAGCGTCACCAGCCACCAGGGGCGGCCGACCACCCCTTCGATCTGGAGCGCCGCGAACGCCACCGTGGCCGCCGGGAGGAGCCGGGCCGACCAGAGCAGCCATGGCCGGGCCAGGAGCCAGGGCTCGTCCTCGGCCCAGTCGAGGAATGCGTCGAGGGTCGCTCCGGGGTCCCCGGCCAGCCGACCGGCCACCGCTAGCTCCTGTCGGAACTCCAGCATCGGGACGAGTTCCCGGGCCGCTTCCTGGCGACGCTCCGCCTCCGGCACCGTCGCCGGGTCCAGCAGCCACCGGTCGAGCCGGGCCCGGCCCACGCCGGTGCCGGTGCTCAGCAGGCGGGCCAGCGAGCCGTGGCCGAAGATGTCGAGGTCGCCGGCATAGCGATGGTCGGGGGCCTTGCGGGTGGTCTCGGGCAGCGCGTCCCAGTCCCGCCGGAGCCGGGCCAGCGCCTCCTCGTTGACCCGCGCCATCTCGCCGGACCACCGACGGCGCTCGCTGATCCGGGAATGGAGGCCCACGAGGACCAGGAAGGCGGTGGCGGCGGTGGCGGCGAGGGCCAGGGCGAGGCCGCTGTGCTCGGGTTGGATCTCGGCCCAGACCAGCACGCCGATGCCGGCGACGAAGGCGAGCAGGCGGAGGTTGGAGATCGTGGCTGTCCGACGGGTCAGGCGGTCCCGTTCGGCGCGGGCGGCGTCGCGACGCCCGGTGTAGCGCTCGGCCTGGGTCCCGTCAGCGGGCATGTCGGCTCGACTCCTGGTGCAACGCGGCCGGCCGCTGGTCCGGAGCGGCTTACGACTCCAGGCCGGCGAACCGGGGCCTGTGAAAGAGGAACCCCTGGGTCAGGTGGACGCCGATGTCGCGCACGGTTTCGAACTCCTCCCGCCTCTCGACCCCCTCGGCCACCACCTTCACGCCGTGGTCCTCGGCGAAACGCACCAGCGTCTCGACGAGGTTCTGCTTCATGAAGTTGGTGTCGATGTTCGAGATAAGCGAGATGTCGAGCTTGATGTAGTCCGGGTCCGGGTTCGCGATCGAGCCGAGCCCGGCATACCCGCTGCCGGCATCATCGACGGCGAACTTGAACCCGCGCTCCAGCTCGCCGGCGATGCCCTCGACCGCCCACTTCCGGAACAGTCGCGACAGATCCCACAGCAGGTTGGCCTCACTGGCGATGTCCAGGAGCACCTCCGGTGACCGGAGCCCGGGCCGGCGGCCGCGGGCCAGCGCCTCGAACCCGTAGACCTCCTCGGTGTCCGTCACGATGATGGGGTGGTACTCCATGAAGACGGCCCCGTCCCGGAGCAGTGTCTTCAGGTCGCTGATCTTGCGACTCCGCTCCCACTCCTTCGCGCCCGTCGCCGCCTGCGACGCCTCTCGGATCCCCCGGTAGATCAGTCAGCTCCTTGAGCGCATGCTCCGGCCGATCCGTGTCCTGCATCTGCGGCTGGTCCGTGAACAGGATGAAGTCGTCGTCGCCGATGTGGCTGACCATCATCAGCTGCTCCGAGTCCGGGTGCCGCTGCCGGTAGAACTCCTTCACGCCCTCGGCCGTGGATTCCAGCACGTCGTCGAGCTTCTGCCAGCCGTAGATCTCCTCGATCTTTCTCGTACCAGACGAACTGGATGTACAGGATCGTGACCTCGCCCCGACGGTCGGCCAGGTCCCGGGCCCGCTCCAGCATGACCGGGAGCGTGGGGAAGCCGGTCAGTCGGTCGAAGAGCAGCTCCTCGTAACGGAGGAAGTCGGCCACGTCCCGGCGGCTGGGCGCGTCACCGAGCCCGCCCCCGTCCTCCATGGCGGACCGGCGCGCCCGCTGTCGGGCCGTGGTCAGCCGGGTCTCGATCTCGTCGGGGTCGGCGGGCAGCAGGATCCAGTCATGGGCCCCCGCGAGGCGACCGACAGCGCACGCCTCCATGTCCCGACAGGCGACCAGGAGCGCGGCGCCCAGGCGGTCCGCCTCCGCCGACGCGTCCGTCAGGTCGCCGTCCTCCGGCATGTCGACGACCAGGACGTCCGGCCCCTGGGATCCCGGCGCGGCGTGGTCCGGGTCCGCGGCGCCATCCCGACCCGCCGCGCCATCCTGCCCCGGCCCGTCGACCCGGCCCGCGTCGTCGATCTCGGCGCCACTGGACAGATGCGCCCGTAGCCGGGTGGCGACCCGCTCGAGCTCCTCCCGCAGATCCGCGTCTTCGGTCCGACTCAGGATCCTCACGACTCGGATCCGGCCGCCAGGTTCCTTTCCACCCGCTCGGCCAGCTCGTCCAGCCGGATCGGCTTCACGATGTAGTCGTTCGCGCCCGAGCGCAGGCCCGCCTGCTTGTCGCTGAACCCGCTGCAGGCCGTGAGCATGACCACCCGCGTGCCCGCGTGCTCCGGGTGCTGCTTGATCACGCGAGCCACCTCCCAGCCGTCCATGCCCGGCATCATCACGTCCAGCAGCACGAGCGACGGCGCCACTTCGTCCACCTTCGCCAGCGCTTTCCGCCCGTCCGGCGCCGTGTGCACCTCGTAGCCCTTCGACTCCAGGAACGTCCGGACGATCTCGAGGGAGTCGGGATCGTCGTCGACTACGAGGATGGTGTGCGCCATGGCTTCGTGATGATTCGTGTGGCTCGGGACTGGCTGGTCGCTCGCGTTCGCAAGGGGGTGTGGGCAAGATCCAAGCCATGGCGCGGCGCGGCGCGCAGCGCCGCGCAAATCGCCGTCTGCCGCGGCAACTCGGGCGGCCGACAGCCGCCCAAATCGCCTCCTGCGGAGGCAAATCGCCGTCTTCGCGGCAACCGCTCGGGCCTGCGGCCCTCGCAAACTGGCTCGCCCTTCGGGCTCGCAACCGGCTCGGCCTGCGGCCCTCGCAACCCGCTCGGCCCTGTGGCCTTCGCAACCCGCTTGCCCTTTGGGCTTCGCAAACGGCTCGGGCCTCTGGCCCTCGCAACCCGCTCGGCCTGCGGCCCTCGCAACCCGCTCGGCCTGCGGCCCTCGCAACCCGCTCGGCCTGCGGCCCTCGCAACCCGCTCGGCCTGCGGCCC
>CAYMLW010000339.1:0-4861 GCA_964391035.1 uncultured Gemmatimonadaceae bacterium
AGTGGCGAGTGGCGAGTGGCGAGTGGCGAGTGGCGAGGGGTCGGGGATGAGGGAATGAGGCCATGATGGGCGGTTCACTGGTGGTTCTGGCGTTCGTGGGGCTCGGCGCGTACGCGCTGGGCAGCGTATCGACAGCGTACTACCTGGTCCGGTTGCGGACGGGAACGGACGTGCGGGCGGCGGGGAGCGGGACGGCGGGCGCGACGAACGCCGGGCGCCTGCTGGGCACCTGGGCGTACGTGATGGTGGCGCTGCTCGACGTGGCGAAGGGCGCGCTGGCGGTGGGGCTGGCGAGCTTGTTCGTGGTGGGGCCGGCGGCTCCGACGGCGCCGGTCGTGGCGCTGGTGGGTTCGGTGGCGGGCCACATCTGGCCGCCCCAGCTCGGCTTCCGGGGCGGGAAGGGCGTGGCGACGATCTTCGGGGGCGTGCTCGCATTGAGTCCGACCGTGGCGCTGCTCGCCCTGGCGGTGTTCGGCGTGCTGTACATCCCGACGCGGCGGTACCACCTGAGCGGACAGATCGGGATCGCGGCGGCGCCGGTCATCGGCTGGTGGCGGGAACTGGACGGCATCCCCCTGGTCGGACTGACGATCGCCGTCGGGATCGTCCTGCTCGTCCACTTCACCCGGCGCACGGCTGGCGGTTGACGGCTGGCGGCTGGCGGCTGACGGCTGACGGCTGACGGCTGGCGGCTGGCGGCTGGCGGCTGACGGCTGACGGCTGACTGGCCAGAGCATGGTCCCGGCTCCGGCTCGTGACTGGCCCGGCTTCGGCGGGCCACCGTTCCTTCAGGTCGCGGCGGCGGTGGTGGCCACGATGGCGGCGGTGGTGGCGGCGATGACGGCGGCCTGGACGGCGTCGATGGCGGCGCGGGTGGCGTCGGCGACGGCGTCGCCGCAGCCCAGCGCCTGGAGGCGGGCCTTCCGGTCCTTGAGCTCCTTCTTGCCGAGGACGGGCCGGAGGAGCTGGGCGTGCCAGGCGAGGGTAGCGAGGATCGCGGTGCGGGGGTCGGCGACGTCGTCGTCTGAGAGGATGGCGGAGCGGAGGGAATCGACGAGCTCGCGCTCGGGGCCCGGGTCGAGCTCGGGATAGACGCGTCGCTTGAAGAGGCGGAGGACGGTGTCCTCTTCCGCGCGCAGCACGCCCTTCATGGCCAGGCGCCGGGCGACCCGGTGGCGGAGCTCGTCCTTCTGCGCGACCCGGGACACCCAGGTCTCGAGGGTGGCCGGCTTCTCTGTGGTCCGGATCCGCTCGAGGACCTCGTCGATCACGGGATCGCCGATCTGTGTGGCCGATGCCACCGAGACGACGTTCTTGCCTCGCCTGCGTGGCTCGAGGGCCAGCCGCTCCTCGAGGAGGAGCTCGGCGAGGATGCCGCCGGCGACGGCGTAGGAGTAGAACGGGCCGGAATGGACGGTGCCGCGGTCGTCGTCGAGGGCGAGGAGGAGGGCGCGCTCATGGAGTCGGAGGTCGGCGAGGGTAGTGGCCATGTCAGCGCTGCCAATCCTCGAGTCGAGCGGCGACGGCCTCGCTGTCGCGCCATGCCTGGAGCCAGAGGGACCGGAGCATGGTCGCGGCGGCGGCGAGGCGGTCGAGGGTGAAGCGTTCGAGGGCCGGGTCCGGCGTCGTCGCGGGGTCGAAGCCGAAGCGCAGCTCGAGCTCGTAGAGGGGCACGACCTGGTCGTTCGAGGCCCGCACGTAGTCCATGACGGCGGTCCGGACGTCGTTCAGCGGCAGGACCCCGTGGGGGGTAGCGCGCCGGAGCTCGGCCGCGGTGATGTGGGCGCCGACGAAGGCGGTCTCGAAGCGGAAGTGGAAGTCGTTGCTGGTGGTGAAGCCCCGGGGATTGGGGGCGCCGTCCGCCCAGCCGTTGAAGTGGATGGTGGTGTGGTGCGGCTGGGCCGCGTCGGCGACGTAGTGGCCGAGGACGCCGGCGTCGTTCAGGATCCGCTGCTCGATCCACGCTTTCCGGTCAGGCGACTCGGTCAGCCGCCAGCGGGCGAACCCGGTGGTCAGGCGCTGGTAGAGCTCGAGGATGCGCCAGGGGAGGAGGCCGGTGTCCCGGACCGGGTCGTCGAGGTCGGCGTCGTAGACGATGGCGAGGTAGTCGAACCGGTCGGCGGCGTCGAGGGCGCCGGCGGGTACGTTCTCGATATCGATGTAGTGATCGTACTTCCAGGCCTCGTCCATGACGGACAGCTCGTCGCTCCGCCAGCGGTCGGGCTCCGGACCGAGATAGGCGAGATGGTCGGCGGCGCGTGTGAAGAAGCCGGGCATGGACGCGGGCAGGCCCTCGACCGCGACCCGGGCGACCATGTCGTGGCCCGCCGCGCCCCAGGCGGCGGCGCCGCCGGCGGCGGCGAGGACGAGGACGAAGGCGATGAAGGTGATGCGGCCGCGTGGCATGGCGTTGTCTTCTGGTCGGTGTCAGCTGTCTGTTCGGGCCCCGGAGGGCAGTCCCGGCCGGAATGTGGGGGGCGGGGATGGGAAGGGGAAGGGTTGCGTCGCGTGCGCCGTGCGGGTGCGAGCGTCCGGCGGTCGTGGGGTATTGGGGAGTCCGCGTGCGTGTCAGGCACTCACGGGATGTGAGACCACGTTGCACGCACGAGCACGGGGCACGGACCACGGGCCACGGACCACGGACCACGGGGTTCCCTCGTCCCGCCTCGCCTCGCTATTCACCCTGGGTGGCGATCCACCAGGTCACGCCGCCGGGGCCGCGGACGCCGCCGCGGAGGTCGTCGTCGTCGTCGCCGTGGCGTCCGGGGGGCTGGACGGGCTCGGCGCCGGCCTCGAGGGCGCGGCGGTAGATGTCGTCGGCGTCGGGGACGTAGACGTGCACGTGTGCGGGGACGGACGAGGTGTCGTCGTTGGCGCCGCCGATCATGACCACGGTGTCGCCGATGCGGACCTCGGCGTGCATGATCGAGCCGTCATCCCGCTCGAACCGGCGGAGTAGTTCGGTGGAGAAGGCCGCGACCAGGAAGTCGAGGAGCTCCTGTGCGGGCTCGACGATGAGGTAGGGCGAGACGTCGGAGTAGCGGTCCGGCTTGTAGGGGGAGGACACGGCTCGGTCTCCGCGGGCTCGGGGAGCGCTGTCGGGAACGCAGGGTCAGGCATGCAGGTTCGCGGCTCAGGCGTCGTCGGCTCTCGCCAGTCCCGGACGGGCGTCCCCGCTCGGCCTTCCGGTTTCCTCCCGGTTCCCCTCCAGCCGATCATGGGCGGTGCCGGCCCGGAGCTCGGCGGCGGCGAGGGTGACGTCGGCGGCGAACTCGAGGGCGGCGGGCCGGTCGCCGCGGCGCAGCTCGAGGATCAGCTCGCCGGGGTGCTTCGAGCGCAGCGCGTCCCCGCGGGCGATCTCCTCGAACACTCGGAGGTCGGTGGCGGTGAGGACCAGCCGGGGCCGCCACTGCCACCATCGGCGGCGGACGTCCGCGCTGGCCACGCCGGCCAGCGGGATCTCGACCTCGTGGACCTCGCCGACCTCCTCATCGGTCCGGATCTCCGTGCCGATGGACTCGGTCGAGCGGTGGAGCCGCCACTGGACGACCAACCGATCCCGGTCGAGCCGGGCCAGGCCGTGGATGGTGTCCGACGTGGACCGGATCTCGGTCGAGCCCAGGACCTCGTGGGTGTGCCGGACGACGAACGGGAGGGCGGACGTGTTCATGGTGGTTTCGCGCTACGCCACCGCGCGATGCCGCCGGAGAATGTATTCGTATTCGCCGCTCTGCGTCATGATGGCCGGTGGAAGAGGGGGCTGCCAGGCGTGAAAGGTACACGGGCGGGTACGGCGGGTACAGGCGGGAGCAGGGCGGACGGGGGGACGCGGCGGGGACGCGGCGGACGGTGCACCATTATCCAGATTTGACCCGATAAGACATGTCCGAGGGAGGGACGAGGGTCGTTGCACCCCGGGCAGGTGGATATGGCCAGGCGGCCATCGACATGGCGGAATGGGTCAAAATGAAATGTTGGTGCACCGTCCGCATGTCCGCCCCGTCCGCATGTCCGCCGTCCGCCTACCAGAGCCCCGGGATCAGCCTGTGGCGGGTGCGGGCGGCGTAGTCGTCGTAGCCGGGGAGCTCGGCCCGGAGCATGGCGTCCTCGAGGGCGGTCCGGGCCACGAGGGCGACGACAGTGATGCCCGCGGGGACGAGCGCCCAGGCGGAGTCGAGGATGAGCGGGACGAGGGCGGTGGCCAGCGCGGCGCCGGCGTAGCCGGGGTGTCGGACCCAGCGGTAGGGGCCGGATTCGACCACGGCCTGGCCCCGGTCGTCCTGGACCCGGGCCACGGCGGCGAAGAACCGGTTCTCGGCCATGGCCCAGCCGGTCAGGGCGTAGCCGAGGGCGAGGAGCGGGAGGGCGGCCCACTGGAGGACGGGCGCCGCGAAGGAGCTGGCCTGGAACCGGTGGTCGAATCCGGCGGTCAGTATGGCGATCACGGGGCCCCAGGCGACGACCCGCACGAGGACCCGGTCCCAGCGTCGGATCCCCGGCGACTTCAGCCCCCGCGCCCGCTCGCCCAGCGTATCGGGGTGGCGGACGGCCATCCCGAGGTGCGCGGCCACGGTGCCGACCACGGCTACTGCCACGTACGCCCAGGCCACGGGCCAGTCGAGGGTCCGGGCGCTGCCGAACACCAGGACGGGATAGAAGACCGCGACGATCCCGATCCCGAGGGCGATGCGGACGGGGGAAGGGGAGCTGGAGGGGGCGCTCGGTGGCGCCCCCGTCCCGTCCCGCTCCTCCCGCTGGTCGTGCTCCACTCTGTCACCTCCCTCGGGGCCCGGATCGACGGACCAAGCTAGTGTTCTGATGCCGAAGTCCCGTATACACCGAGAACGCGGAAGCGCCCGCC
>CAYMLW010000340.1:0-1824 GCA_964391035.1 uncultured Gemmatimonadaceae bacterium
GTCGACGACGCCGCCCGGCTGGCCAACGAGTTCGGTGCCGACATCATCAAGCTGAACGTTCCGAAGACGGGCGACGACGACGCGAAGATGCCGGCGAAGTACCAGGAGCTCGACCGGGACTACGCCGCGGGCGCGCGTCGCGTGATCAGGACGGCCAACAACTCGATGGTCCTGTTCAGCGGCGGCAGCAAGGTCAGCGACGAGGACCTGATGCACAAGGCCCGGACCGTCATGGAGAGCGGGGCGACGGGGCTCATCTTCGGCCGCAACATGTGGCAGCGCCCGTTCGACGAGGCGCTGGAGATGACCGGGCGCATCAAGGAGCTGCTCCAGCAGTTCCCGTCCTGACGGCGTGAGTCGGGACGCGCAGAAGCGGCAGGCCGCCGAGCGGGCGGTCGAGTGGGTCGAGCCGGGCATGAAGCTCGGGCTCGGGACCGGCTCGACCGCCCGTTTCGTGGTCGAGGCCATCGCCGCGCGCCGGGAGGCCGGCGAGCTGGAGGGCATCGTCGGGGTCCCCACGTCCAATGCCACCCGGGACCTGGCCCACACCCTGTACATCCCGCTGACCACCCTCGACGACGAGCCCCACCTCGACCTGACCCTCGATGGCGCCGACGAGGTGGCGCCCACCCTCGACGTGATCAAGGGACTCGGCGGCGCGCTGCTCTGGGAGAAGATCGTGGCCGCCGCGTCGGATCGGCTGGTCATCGTGGTGGACGAGAGCAAACGGGTCGACCAGCTCGGCGAGCGCTCGCCGCTGCCCGTCGAGGTCGTGCCCTTCGGCTGGCGCACGCTCCTCGACCCGCTCCGGGCCATGGGCGCAGAGTTCGAGCTCCGCGAGGACGACAGCGACAGCCCCTTCGTCACCGACGGCGGCCACTACATCCTCGACTGCGGGTTTCCCGGCGGTCTGAACGACCCGGCGAGTGTCGAGCGCCGGCTGCTGGCGCTCCCCGCAGTCGTCGAGACCGGGCTGTTTCTCGGGATGGCGGACGCCGTGGTGGTCGGCCACGACGACGGCGTCGACATCATGGAACGGGAGCCGGCCCCGTGACCCGAACCGACCGGCTACCCGGGCCAGACGGGCACCTCCAAGTCGGGGTCAGCCCATGAGCATCAAGATCTCCCCGTCCATCCTGTCCGCCGACTTCGCCCGTCTCGCCGACGGTGTGGCGGAGGCCGAAGCGGCCGGCGCCGACTGGATCCACGTGGACGTCATGGACGGCCACTTCGTGCCCAACATCACCATCGGGATCCCCGTCGTGGCGGCGCTGCGGAAGGTCACCGAGCTGCCCCTGGACGTGCACCTCATGATCGATCGGCCGGAGCGCTACATCGACGACTTCGCCGATGCCGGTGCCGACTGGCTCACCGTCCACCAGGAGGCTTCGATCCATCTGCACCGCACCGTCGAGGCCATCAAGCACCACGGCGTGAAGGCCGGCGTATCGCTGAACCCCGCCACGCCCGTTGACACGCTCGCCGAGATCGCCGGCGAGCTGGACATGGTCCTCGTCATGAGCGTGAACCCCGGCTTCGGTGGCCAGCGGTTCATCCCGTCGACCAGTCCCAAGATCGCACGGATCCGGCGGCTGCTCGAGCGCGCGGACAACGGGGACGCCGAGATCGAGGTCGATGGCGGGGTCGCCCCGGACACCGCCGGCGAGGTGGTCGACGCCGGGGCGACGGTGCTCGTGGCTGGCGCCGCGATCTTCCGGGGCGTCAGGTCGGTGGCCGAGAACATCGCCGCCATCCGGCGGGCGGCGGCTGAGGGCTGACGGCTGGCGGCTCACAGCTGACGGCTCACGGCGCACGGTTCACGGA